>CAYMQQ010000083.1:0-9357 GCA_964392685.1 uncultured Sediminibacterium sp.
TAAAATATCATATTCACCCACTGCTAATGAATTAGCTTTGTACCAACAACTTTACGGATCAAAATTAAAGCCACTAATAGAAATAGCAGCGTTCAGCTGCTTTTTCTTTTTAGGTGTATTCAATAAAAACATGCGCATTCGAATATCAGTAATGGGTCTATCGCTTTTCGTAGGTTTAGTTTCAATGGAGTCCAATACATGAAACCCTGTTACGAGTTCTCCAAAAACAGTATATACAACATCAAGGTGTGGTGTACCTACTTCTGTAGTTTATAGATTTTTTTTGTAATCATTAAGCGTAAGATTACGCGAACGAATGGTACTGTCTTATTCTGTTTTTCGCCAAACAGGTGTTTGTACAATTTATAACTGACAATTGCTACTGGCTTTTTCCGGATTATCGGTTCTTGCAGCCGCTAATGCTCCTCTTTTATGGAAAATATTTTGTGCCGTTCGGAATTCTGCAGGGATACGATCTCCCGGTGCAGATCCGCTTCCAATTCTTTTGTCCGCCGTAGCATACTTACTTTCCGGATCACCGCCCTGTATCATGAATCGATTGATGACACGATGAAACAACAAACTATCATAAAAACCTGCTTTTACCTTACTGATAAAATTATCTCGGTGTAAAGGCGTTTCATCATACAATTTCACCACCAAATTACCCTTGCTTGTCATGATCAATACATGTGTTTGTTTGGGTGAAGCATCCACCCATTGCTTGGCTGTTTTCACCGCCTTCTTTTCTTCTTTATCCAGCTTTCGGAAATACTTGGGTGTAGAACAAGCCGATACAACCAATAAACCCAACAAGCATAATTTCTTTATATACATAGTACTATGATTAAGCTTCTCCATTCCATTCCGTATAAAATTGTTGCAGGTATTTTTCCATAAAAACATGTCGCTCTTCAGCCATCTTCTTTCCGGTAGTGGTATTCATTTTGTCTTTTAGTAGCAATAGTTTTTCGTAAAAATGATTGATCGTGGGTGCTGTACTTTTTTTATAAGCTTCTTTGGTCATATTCAAATCAGGAGATATAGCGGGGTCATACATTTCTCGATTTTTATATCCACCAAAATGAAAAGCCCTTGCGATACCAATAGCCCCAATTGCATCTAGTCGGTCTGCATCTTGTACCACCTGTAGTTCAATGGATCGGAAAGATGGCTGATCATATCCGGATCGGAACGACATATTTTCCATGATCTTCACAACATGATCAATAATGGACTCATCCACTTTTTCTGCTGCTAAAAAGTTTCTTGCCATCTTAGGTCCGATGGTTTCATCTCCATCATAAAATTTTGAATCAGCGATATCATGGAGAAGTGCTGCCAGTTGAACAACCAGCATATTTACATGTTCTGTCTTGCCTATATGTATCGCATTCTTCCAAACACGCTCAATATGAAACCAGTTATGTCCACTTTCGCTGTTTTGTAAAGTCTCTTTGACGAATATTGCTGTTTTCTGGATGAGATCTTGTTCTTGCATCAAAATTGATTAATGGGACTATGTATTTTAATCTCTAAATATCGTCACTAAAGACGTTCCCTCCGTTTACTTTTTTTCTTGATAAAAAAGTAACAAAAAAATCAAGGCTTCAGAAAAAAAGCTAAAATTTACTTCGTTACGCTACAAAAGATGAAGTCTAAAGCTCAACTTTTGTTCCTTGATTAAGCAAAGCTGTGCACCAGCTATTGGATATATCTAAGCATCATCTTTTGCTTAACCTGCCTGGCGGCAGTCAGGCGCTTCACTACGTAAATTTCTTAACGCTTTTTTTCTGAGGCCGGAAAATTAAAAAAATAGGGATAAGTGTTCGTGTTTATGCTACCTAATCCTAATCATTAACTTCTTATTACTGTGCCGGGTTCTCTAAGCTTTCTCTTCTTGACCAGCACTCATCCATCACCCCTCCTGTTGATTTAAGACCTTGATGTCTCCAGTCGCCATTCACAAATGAATAGTCAAATGCCAAGACTTTACCGACACTTGCAGCTGTTTTAGTGAAAAAGTGAATGGTTTCCGTATACTTTCCGTTCTCTGTAGTGTAGGTGCCACCCCCGGTATCAAAAAATTGTTTGGTCACCACATTATACGCGATCCATTGAAAATGTTTGCCAGATAACACTTTCATCGTTCTTCTCGGATAAAAAGGACTTCTTCTTTTTGATACCTGATCATTTGTATAGCTACCTGTTATGATCCAGTCACCGGCTAATGCGCCGGGGGTACCGTCATCTAAGCGTTTCCAGCTACCGGTATTTCCTTCCATCCTGAGTTGGTCATTGTTGATCTGGATATTTGTAATTTTTTGGGTGCCCACTGCTGAGGAGTCTAGGTTATTCCATTCGATAGCAATGGTGAGCTTATTTTGTGCTATGCTATATTTTCCCCCGTAAGAACTGATGAATTTTTTTTCACGTAGGTTATAGGTAGCGGAAGAAAAAATATGGTCGGTAATAATGAGGGTGGTTTGTACATCGCCATTGACCTGTTGCCAGGCACCTTTCAATGGTTGTTGAACCTGCTTTTTTTCAGTAAAGGCTGTAATCACCAGCATGATACAACCCAGTAGCAACAGCGTAAAAAGATTATTTTTTTTCATGGCTTAATTATTCCTTAAATATAAAAAAATTCAGGTAGTGTGGTACAGGAACCAATTGACGGCACTTATATTGTAGTGGTTTCTATGACAAGTGTGTAGCAGAACCATGAATTGATATACATATAATGGTTATCTCCGTTACTGTCGGTATCTTTATACTTAAAACTATCTAAATGGCAGCCCCATTACCGGAAAATGAAATGCAACGTGTGATCGAATTATCTGAATTCGATCTGGACTATTCATCCTTACAAGAAAATTTCAAAGACTTAGCCAAACTAGCTGCCAAAGTAGCCGGTACCAATATTTCATTGGTGAATATGATTGATTCATTCACACAATGGACCGTTACTAATTATGGATTGGATCTGGAACAAATGCCCAGAGAGGATTCTGTTTGTCAATACACGATCGTATCCGATCAATTCTTTGAAGTAAAAGATCTTTCTGCAGATGACCGTTTCAAGGATAAGTTTTATGTAAAAGATGATCCCAACCTACGCTATTATTTTGGAGTGCCATTACAAACCAGCAATGGTATTCAACTGGGGGCTTTATGTGTATTGGATACCATTGGTAAAGAAATCAGTCCGGAGAAAGTAGAAATGTTGAAGATCATCGCCGATGAAATTGTCAACAGACTGATGGTAATTCGCGTGATCAATGGATTGAAGAATCGTGTGAAAGAGGCCAAAGAAACACAGAAAAAAGTGGCACACGATATCAGAGGGCCTTTATCCGGTATTGTAGGTCTGGCGCAAATCATTAGTGAACAAGGCAATGAGAATAAATTGGATGAAGTGCTGCAATTGGTATCCATGATACAAAAAGGCGGACATTCTTTGTTGGAATTGGCGGATGAGATATTGAGTTCAGAAAAGAAAACTGATAACCCTTCACATGAGCCGGATAGTAATGAATACAATCTGTTGATCTTTAAGGAAAAATTGGAAAGATTATTTGCACCACAGGCTGTCAATAAAAAAATCAGTTTAAGATTTCTTACAGATAGCAAAACAGAAGATATTCATTTTTCAAAGAATAAATTATTGCAGATCACGGGTAACCTGATTTCGAATGCGATCAAATTCACGCCCATAAACGGTAAGATCACAGTAGAATTATCCATCGTTGTTACCAGAACCAAGCAATTATCGATCAAAGTTAGCGATACAGGATCCGGAATGGATCAAGATACCATTCATCAGATATTATATGGTGAGCAGGAATCAACACAAGGTACTTCCGGAGAAAAAGGATATGGCTTTGGATTGATGTTGGTAAAGCACCTGATCATTAAATTGAATGGATCTCTCAATATTGAGTCAGAACCTGATAAGGGTACTACATTTAGTGTGTTGTTACCGATTGTTTAGGTGCAAGCCATCAACCCCATCGCATATAAACATAAAATATAGTGCCTATCAGCGCACTCCAGAATATAGCTGTACCTGCTGATACTAAAAAGGCTTTGGCTTTTCCGGCCCAACTGTATTCGCCCATAAAGCGGTAATAGAATAGCGTTCTGTACAAGACCTCGAATAGTACAAATGCGAGTTGTACATTTCTGTTTTCCGGTTTTATACTCAAGAATATCGCTATCGGTGCCACAATTAAACATCGAAATAAATTGGTAAAGCCAATCAGGTATAAGTTAGCAACAAGATGCTCAGTATAATTATACCGCCCTCTTAGGTACAATAACCAGATTAAAAAACTGATCAACGGAGCAGCAAGCATGGCTACATAATTGGAGTACTTGGAAAAAAAACGACCAATATTTGCCATCTTTTCCATTCGTTTGATACTTTCTGCTTGTTGAAAGTTATCCGGCATATTAGTTTTAGGTGCAGATGTATAACTGTTTTCTCGAGTATTTCTTTGAAGTGGAGTCTTGCTATATTTTGATGTAATACCTCCCATGACAATATATACAGCTGCTACAATTAAAAAGAAATTCAAAGGAGGAAAATGCTTCTTTCTTTTTCCTTCTACATATTCTTTGGCAACCAATCCCGGCTGTTTGATCAGCGATATTAATAAGGTAAAAATTCCTTTATCGGCATGGGTGAAATAGTGAATGGCATCATGGAATACATCGTGCAAATTCACACGCTTCAATGCAGTTTTCTGACCACATTCGCCACAAAATTTTTGTGTAGTAGTTAGCGGAGCGTTACAGTTAAGGCAGTTCAACATCTTGGTATTGCAATATAAAAAACAAAGATTGCTTTTCTATAAACTTTTCAGGATTACCTTAGCAGAAAAAAATGGACCAGGATAAAGCCTCATTCATTAAAACCACATTTCCTGAATGGATCAGTCATTTGTCTGCGGATACAACGCCACTTTGGGGTAAAATGAATGTTCAGCAAATGGTAGAACATGTAACGGGGTTTTTCAAAGTATCCACCGATCAGATTCATTTCCCGATGGTTACACCGGAAGAGCACTTGCCAAAATTCAAAGAGTTTTTATTGAGCGATAAGCAGTTCCGTGAAAACACAAAGGCACCGGTACTTCCTGAAGAGCCTTTGCCCGTTAGAGAACCGGATCTGAACACAGCAAAAGCGCGTTTGAAAGAAGCGATCGAAAACTTTTTTTCATTTTACGCACTCCATCCGGATAAAAAAATTGCACACCCCGTGTTTGGTCCGCTGAATTTTGAAGAATGGATATTGTTGCATTATAAGCATGTAACTCATCATGCCCGACAGTTCGGTTTGCTGCCACGTTAAATATGTTAAACCGGTCAACAAACAAAGCGATCAATCGTTAGCTTTGTAAACTAAACGATTGCTATGGCTAAGCTTGAGAATTTTATTCTGGGACGATGGATCACCGGAGATGGTGAAGGACAACCTTTATTTAATGCTGTTACAGGAGAACAGATTGCTACTGCTTCTACCAAAGGAATTGACTTTAAAGATATTTTACAATATGCCAGAACAACGGGTAATCCTGCGCTTAGAAATATGAGTTTTCATGAGCGTGGATTGATGCTTAAAAATTTGGCACTACACCTTCGTAATCACCTCGATAAGTTTTATCAGATCAGTTATCAAACCGGCGCCACCAAAGCAGATAGTTGGGTAGATATTGAGGGAGGAATCGGTAATTTATTTTCTTATGCTTCACTCAGAAGAAAATTTCCGGATGAGCCTTATTGTCTGGATGGTGAACATCATGTATTGGGTAAGGCCAACACTTTCATGGGGCATCATTTACTGGTACCTAAGGAAGGTGTAGCGGTTCATATCAATGCTTTCAACTTTCCTGTATGGGGCATGCTTGAAAAAATTGCTGTTAACCTTTTGGCAGGAATGCCTGCAGTGGTAAAGCCTGCAACAGTTACTTCTTTTCTTACTGAAGCGGTGGTGCGTGAAATCATTGCATCGGGAATTCTTCCTCAAGGCGCTTTACAACTGGTGTGTGGAAGTGCCGGTGATATGTTGCAGCATGTTACGGCGCAAGATGTTGTAACATTTACAGGTTCTGCATCTACCGGATTGATGTTGAAATCAACACCCTCTATTCTTTCGCAGAACGTACCATTCACTATGGAAGCAGATTCCTTGAATTGTATCGTGTTAGGTAAGGATGTAACACCTGAGATGCCAGAATGGGATATCTTTTTAAAAGAGGTAAGAAAAGAAATCACCACCAAGTGCGGACAAAAATGTACCGCTATCCGAAGAATTTTTGTGCCTGCTGATAAAATAGAAGAGGTACAGATTGCCTTAGGTAAATACCTGTCGCAAACAACAATCGGAAATCCATTGAATGAAAAAGTGAGAATGGGATCTTTAGCAGGTGAATCACAAAGAGCAGAAGTAAAAGCACAGGTTCAAAAATTATTGGCTTCTTCTCAATTGATTTATGGATCCTTGGATAGTGTGCAAGTCATTGATGCAGATGCACAGAAAGGAGCATTCATGAGTCCATTGTTATTGTTGAATGAAAACCCATTTCACTCTAAAGAAGTGCACGAGATTGAAGCCTTTGGACCGGTTTCAACACTTATGCCTTATGATCATGTAGAAGACGCTATACAACTGGCTAAAATGGGTAAGGGATCTTTGGTAAGCTCAATCGTTACAGCAGACAAGAAAATCGCAAAATCATATGTGCTTGGTGCAGGAATGTATCATGGAAGAATATTGGTATTGAATAATGATTGCGCCAAAGAAAGTACCGGACACGGTTCTCCATTACCATTGTTGGTACATGGTGGTCCGGGTAGAGCCGGTGGTGGTGAAGAAATGGGGGGCATACGTGGTGTGAAACATTATATGCAGCGAGTGGCTATTCAGGGTTCACCTGATATGATCACTGCCATCAGTAATATTTATCAGCCGGGTGCAAAAGGAAATATCGGTGATGTACATCCTTTCAAAAAGTATTTTGATGAATTACAAATCGGCGATCAGTTGTTAACGGAGAAAAGATTGATCACTGCAGAAGATATTGACCAGTTTGCAGATTTAAGTGGAGATCATTTCTATGCACATTTGCGTGATACTGATTTCTCAGGTACCATGTTTGAAAAGCAGGTAGCACATGGTTATCTGATCATGAGTATCGCTGCCGGACTTTTTGTGAGCAGTTATGATAAAAATCCGGTATTGCTGAATTATGGTATTGATGAGTTAAGATTTACCAAGCCGGTATATCCCGGATCAGAGATACAAGTTCGATTTACTTGTAAAGAGAAAACAAGACAAGAAAAGAAGGAACCCACAGATATTGATAAAGGTATTGTGAAATGGCTGGTTGAGATCATGGATGAAACGGGTGAGATCACCGGAGTAGCTACCATTCTCACCATGGTGGAAAGAAAAAGCTAAAGGCTGAGATCGTTTACATCATTCAATTAAAAATTACTGTTATGATCGAAGAAATTAAAGAAGGATATGTAAAAGTAGAAAGAGAGCATGGCATTGCTACGATTGAATTTTATCATCCGCAAAGAAATTCGTTGCCCGGAAAAATACTGGATGCTTTAGCAAAAGCTATTCATAGTGAAGGCTTGAATACAGAAACCAAAGTAATGGTACTTCGATCATCCGGCGAAAAAGTATTCTGTTCCGGAGCTTCCTTTGATGAGCTTTCTTCTATTACAGACGAGGCTACCGGTTCTAAATTTTTCAATGGTTTCGCGCAAGTCATCAATGCGATGCGAACAGCGCCTCAATTAATCATTGCCAGAATTCAGGGTAAATGTGTTGGAGGAGGTGTGGGTATTGCAGCAGCTGCAGACTATGCCATTGCAGTAGAAGGAGCTGATGTAAAACTCAGTGAACTGGCGGTGGGGATTGGTCCGTTTGTAGTGGGTCCTGCTGTTGAAAGAAAAATCGGCACATCTGCATTTTCTCAGTTGGCGATAGATGCAACGATGTGGAGACCAGCAGACTGGGCAAGAAGAAAAGGATTGTTTGCTGAACTGCATGCAGATGTGGCAGGAATGGATGATTCTATTACAAGAATGACGACTACACTTTCAAATTCCAGTGCTGATGCGATGCGTGAAATGAAAAAAATATTTTGGGCGGGTACCGATCATTGGGATGAATTATTAAAAGAGCGTGCTAAAATCAGCGGTCGATTGATCTTGAGTGAATACAGTAAAAATGCGATAGCTAAGTTCAAGGAAAAACAATCATGACAATTGCATCAAGATTTAGTGAAAAAGATCTTGTCGTTATTTGTGATCGATTGTCTGAAAGAGATCCGCATTTATTACAGATTCTAAAAGACTACGGATATCCTCCTTTTTGGAGTCGGGAAGTTTCCTTTGCAACTTTGATCCATATCATTTTGGAACAACAAGTGTCACTAGCTTCTGCAAGAGCAGCTTTTGTAAAGCTGAAATCCTACATTGGAGAAATCACTCCGGAAAAAGTATTGCTGCTTTCTGATGAAGAATTAAAACAGTGTTATTTCAGCAGACAAAAAACCAAGTACGCAAAATGTCTTGCGCAGGCTTTCGTTGAAGAAAGCATTACTCTTCAACAACTTATCCATTCAACTGATGAGGAAATTAGAAAAATACTTACAGCTGTTAAAGGTATTGGTAACTGGACGGTAGATGTTTTTTTAATGATGTGTTTGCACAGTGTGGATCTCTTCCCTTTTGGTGATATTGCCTTGGTCAACAGCTTAAAGCATGTAAAGCATCTTCCAAGCGATACCGATAGGACATATTTAGAATCCATTTCTGAACCATGGAAACCTTATCGAACAGTGGCTGCATTTATGTTATGGCATGCGTATATCTGTAGAAAAAAGATTGTATTCGAATCAGCGTAACAAACCCGAAGCCCAGTCGATGGCATAACGAGATTTCAAGTATTTGATACGAAGTGAAATCATTTTTTCGGCTGTCTCTATCACTTTATTCTCTCGGGTATTGACTAAGAATAAAGAGCTTTCACCATTTTGAAATCTGAAGTATTCCGCATTTAATAAAGATTGAAAGTTTTTATAGGCACTTTGCGCAATCAATAATTGTTGTTGCAGCTGAACTCTGTCATTGAGATAGTTTCTTACTTTATTATCAACCTCTCTACTTTTTAATTAAAGATCATAATTGGTTTCTTTGATCTTCAATACAGACTTTTTATAGTCTCCCCGTCCTTCTCTCAGGAACAGTGGAAATTTAACATCAACTCCCCACACATAAGTGTTTTGAAACAGTGCACCATTCCATGCTTTAAACACATTGTCTCCGCTATTTAGC
>CAYMQQ010000084.1:0-9333 GCA_964392685.1 uncultured Sediminibacterium sp.
TCTGTCTACGATAAAGGTTGAATACTTCATGTCATTAATGAACATTTCAGCTGTTTCCCCCTTGACTTCTATGCTCATAGTAATCCACTCATTCAAAGCAACAGGAGCAGAACCCTCATATCTAAACGGAGCCGTTTTGCGTAAGGTATCAAACTTTGCATGTGGGTACGACATATATTGTACTGCATGATTCCTAAATAGTTGGTTGGCATGTCTACCTACTTTGGGTCTAAGATAAATGCCTTCAAAAGCGGAGTCATCTTCTTTGATTCTAAAATAAACGCCTATAAAACCTGCGATTCCTGAATACGGAGCAGGATTTTGAAGTTGACTATACATTTTGACTTCAATAGTACCATTTTCAAAATCATCGATACCTATAAGCTTCGCATAATGTGGTTCATCAACTGTCTTCTCAATGTTGGTTGAGTCGAAAGGAAGTGCTTTCAAATCTCTCTCAATTTTAATAACCTCTCTGCCCTGAAACTTGATTGTTTCACCGGTCACATTATGCAGTTCAAAAGCCTGTTTTCCTAAATTAATTTTTCCCCATTTTGAGTTTACTTGTGTTGTAGATTGGGCATCACTTATTAATGATAAACTAAGAAGGAATAAAACTGCAAAAAAGATGTTTAAAACTTTCATAAATATAATTGAGTGATGAAGCCTCTACATTGAGATTTAAAATAATTTTTCTGCCGGAGGAACAACTCCCGCTAATCGCAAATATGCTGTTGCCTGACCTCTGTGATGAGTTTGATGTTCAAAACATTTTTCAATAGCAAGTTGTCTGCTCATATCAAATCTGCCAAAAAGCTTGACCGTTTTTGATAAGTTTTCGTTTGGATACTTTTGGATGGCTGCGATAGCAAAATCATAGGCGCTCATCACTTTATTGATAACACTTTTTTTATTTTCATCATTTGATTTTTCCAACTCTCCAAATCCAATTGTTGATTTTTCATCGGTAGCAGCTGCAATAAATCCATAAATAGCATCACTCAAGTGTAAAAACTGCGCAGCGAAAGAACGCATTTCTTTAGTTGGCTTTAAACTATACCCGGACTCCGGCATTGCATCCAGATACTCTTTTGTATAATTTTTTGCCCTCTGCCATTCTTTAACGATATCCTCATTATTATTTTGTGCTAAAAGATTACTCATGATGAATATAGAAGTGAGTAGTGTACCTAATTTTTTCATGGCTTTTATTTTTTTACAAATCTAATCATATTAGTGTACTATTGTAACTAATTTAGTGAATACAAGTAACTTACAGGTAACCAGTTTTTTATGAGAGCAATTACCAACCCCTATCAATGCCCTGTTACCAGAACTATGTCTATCATTGGTGGCAAATGGAAGCCTATTATATTAAATTGTATTGGTGAAAAGTCTATACGATTTGGTAAGCTGAATCAGTTAATCCCTGCTATTTCCAATAAAGTATTATCCAACGAGTTAAAAGAATTGGAAGAGCTGTCATTAATAGAACGCGAGGAGTTTAAAGAATTGCCTCCGAGAGTTGAATATCGACTTACTAGGTCTGGTAAGAGTCTTATCCCTCTTTTATATGAGTTGGCTAACTGGGGGAATACCAATCTGGCAAAAAAGATTGAAAAAACGATTCAGTAAAGTCGTACAGGACTACATGACCCTATTTTATAAGGATCTTTCTTTTTTTGTTTTATAAATAATCGGAACTACATCCACCAATTCCAAAGACTGAACCATTTTGAGGGTGCCATTTTTATACTTTTGAAAGTGAGTGGTCTTAATATGACTCTCATATGCTTCTTTACTGGCATAGGTCTCAAAAACGGTCACATGATTGGGCTTGTCTTTTTCATAAACCGCAAACATTCTGAGTACCCCTTTTTCAAGTTTTACAGAAGTTTCGATACCTTCTTTTAAGAAAGATTGGTATTGCTTGAGTTGAGAGGTATCAACTATGATTTTAGCGATGCGGACATAGGGTTCTTGAGCATATATTGTTGTGCTATTCAAGAAACCGAACATTAATAGCAGGTAGATTTGCATTTTCATACTTAAAAGTAAGCAACGCTATGAACTTTTGGAAAGTTTTAGAACTTTCCAAAAGTTAGATACTGCCATCAATTGTTGTAATAAACGATATAGGGTAATTCTTTTAAGCCTTAATTCTTCTTCAACTTCTGGGCAACGCTGTCGTAATATTCTTGCGTTAATTTCTCTCCCCAAATTGTAGGTTGTGTTCCTCCATAAATGGCCAAATAGGTTACATCACTTTCTTTAGTAGATGTATGCCAGTGTTCTACATCTTTGTTACATTTAATAACATCTCCTTTTCGCACAATGATGGGTTCTTTTCCCCTTTCTTGATAATAACCTTGTCCCTCCAAAATGATCAGGACTTGCGCTGTTGTATGCTTATGCCAATCTAAAGTAGAGTTAGCGCGAAATGTTGCTTTACTGATATTATAGTTCATATCGGCATCTGCTTGCAATAAGCTACTCAACCATGCTTCACCAATATAATGGGTATTAGGTGCTTTAGGACCCTGTTCCAGAAAAGAAGTTACAGCATATGGACTTTTTTGTGCTGATACCAATATTGACATGCTTAAAAGAAAGAGCAATAAGAATGATTTCATGGTGAATGATTTTAAGTAGATAAAAGTACCACAATACATTCATTATTTACTTTCAGAACAATAAGCAAAATTTGCTTCTGCCGTTGTTGGTCGCCTGACCAACAACATAAATTTAGGATGTATTCAAATAATGTTTGGTCTAGTCTCGAATATGCGTTGTTGGTCAGGCGACCAACAACGGCAAGATAACTTTCCAAAAGCTGAAAGGCAGCACTGTTTTAATGTGATGAACAACTAAAAAAAATTACTGAACCGGCTTCAATAATGAAATTTCTTTGGTGTGTTGCAGAATTTTTGGTTTTGAAAAATAAGACGGAAAGAACTGATCCTTTGCCCACTTTTCGAATAAATTACGATAGTAGGGACTTTCAGGATCACCTGATTGTCCGGGGGTATTGATCATGAGTGTTTGATCCCAGTCTTTTGTATCGGCTACCATTCTAAAACTGGCACCACTCAGCTGATTATCGATACCACCGTTAGCACCTAACGTATGACCATTACCGCCTCTCGGAAGCGGACCATGATCTAATTGATTGCGCAGTTCTGTTTCAACAAATGCAGACAGTGGATGACGAATCAATGCATGTTTAAATTTTGTTTGTCCATATTGCCACTGGCTCATATCTGCGCCCAATCTTTTTTTCAGCGCAGCAACTGCATCTTTAAATGTGGTCGCCAGAAATTCATTTCTCAATTGTTCAGGTGACTTTCCTGTTTCTTTAAAATAGGGTGCAGGTGATTTCAACATTTTGATAATCGTAGTTAACTGCAAACTAATCAAGCCTCTTGCAGCTGCGGGTATAAATGTGGTTCCTGCCTGAATATATATTTGTCGCTCCCACTGCGCATAAATCGATGCTGCAATACTTTCCATACCCAATATATAGTTCCACTGATCAAAATATTTTTTTGCTGCAACAGATGCTTCATCAGAGAGTGTAACATTACTAAGTAAGGGTACCAGCTCGCTTGCAGGAATAGAGTAATAATCGTTTTGCAACTGCGCCATTTCTTCGATCGTGAATTTTTTATCTTGGCTCAATACCCTATTTACACGATCGCCTCTATATGCATCTGCCCAGGTATACCCTACTGCATCCCATCTTTTATAGGAATTAGGTGTTACATTTTGATTAGCTGTTGCGAAGAATCCTTGTTCCGGATTGAGTACATGTGGACGTTCTTTAATGGGCAGATAACTATCCCATTCATAACGACCATCACCGGGTATGGGAACATAGCCACTAAAGTTTTTTCTAACGGGAACAATACCTACCGCCTGCCAGCCAATATTTCCTTTTTTATCTGCCCATATCATATTCTCTCCGGGTATATGACTGTAGGAGCAGGCTTCTCTGAATGATGCCCAGTCAGTTGCCTGATCAATTCGTAGCGAAGCAAGATAGGGTGCCCCTCCCGGTTCCATCCATGCACATTTAACAGCATAGGCTTTATGGTTAACCGAATCGATATAAGTAACAGGTCCATGCAATGTATACAACAAGCGGGCAGTTACAGTGGCTGCATTTTTTACGGCTATTTTTTCTTCGATTGATTGCATATCTACCCATTTTCCCTTATGCTTGTACTGATTTAGGTTAGCGGGATTCAGATCATATACATACAAGTCTTCGCCATCGGTTTCATAGATGGTCAAACCCCATGCACCATATTCATTGTGTCCGATTGAAACACCGGGAATAACGGGCTCACCACCACCCACCACATTCCAGCCGGGTGCTACGAGGTGTACCATATATCTTAATGAGGGAGCCGCAATTTTACGATGTGGGTCATTTGCCAATAAGGGAAAACCACTGGCCGATTTTTTTCCACTCACGATCCAATTATTACTTCCGTCTGTTGTTGGATTGAGTTCAAATGCTTCTTGCTCTCTTTTGATATTTGCCTGATTCAATAAAGCTGCTGCTGTTGTTGTTGGATTTACCAGGTCTTCTTTCACAAACACCACATCTTTCCGATAAGCATTATAGAGTTCAAGAATTTGAGGGGTCAGTAGATCGACACGTATGCTGCTGTCCATTTTGAGATTGGGATCTTTCGGATGAAACCACATGATCTCTTTTACTTTCTCTATGCCTACTTTTTGAATAGCCAATGCAATATTGAGTTCCTGTGTAATATTGCCGAGTAAACCCTGATGTCTTGATATCACTACTTCGGGAGTCCATTCTTTGGGTTGAATATTGAGCAGCTTAAATTCAACCGGCAATGCTGCCGGTGTTTGGTTGATCTCTCTGATGTATGCATTTACACCTGCTACATACGCGTTGATGATTTCTTTTCCCTGTGGATGATAATAGTTCAGTTCCTTATCCATATTACCCCTGAACTTGAACAGTCTGGTTCCGATATCTCTTTTTAGTTCTCTTTCACCCAATATTTCGGCAACGGTTCCTGTTGCTTGCCGGCGCCATATTTCAAACTGAAAAAGCCTGTCTTTGGCTGCACAATACCCTTGTGCAAAAAAAAGGTCCTGTTGGTTGTTGGCATAAATATGATTCATACCCCATTCATCTCTCCACACTTCAACTGCTGCTTTCAGTCCTTTAAGCTGAATCGTTGTTTTTTTCTGCGCAATAACTGTTGTGAATGATGCAGCAATTACAATCAATAACTGACTAAGGAAGACTATCTTTCGCATGCAAGTAGATTTGTTTTCAATTTAGTGAAAGAATTTTTAAAGATGGTGATAGGCATGTTGATCGGGCGAACAATAACGGCGAGGGTATCATCCGAGTATTATTAACATTAAACTAAGACAAATAAGATAAGTTTCACTTTTATGCGCTCAAAGAGCAGAGAAAATACCCAATAATAGCTATTGATAATTGCTAACAGAAACTTATTTTGAATTAAAATACACGCATACGAGCCCATGAAAACATATTACATCATCACATTATCATTGCTGCTTTATAGTAGCAAATCAATTTCGCAAACAATAGATAAAAACAATTCTTCACTTTACACAAAAAATGTCGGGGTAGATGTTAGTAGAATATCAAACAACCTTGTTCAGAAAAATAGCAACCTACTTACCAATATAGACTTTAACAACTCGCCAGAACCTAGTAAAACCAGTTATATTACCAGGTTGAACTCCGACGGAACAGTAGATAACACATTTAATCCCGGCACAGGTGCAAACAACTCTGTTGCTGAAGTTGTGACACAGCCCGATGGGAAGTTAATCATTGCCGGATATTTCACTTCCTTCAACGGAAAGAATAGTAAAAGTATTGTTCGATTACTTGCCAATGGTACGGTAGATCATAGTTTTAATCCGGGTACCGGACCAGATAATGGTATAGATGCTTTAGCTCTACAACCCGATGGAAAGATATTAATTGGTGGAGCTTTTAATACTTACAATGGAACAAGCGTTAAACGCGTGGCTCGACTCAATGCGGATGGTACATTAGATAAAACTTTCAAACTAGATAAAGAAATAGATGGTCTTGTATTTACCATGTTACGTCAACCCAATGGGAAAATACTGGTGGGTGGATATTTTAACTCGTTTAATGGTAAGGTAAGATTTGGTGGTATTACTCGGCTAAATGCTGATGGTAGCTTTGATAAAAGTTTTAATCCGGGTGAGGGCGCATTGTTCTCTTCTGTGTATGCTATTACCTTACAACCTGATGGGAAGATATTGATTGGTGGAGATTTTAGATTTTTCAATGGTATCATGAGAGACCATATTGCACGATTGAATGCAGATGGTAGTGTAGATGAAAGTTTTGATTCGAATAGAGGAGTCAATGAAAAAATAAATACCATTGCCTTACAAGCAGACGGAAAAATATTGATTGGTGGAGATTTTACGAAACACTTTAATACTAGTAGAAATAAAATAGCGCGACTGAATACTAATGGTAGTTTGGATAAAACCTTTGAAAGTTCCGTAGGGGCAAATTATACTGTACGTACAATCACCCTACAACCTGATGAAAAAATACTAGTGGGGGGCAATTTCACCAAATACAATGGAATCAACAGAAACCAAATCGCACGTTTGAATGCAGATGGTACTTTAACAAATGATACTTTCAACCGTGGTGCAGGGGCAAACGGGGATGTAAGAACGCTTGTTCTACAACCCGATGGAAAAATACTGGTTCTTCAATTTTTAGAAGTTGTGGAGGATAAGACACAACCTTGTCCGAATCTTAAAAAGCTGGAAAATATTTGTATCTATATTGATAGTCGAGGCAAAGACCCAAAACCCAAAGGTGATTATGTATACATGTACCAAAGAAGACTTTTAGATGCTGCTTGCGTAGATGTTGAAAAGGATAGTGAAGAAGTGATTGGTGAAAAAATACGTAAGATGTGGGATGCTGCTTTTGCGCAACAGAAATTGAATTGTCATAGTATACAATTCTATCCCAGTGGTGGTAATATTTTAAAATTTGCCGTGTCTTCTAAATTCACGGAATTTATTGACGATGCGATTTGGTGGAAAGTAAATCTCAACTTTATAGATGAGGTAGATAAGGAAACGGTTTTAGATTATGTACGAGGTCAAATTGAAAAAAATAAAGGCACCAGTATTGTATCTACACTTCAACATTATTACAAAATTTTGAGAGAGGCAGGAGCGAAACATGCAGCCGAGTTAAAAAAGTAAGGGTGATTTATATTCATGATTAGAGTTTATAAAATATCTGCCATTGTTGGTCGCCTGACCAACAATATGCATTTAGGGTGTATTCAAATAATATTTAGTTGCGCATATATGTTGTTGGTCGGGCGACCAACAACGGTAATATTACACAGCGTTATAGAGGTAAAAGTTTGATATTTCGGAAGGATACCGGTTTTTGCCAATCTTGTAATGCAATATGTCCTTTGGTAATCATAGCAAATTCAGGATATGCTTTAAAATGAGTTTGTGCTACTGCATCTTTCCAGTCTTGCGATGTTAGATCCTGTTTAGCTGTGCGTACTCCATTCAGATAAAATTCAATCACACCATTTACTTGTTTTATTGTCGATTGGTTCCACTCTCCCGGTTTCTTGTTGGTAACTGTTGCAGGTTCTTTGGTAAATGCATACAGACTTCCCGGTTTCTTTTCAGGTTTATCAAAATCTACATGTGCTTTCTCCAATAACTGGTATTCGGGACCCGTCATCCAAGCTGCCATTAGTTCTTTCTTTTCCTGGACGTTGATGAATACACCACTATTGCCGCCTTCACTTATTTTCCATTCAAATTGTAGTTCATAGTTTTCATAGGACTGGTCTGTTACGAGATCGGTTACTTCAAGCTCTGTTCTTTTGGTGGGGTCACATTGCAGTTCACCATCTTTGGCCAGCCATACAGCAGGTACACCATCTTTATTATAACCATGCCAGCCTTTGGTGGTTTTACCATCGAATAATAATATCCAGCCTTGTTTTTTTTCTTCGCTGGTGAGTTGGTTTTGGGATGGTGTGCAACTGGTGAGAAAGAGAATACTAACAAAGAATAAAAACCTGCTGGCCATGGTAATTTTTTAGATGAGGAAGTTACAGAAATGAGTTGGGTATAGTGTACTATCCCAAATTTTACTTAGCAAAAAAGCTAAAAGAACAAATTTTTCGTGAATGTGGTGTACGGAAAACCAACGACTACTTGCCATGCTGCCAACAATAACCGTTGGTTTTTGCTTTTCTTTTACACTGAGTTCCTTTTTTGGTGATTCCCTGGCAATGACCATTTTCACTAACAGTACTCTTATTATAGTATCCTTCCACTTCAGTGTTTGAGGTATGTGTTAAGGAATCCATTTTTTGTTCGAGACGAGTGATTCGTTCATTGAGCTGTTTCGACTCAGTAACTTTTCCATTTGGATCATCGCAGGAATACAAAAGAGAAACAATAATGATCAGCAGTATATTTCTCATTTTTGAGTTTTGGTTAACTGGAAGGTTTTATTATGATCAACAGAAGTATTGTTTTTTACACTATCCTTCGATCCGAATTCTTTTTCCCAGATATAGCGTGTCATCACTCTCAAATGTCGAGTAGTTTCAATGGGATGTTTACCGCCGCTGGTAAAAAACTCTCTATTCTTATTACCAAAATAATGTACCACTCCAACTGATTTCTCTGTGATGGTACTTAAATCGGTGATCTTCCTAAAATTTTTCCATCTTTCTTCATTAAATAGAACCTTATCATTGTTGTCTTCGTCGCAATCGATCCTCTCATAGTGATCACCTGTCCAATACATACAGTTACCACTTTTATCATAGAACCAATAAATTCCTGCTGAAAGAATCGAAACAAATAAGGCGACACCAATGATCAGCCATCTCTTATCTATTGTCACACTCTTTTTTCCTGTTCTTTTCTCACTAACCGCATTTATTGGAACAACCGGTACTTGTTCATGAGTTGTTATTGCAATATTATTCTCCAACTCATTTCGCTGGGATTGACCCAATATATCATCGCTCTTATCATCTGCTGCTGCTTCCATCTCTTGCGATACCTTTTCACCTACCTTATCATCACTATTTAAAATCGCTTTTTCCTTCTCGCTTAAAATTACATCCATTACATACCGGTACGGTATATGCGGAAAATCTATTAACAAGGAAAGTAGTTCTACATTTTTATCTTCTGTACTAAGTGCTATGCCCTTCAAATAATTAGAGAATGCTTTAAACTTTTCTGTCGGAA
>CAYMQQ010000085.1:0-9027 GCA_964392685.1 uncultured Sediminibacterium sp.
TTGTGCACCCCATCTATTATAAATACGCCAGGTCATTTTTGCAATACCAAATCCGCGTACAAATATTCGATCATTGTTACCATCTCCATTGGGTGAGAATGCATTGGGCACATTGGCTGCAACATTAATGACTACACTAATAGACTGGCAAGTAGTATCGCTACAACCGGCAGCATTAAAAGCTATCAAACAAGCATTAAAGGTTCCTGTTTGGTTGTACAAATGCCGAACCGGTGCGTCGATATTATTACCCACTGTACTATCTCCATCACCAAATAACCATTTGAAAGATGTAGCTCCAATCGAGTTATTGGTAAAACTAATCGCTGTATTGGGCTCTGTTGGATTGGGAGAATAGGTAAATGCTGCAGTCGGACTTCCACTCACCGTTATGGTTTGAAATGCCGTATCTCGAATATTACAGGTGGCATTATCAATAGCAATCAATCGAACTGTATAGGTACCTGGATTTGGATATAGATGAGTTGGATTGGTAGCAGTAGAAGTACCGCCATCACCAAAATCCCACAGAAATTGTTGTCCAGCCAAAGAAGTATTATTGAATATCGCATTATAAGGCGCACAACCCACAGACGGTGTAACAAAACGAGCATCTACATTAGGAGCAATTCTGATTTGCTGTACTACACTATCAGGATGATTACAATAATTGGTATCGATCAACACAAGTTTTACTTCATAAGTACCACCTGCCGCATAGGTATGTGTAACCAGTCCGGGCCCTGCTATTCTGGTATTACCATCTCCAAAATCCCAACGGAAACTTTGATTGGTGAATGGCTTACCGGCAGGTGCGATAGACGTATTATTGAATTCAAATGCTAAAGATTCACATGGAGGTAATTTGGTGGATGTAAAACCTAAAGTAGCTTCATCACCTCTTACGCGCAAAGTAATATAAGCGGTATCCGTTTGGTTACAGGTAGTAGAATCCACCGAAACCAATCGAACACGATACACACCAATCGTATTAAAAGTATGAGAAATAGTAGGTGTGGTGGTTCTTATCTCTGGTGAGCCATCATTAAAATTCCAATAATAAGCACGCCCCTGTGCCAATGTATCCGTAAACTGCACGGTCATAGGAACACAACCGGCTGTATCTCTTACACCATTAATAGAGGCGCTGAGACCAGCGCCCACACCGGCAAGATTAAAAGCAATTTTGATGGCCATCAGATTACAGCCGCTGGTACCGTTAGCCGGATTATTCGGATTATTGGGTGACCATACACCTGCTGTACCTCTTAAATAACCTACCGGATTATTTTCATTCCCTTTACAAGAACAGATGGATTGATAAATAGTACCATTGGCATCAAATCGACTTGTACCGCCATCCACATGATCCGGAGAAGGACCGCCACTTGATGTTGATGCAGTAGCACCAAAAAAGGAGGCAAATAAGATGCGCTGAGCATCTCTTTCAATCACATAAAAATAAAAATCCGCCCCATCTGTTTGGGTTTTTATAGCATCAGGAGTGGTGATTAACCCACGTGTACCGGCACTTGGGTAGCCCAATTCCCCTCCCCAGCCTGATACATACACATTTTCACATCTATCCACTAAAAAAGCGGTAGGTGATATATTCGGTATGTTGGAACCGTTGGTCCCAAAATTTGTTGAATAAACAAAATTTGATAAATCTGATTGAAGCTTGGCAATAAACTGTTTTCCGGTTGTTTGACTTCCATTGGCATTAACAGGTGCATTGATTACAGGCCATGCAACGGTGGTAGTACCCATAATATAAGGAAATCCATTACGATCAAACTGAATACCGTAGATAATATCGATCCCTGTAGTTCCAAAATAACTGCTACGAATCAATTGTGAGCCATCGGGACTAATGACAGCAACATAACCATCTATATTACCTTGATTGGTAGGAAATCGAACACCTGTTTTATTGCCCGGGAAATTAGTACTGGCAGTACCCCCTGCAACATATATATTACCATTTTGAGGATGGGTGGCTAGTACAAAAGCAGCATCATCTCCATCACCTCCTAAATAAGTGCTGAATAGCATCGTATTTAAATCGGGCGTTAGTTTCATGACCACTCCATCCTGATAACGATTATTAACCGCCTGCGCAGGTTGTGATTGAAATACTCCGGCTGTAACAGGGAAATTGGTAGATTGGGTTACGGAAGCAAGAATTGGATTACCTCCTCCATCTAAAATAATTTCACTTCTCGCGTCATCACCATAATTTCTCCTGATACTAATAGGTGTTAATTCCCCGGCATAATTTGCCTGTATATTGACACCATCATTACCAGATCCACCAATTCTTACCGAACTTAAGAGTGTTGCACCATTGGCACTTAATTTTGATATAATGATATCATACACCCCACCACCGGTACCATACAAACCTACCCCGCGTACAGGATAACTTGAACCTGATGATGTTCTTCCTCCAATAAATAAATTACCTGCTCCATCCGCTACTAAACTATGTGGTTGTTCATTACCGGAACCTCCTAGATAAGTTGCATAAATACGATTGACCCCTGAAGGATCAAATTTTATAATAGCAATATCAGTCCCTGAAAGTTGACCTTCTGTAATACCTCCCTGAAAACTAGTTTGAAAAGCGCCATTGTTCACAGGGAACTGTCCGTTTCTAAATACAATTCCACCCCCATAAAAATTCCCCTGTCCATCATAGGTTGCAGTAAAACCCCAGTTATCAGCAGTACTACCTGTATACCCATAGAAAACAATTGATGGATCTACAACCAGCATCGCATCTTTATTATAAGTGCCATTCAATTTGAATCTTACGATATTTCCACGCACTTCAAAACTGCAAGGAATTTCATTTTTAGTATTACGCAATAATTGATACGTATATGGTGATTCCTCTTGTACTTCTATAACTGAAGTCTTGATACTGAGCTTCCCTTCTTTGATTTTCAATCCATCCACCCCATCGAAATAGAGTGCTACATTATTAATATCACCACCGGGATGAACAATTACATCGTACTTTAATTTACCGGATGTGGTATAATACCTGATATCGATATTGGGATATACATTTTTGAATGTAACCCCTTGATATATCTTGACATTTGTTGCCCATTTCGTTGAATCATTTCCTAAAAAATAATTATTGTAAGTCGGCAAAGCCTTATCAGGAACAATCTGTGGATTGGGATTGGCATTCAAAAAACGAACTTGATAAGCATGTGATCGAAGAACCAAATTACCGTCTGTACCGGTTCCACCCTCGCCACCACGAGAAGGATCTAATGCAGTGCTTTGTTTAACAACATCTGTTTTATGCTGATGATTTCCCGGATGTGGGTGTGGATTGATTTTTTTTAGATCCTCTTCATTATGTAGCAACACACGATAGCCATCCGATTGTAAAGCAATAGAACCAACACCCGTGTTGGCAAGAAAAAGAATCTTTTTGTCCCACTGCCCTTTATTCTCTACAAATTCCAGATAATTCTGCGCCAATACTTGGAAACCCGTCATGAGTATCAAAACCAATCCTGCTATTTTCTTCAGTGCTGCCAAGCTTTAAATTTTTAATAAGTTACTATAATATACGTTCCGCTCCGTGTTAAAGTTGTTCTCAGGATATGCGACTCCAAGCATTTTTACCTTTCTGTGACCTTAGGTAATTCTTTAATAGCAAATTCTTTGCCATATCCAGCGTTGGATCTTCTTCACAGCATTGCTCAGCAGTTGTTTTGGCAAGTTCCAATAGATCTTTGTCATTAACAATGCTGGCAACTTTAAAGTTCAGTTCCCCGCTTTGTCTGGTACCTTCAATATCACCCGGACCTCGTAGCTCCAAGTCTTTTTCAGCAATCTTGAAACCATCGTTGGTAGCGCACATGGTATTGATCCGTTCTTTGGCATCTTTGCTTACTTTGGACCCCGTTAATAAAATGCAAAAACTTTTCTCGCTACCCCTTCCTACCCTTCCCCGAAGCTGATGCAATTGAGATAAGCCAAACTTTTCAGCACTTTCAATCACCATTACAGTGGCATTGGGCACATTCACCCCCACTTCTATCACAGTTGTACTCACCATGATATGTGTGTCATGTTGCACAAAGCGCTGCATATTGGTCTCTTTTTCTTCTGCAGACTGTCTTCCATGAACCATACTGATGCGATAGGAAGGTTCAGGAAAAAAACTTTTTACCTGCTCATATCCTTGCTTCAGGTCTTCATAACTCAACTTTTCACTTTCTTCAATCAACGGATATATAAAGTAGGCTTGTCTGCCTTTATTGATTTCTGTTCGTACAAACTCCATCACACTAGCCCTTGCCATCTCATTACGATGAACGGTTGTGATGGGTTGTCTACCGGGTGGTAATTCATCCATCACACTATAATCCAGGTCACCATAAGCCGTCATGGCCAATGTTCTGGGAATAGGCGTAGCTGTCATCACCAATACATGTGGTGGTACAGTAGCTTTCTCCCACAATCTGGCTCTTTGTGCTACTCCAAAACGGTGTTGTTCATCCACTATGACCAGTCCGAGATTTTTAAACTGAACTACATCTTCAATCACCGCATGGGTACCCACTACAAAATGAATCGTATCATCCAATAACCCACTTAATATTCGCTTTCGCTCTTTTCCCTTTACACTGCCCGTTAACAATGCAATTTCAACAGGCATATTCTTGAGTAATTCCTTTAATCCATTGTAATGTTGTTGTGCCAATATCTCTGTGGGTGCCATCATACAACTTTGGTAGCCGTTATCGGCTGCCAATAACATACTAAGGAGCGCTACAATGGTTTTACCGCTGCCTACATCCCCCTGTAATAATCGATTCATTTGATGCCCCCTACCTGTATCGGTTCTAATTTCCCGAATCACTCGTTTTTGTGCACCTGTTAATTCAAACGGCAGGTGATGATTATAAAAATCATTGAATAAGTCCCCTACTTTTTCAAAAACAACGCCCCTGCTGCTATGATGTCTTTGTAAACGAACCAGATTCAATCGAATTTGAGCGATAAAAAACTCTTCAAATTTTAATCGCCGCAGAGCCAATTGATAAGCTTCTTGTGATACCGGGAAATGCAGGTTCGAAAAAGCCTCATACCGATTCATCAGTTGCAGCTTTTTGAAAATAGTTTCCGGAATATTTTCAGGAATATCCGTGGGTTTGATTTGTGAGAAAAGCTGAAAAGTTAACTTAGCCAATTGTCTGCCATTCAAACCCCTTGCCTTGAGTTTCTCGGTTGCAGGATATACCGGTTCCAGATAATCTTTGCCATCTGCTTTGGCTAATACAAAAGGCTCTATTTCGGGATGAACCATCTGGGGTCTGCCATTAAAAAAACCGGTTCTACCAAACACCAGGTATTTTTGTCCGGGTACCAAATTTTTTTGCACCCAACTAATTCCCTGAAACCAGGTCAATTCCAATGCGCCTGTATCATCTCTCAGATAAGCTACCAATCTCTTTGCTCTTTTCTCCCCAACAATCTCAAATTGTTGCAGTATACCTGCTACTTGAATGAAGTCGGTTTGATAATTGATCATATTGATCTTACTCACTTTTGTTTTATCAATATGCCGATGCGGAAAATGATGCAAAAGATCATCAAACGTAAAAATCTGCAGCTCTTTTTTCAACAAGTCGCCCCTCAACGGACCAACGCCTTTGAGGTATTCGATGGGTGAGGATAATATCGTTGAGGGATCTTTGATTTTTTGATCTTTGATTTTTCGATTCAGAAGAAGCTGTCTCTTTTGAATCTTGTATTACAAATATCCTTTCTGGGGGGCATATAGAAAATTCATTCTTGGGAAATTGGGCTGTGAGCTACGAGCTTCGAGCTATGAGCCGTCAGTTATGAACTAAGAGCATTATTATTGATCTCGGGAATCTATTGATATTATAAATCAAAAGCTCGAAGCTCGTAGCTCATGGCTCGCAGCCAAAAGCCATATTACCGTATCTTCGCCCCATGAATAAAGAGGTTGTTTTAAGCGGTATCCGTCCAACCGGATTTCTGCACTTGGGAAACTATTTTGGAGCGATGCGCAACTATGTGCGCATGCAGGATGAATACAATTGCTATTTTTTTGTCGCAAACTGGCATAGCCTGACCACGCACCCCGATACAAAAGAATTGAAGAATAGTGTACATCGTGTGATCGCAGAAAACATTGCCTGTGGACTCGATCCTGAAAAAGTCGCATTGTACATTCAAAGTGATGTTCCTGAAATAGCTGAACTGTATCTCTATTTGAACATGATGGCTTATAAAGGCGAGTTGGAAAAAACCGTCACTTTCAAAGAGAAGGTCAGACTACAACCCGATAATGTTAATGCAGGTTTATTGACGTATCCGGTATTACAAGCTGCGGATATCCTGATTCATCGTGCGGTGAAAGTACCGGTGGGAAAAGACCAGGAACAACACCTTGAAATGGCTCGTAATTATGCTGAACGTTTTAATCATAGGTATGGTGATGTACTCCCACTGCCTTATGCATTCAACTACGGCGGAGAATTGGTCAAGATTTTAAGTCTGGATGGTGTTGGAAAAATGAGTAAGAGTGAAAACCAAATGAACACCCTATACCTGGCTGATGAGGATGAAAATATTCGTAAAAAAATCATGAAAGCAAAGACCGATCAAGGTCCGGCCGAACCTAACGCAGTAAAGCCCGATTATATCGAAAATCTTTTTACCCTGATGAAGCTCGTAAGTACGTCTGATACTGTTCAAAAATTTGAAGACGATTTTAATAACAGTAGTGCCGGAAACTGTATCATCCGTTATGGGGATATGAAAAAACAACTGGCAGAAGATATGATCCGTTTTATCCAACCGATCAGAACCCAAGCTGCCGATATTCAAAAAAACCAAGACTTACTAAAAAAAATCATCCAACAAGGTGCAGATAAAGCTCGAGATAGTGCCAGTAAGACGCTCAGCTTGGTGAGGACGGCGGTGGGGATGGATTATTAGTCCATAGTCCATGGACCATGGTCTATGGACTATAAACTATGGACTGACTCCCCAAAATTCTCCCCCCAATTCTCTCAACTTTCGTATTTTCATTTTTATGGCGAAACCTAAGAAACCAAAACATGTAGCCGTAGCCGGAAATATCGGTGCGGGTAAAACGACGCTTACGGAGATGTTGAGTAAGCACTACCGCTGGATTCCTCAGTTTGAAGATGTTGATCACAACCCTTATCTGATGGATTTTTATGAGGATATGCCTCGCTGGAGCTTCAATCTGCAGATCTATTTTTTGAACAGCAGACTGAATCAACTATTGGATATTCATCATGGAACTGAGACTGTCATACAAGACAGAACCATTTATGAAGATGCCAACATCTTTGCTCCCAATCTGCATGAAATGGGACTGATGAGTAAACGTGACTTTGATAACTATTATCAATTCTTTCAGACTTTGAAAACCATGGTACAACCTCCGGATCTTTTGATCTATTTGAAAGCCTCTGTACCTACGCTGGTTGCACAAATCCAAAAAAGAGGAAGAGAATATGAAGAGAATATTCGTTTGGATTATCTGAAACGATTGAATGAGTACTATAATAAATGGATTGATGGTTATAAAGAAGGTCAGTTGCTGGTGATCGATTGCGACAAAAATAAATTCGCAGAAAGTGAAGAGCATTTTGGAGAGATCATTAGTAAAGTAGATGGTATGTTGTTTGGCTTATTCTAAAGCCCTATTCTATAAGGCCTCAGATACGTTTTCCATCTGCAAATGTATCTGAGGCTTTTTCTTTTGTAGGATGCTGTGGTTTTATTTTAAAATGCCACTGAAAGCACAGAAATCCACTGAATGATTCTGTGTGTTTCTGTGCTTTCAGTGGCAATAAATAAATAACTTAGGAAGCAAAACCCAAAAGATGAAACGTTTGCTTCCTTTTTTATTCCTCATCTCTTGTCAATCAACCTCCACGAAACTTCCTGAGTTTACATTGACAGCCACGGATACTTTCCACTTTAACAATTTCGTGGATTGCAATATGGCTGAAGCTTGGATTGGTGACACACTTCGCATCTTTCCCGGCAAATATGGTGAAGACCCGGTTTGGGGTGAAGCACATGATTTAAAATTTGCTTCAGGAAAAAATGCAGATGAAGTGTTCGCAAGTCCGGCATCTGCTTACATAGCCCCTACAATGCCCTTAAATGCAGCCAAAGGGAAACCCGGATTACATGGTGCTGTTTGGTTTGAAACCGTGTATCAGGATACAAAAGACAAAACCGGTAAAACATTGTATGCTGTTTATCACAATGAAAATTATCCGGAAACATTACCCTATGACAGTGCAACAAAAGAAGGATATATAGATCATAAATGGCCGTTAGGATTAACAGAAAGAATCACCCCCGCTGCTGTTTGTAGAATTGGTATCATGAAATCTACCAATGGTGGATGGAGTTGGGAGAATAAAGGATTGTTTCTGGAAGATAAACAACCACGCATGATCCTGAAACCACACAATACTTCAAAAACTTTTGCAGGTGGCGTGGGCGACCCTTCGGCAGTAGCTGTGGGTAATGATCTTTATTTGTTTTATGGTGAATATGGTTATCCGGATAGTTATGATTCACTCAGCTATGATGCAAAAAAAGAATGGGGTGGACAATGTATCAGTATTGCGAAAATCGCTTTAACGGATTTAGATCATCCACAAGGAAAAGCGAAACGTTGGGATGGCAAAGGCTTCCATGCTCCTTGGGATGGAACAGGCAAACCCATCGCATCACTTCAGATACCGATAGAAAAAGGAGGAGGCGCCGCTTCATCGCCTAAAGGTGGCTTTCACTGGGGACCCTCTGTTAGCTGGAATGAATACTTGGAGTGTTGGGTGATGTTAATGGGACGTGTAGAAGGACAATCATGGGTGGGTGATAAACTCTATATCTCATTCAATCCACACAAAGACCTAGGTAAAGATGATCATTCACAACAATGGAGTACCCCACAATTATTATTGCAGAAAC
>CAYMQQ010000086.1:0-8952 GCA_964392685.1 uncultured Sediminibacterium sp.
AGAATGCAACAACCCAATAAGGATTCAATTCTGAGCACACCGGTAGGCGGATTGTATGGTCCTTATATCGATGGTAACAATTATACCATTGCAAGAATTGTGGGAGCAAAACAATGGCCAGACAGCGCTAAGGTTCGCCATATCCTGATCAACACCTTCAATCCTCAAACCAATCAGGTATTAAGACCCGATAGTGTTGCTAAGAAATTAGTAGACTCTATCGAAGCGGCCATCAAAGGCGGTGCTAGTTTTGATGAACTTTGTAAGAAGTATTCTGAAGATCCCGGAAGTAAAGACAAGGGCGGTGTGTATGAATATTTCCCGCAAGGACAAATGGTTGTTCCATTCAATGATTTTGCATTTGATAAACCTACAGGATCAAAAGGAGTGGTGAAAACGGATTTTGGTTACCACTACATGGAAGTATTGGGACAAAAGAATTTTAACCCGGCGTATAAAATTGCTTATTTGTCTAAACCCATTCTTTCAAGTGGAGAAACCATCAGCGCTGCCAGTACTGCTGCAGCTCAGTTTGCTTCAGGTGCAAAAGGAAAGAAAGAATTCGATGCCGCTGCATTGAAAGGAAATTTACAAATACTTACAGCCACTGAGATCAAACAAAATGATTTCAACATTAATGGTATTGGTCAAAGCCGTACACTGGTGCGTTGGTTGTATGAAAATAAAAGTGGTGCCGTTTCAGAACCCGTTGAAGTGGGCGATAGATATGTAGTGGCTATTATTACCGGTATTAATCCTGCAGGAACTTTATCACCTGCTGAAGCCAGACCGCTGGTTGAAGGGTTTGTTCGTAACGAAAAGAAAGCGAAGCAAATCTTGGATACCAAGTTCAAAGGATCTACACTTGAAGCCATTGCCACTGCTATCGGATCTACCGTTCAGCGTGCAGACAGCATCAGCTTCTCTACACCATTTATGCCCGGTATCGGAAGTGAACCCAAAATTATTGGGGCTGCTTTCAATAAGTCACTGGCAGGAAAAGCAAGCTCACCGATTGCAGGTACAACGGGAGTTTTTGCGGTAAAAGTAGAAAGTAATGGTGCTCGTCAGGGTAGCATGGATGCAGAAACCGTAAAACAAACCTTATTACAGGGTAACAGAGTAGCGGTGTTCCGTGGTGTTCAGGCACTGAAGAGCGCAGCCAAGGTTAAGGATAACAGATTCAAATTCTATTAATCGATATTAGATGATACGAACGAAAACCCGGCCACTAGGTCGGGTTTTTTGTTGTTGGATAGATTCCGCTTACCGAAAATGCAGAATGAACAGGATATGGTAATTTTGTGTTTTAATTCCGTGTTATGGCAGACGTGATTGTAAATAAGGTAGCAGAAAGCGGATTGATCAGTTTTGATCTGGAAACCTTGTATCCTCAGCAAACAAGAAAGGTCTTTGATCTGAAGGATCATTTGTTTATGGGATTGATTCTGAAAGAAAAAGATTTCAGAGCAGCCTTGTTGCAGATAGACTGGAATGAATATAAAGACGCTGCAGTAGCCATTACTTGTTCTGCGGATGCCATCATTCCGATGTGGGCATATATGTTGGTGGCCAGTTATCTTGAACCGGTAGCATCCACCGTTTTCTTTGGAACGGAAGAACAAATGATACAATCCTTGTTACTCAAGAATATTGAGTCTGTAAATGCAGATGAGTATACTGATAAAAGGGTCGTGGTAAAAGGCTGTGGAGATGTTGCTATTCCTGAAGCTGCATACGTTGCCATCACACAAAAACTTCGCCCCGTTGCTAAGAGCATCATGTACGGCGAACCATGCAGTACCGTGCCCATCTATAAAAAGAAATAAATTTTCTGTGTTTTTCTGTGAACTCAGTGGCAATAAATGCCACAGAAGACACTGAGCAACACAGAAATTATTTTAATGGAATGGTTCTTTTTTTCACTTCATCGAAGCGCTCTTCATAATCTTCGCGAATAGTGCCAAGGATTCTATCCCAGAACAGGAAATACAATCCATAATTCCCTTTGAAATATTGATGATGCTGGTTGTGGTTCACAGATGTGTTGATCCATCTGCCAAACCAATGTTTACCAAACCCCTTGGGATATAATTCATAACCCAGATGTCCATAAACATTGTATACGATCATGAATAAAAAGAAGATCAGTAAATGTGTTTTATGAATGGGAATGGTAAAAACAAAAACAAACAGAATTCCAATTTCAATAAAAGCTTCCAGCGGGTGAAATGCATATGCAGCCCAGGGAGAAGGGTTGGTAGATTGGTGGTGCACTAGATGTACATAGTTGAAGATCTTTTTATGGTGCATCAATCTATGACACCAATAGAAATAAGTATCGTGCATGAATAACATGAGCGGGAATGCCGCGAAATAATAAACCCAACCGAATTGATTGATATCAGTATACATGGTAGTATATGGACGAATGCGCGGATGCGTAAAAACAATTGAGGATACCAAAGCAAAAATGATCATCGTGGTCACCGAATAGAGAATCTCTCTGGCGTAATCTTTGTTCTTAGGAAAACGCTGTTGTATTTTTTTATACAGCCATTTATTCCTAAATAATACATAAAACAAAACGAATGCGATTAGCGCCAGAACAAAATAACGGGTGCCAATCAGTTGCAGGTTTCTGAAGAAAGCTTCCCAGTTCATGAGGTTTATAATGATGAATATAAAAGTACTTTCTTTTCTGTGTTCTTCAGTGTTCTCAGTGGCAATTATTGCCACTGAACACACAGAAGGTTATTGAGACATAAACTTTTGGAGATTCATCTTGGCTTTCAGCTGTAGCTTTTTATGAAAATAACCGGACCAGCCCAACAGCAAACCGGTAAGACCAAAAGCCTGTCTGCTCCAACGATAGATGGGAAATGCATCGGAATGTTCGCAGATCAAGCCATCTTTAAAACGCATATGAGCTTTGATCTTGTTCACGACCTTTCTGCCGGTTTGTGTAAACGTATAAACAGCAATCCATTCAACCGTAGCATACTCCTCGTCTAAAATTTGAATATTTCCGTAAGAGAGTTTAAAGTCTTTGGCTCTTTTGCAAAGCATTTCCCACATAGCGCGAACTTCATTGCCGTCCAATAATCCAAATACAGGATCACTGAAAACAGCATCGGGCGTATAACAGGACTGCATGGTGATATAATCCAATTGCTGAAAAGCGGTGTAGAATTTATGTATGGTTGATTCCATGAAAAAGGGATTCAAGAATGAAGTAACAAGTTACAAGGAAGATTCAAGACATCAATCTTCAAATAGCTCCGGACCTAAGTCCGGAGCTATTTGAAGAGAACGATATTCTTTATTCATTATTTCTAATGCGCTTCCAGCCAATTATGACCCATTCCCACTTCTGCTTCAACAGGTACTTCATTGGGAAGCGGCATGGCTGTTGTCATACAGCTGATGATCAACTCTTTTAATTTTGGAACTTCAGATTCTACCGCATCAAATACCAATTCATCGTGTACTTGTAAAATCATTTTTGACTCCCATTTACCGACTCCCATTTCCTGATGTATTTTAATCATCGCCAGCTTGATCATATCGGCAGCTGTTCCTTGAATAGGAGAGTTGATCGCATTTCGCTCGGCATAACCGCGAACGGTGAAATTGCCGCTATTGATGTCTTTTAACCAACGTTTTCTTCCGGCAAGCGTTTGTACATAACCATTTTCTTTGGCAAAGTTTACTTGCTCATCCATGTACCGCTGAATATTTGGGAACTCTTTTTTATAGTTATCAATGATCTCTTTGGCTTCCGTTCTGCTAATACCCAGGTTGTCGGCCAATCCAAAAGCACCTTGTCCATAAATGATTCCAAAGTTCACGCTCTTGGCTTTGTAGCGCATTTCCTTGGTGACTTCGCTTTCCGGAACAGCATATACTTTTGCTGCAGTAGCAGTATGAATGTCTTTATGTTGTCTAAATGCTTCGCACATATTAGGATCGCCACTGATGGCCGCTACGATACGCAATTCGATCTGAGAATAATCGGCACTCAATAAAACGCGACCCGTTTCTCGGGGAATAAACGCTTTTCTGATCTCTCTTCCTCGCGCTGTTCTGATGGGAATATTTTGCAGATTCGGATTATTACTGCTCAATCTTCCTGTAACAGCAACAGCCTGCGCATAACTGGTATGTACTCGTCCCGTTTTTGGATTGATCATTTCAGGAAGGGCATCTACATATGTAGATTTCAATTTGGTGAGTTCACGAAATCCAAGAATATCATCTACAATCTTATGTTGACTCGCCAACTTCAATAACACATCTTCACCGGTAGCATATTGTCCGGTTTTGGTTTTTTTGGCCTTGGGATCCAGTTTTAGTTTTTCAAACAGGACCTCACCCAGTTGTTTTGGAGAAGCCAAATTAAAACGAACCCCCGCTTGCGCATAAACGCTTTCTTCGCAACGCTTCGCTTCTGTTTCTAATTCTTTGCTATAGTCTTGTAAAAAAGGAACATCAATCTTAACACCTTCAAACTCCATATCTGTTAATACACGCACAAGAGGGTTTTCTACTTTTTCAAAAACCTGTGCCACTTCTTTTTCTTGCAATAGTGGAACAAAAACATGTTTCAGTTGCAAAGTAATATCTGCATCTTCAGCAGCATATTCTTTGATCTTCTCAAGTTCCACATCACGCATGCTTCCCTGGTTCTTTCCTTTTTTACCAATCAACTCTTCTATGTGTACCGGTTCATAACCCAAGTATTGAGCACTGAGCAAATCCATACTTCTTCTACCTTCCGGCTCAATCAGGTAATGCGCCAACATGGTATCGAATAATTGTCCCTTTAATTGAATACCATACCATTTTAATACCAAGAGATCGTATTTGGTATTTTGTCCAACCCATGTAATGTCTGTTTTTTCAAATAGCGGTTTGAAAAGCGAAAGGAGTTGTTGAACTTTTTCCTGTTCTGCCGGACAAGGAACATAATATCCTTCTCCGGTTTTGTAAGAGAAACTTAGTCCAACAAGTTCTACATTGTTGGCATCAGTACCGGTGGTTTCTGAATCAAAGCAGATTTCTTTGTGTTGTGATAGTTCTTTTACCAGATTTTGAATGGCTTCATTGCCCTGAATCAGTTGATAGTTATGTGGCGTGTTGTGAATATTCTTTTCTGCGATTAATCCGGATTGCTCAGCAGCAGAACCATATACCGATTCTGATTCAACCTCCTTTTCTTTAATAGCTTTAGCATTTTGTTTCGGTGTTTCTACTGCATTGCCGAAGAGATCTGTTTGAACGCCTTGTGGTGCAGCATGAAAAGCGTTGAAATCCTCACCCAAGATTCTTTTACCCAGCGTTTTGAATTCAAGCTCTGTAAAAACTTCTGTCAAAGCTTCGCGATTCCATTCTTTTAATCGATAGTCTTCTTCATGAAACTCAACAGGCACATCAGTGATGATGGTGGCTAGTTTTTTGCTCATGATGGCGAGGTCTGCACCATTTCTCACTTTCTCTCCCAGAGCGCCTTTTATTTTGTCTGCATTCGCCAACACATTTTCGAGTGTGTCGTATTCTTTCAACAATTTGGCGGCCGTCTTTTCTCCTACGCCCGGAATACCTGGAATATTATCTACAGCGTCGCCCATTAAGCCCAACATATCAACCACCTGTTCTACTCTTTGAATATCCCATTTTGTACAGATCTTGGCGGCATCGACGATTTCTTCAGGGTTACCATAAGCGGGAGGTTTATAAATGTACACGCCCGGATGGATCAGCAATTGTCCATAATCCTTATCAGGTGTTACCATGTATACTTCATAGCCCTTATCTGCTGCTTGCCAAGCTACGGTACCAATTACATCATCGGCTTCGTAGCCATCCATTTCCACCACCGGAATATTGAACCCGCGGATGATACGCTGAATATCAGGAATCGATTCCAATAAATCCTCCGGGGCTTCTTGTCTGTTCGCTTTATAGTCTGTAAAGTCTGTGTGACGCTCAGTAGGCGCGTGAGTGTCGAAACAAACCGCTAGGTGTGTTGGTTTTTCTTTGTTGATGAGATCAAATAAAGTATTGGTGAAACCAAATTGTGCATTGGTATTTCTTCCCTTTGAAGTGATACGCGGATTACGGATGAGTGCATAATAGGCACGATAGATCAATGCCATGGCATCCAGTAAAAATAATTTCTTACTCATGAAGCTAAGGTAGGGAATTGTGAATGGTGAATTGTCAATTTCGTGGTTTCTAATTGACAATTCACCATTCACAATTGACAATCAAGATCGCTTCTTTTTGAGATTCAAATAATCCAAGAAATAGATCACACGAATGGAAATACTATTCTGTTGATCAGAACGTAACGTATTACCAAAGTTTTTGAAATAGTTGGTATTCACATCTCTATTAAAACCACTGATGGCGTCTTTCCAAACCACATTGATAAAACTACCTAGCGCGAACTGCCAGATATACACCATATCAATATTGAAGTAATTCACATTAAAGTCAACATTATTGCTAATGCCTCCGGGAATATGATTGAGATAACCATCTTCTCTAAGTTTGTAAAACTCTTTGTTGGCCACTTTGCTCCAGTAATGTCTGGCACGGAAAGTCAACCCCATTTTATTATTGAAATTGTATTTCACATTGAATACATTTTCAACCGTATTTCTTTTTCGTAATGCAAAAATGATACTGTCCGGACTATACATCGTTGCATAACCTAGGTTATTGTGAAAGAATTGCAGAAAGGTGTTTACTGATAATGTCAGTTTTTTATTAAAACGATAGTTGTGTCTTAAGAAAATATCCTGTCCATTACTACCATATTGATTAAATGTTCTGTTGAAAATCTCAACCACTGTAGAGTATTTTTTGGCATTGTTGGTTTCAAACCAGAAACCGGCCGACCAACTACCCGGACGTTTGAAAACCGTACCATTAACACGCGGCTCAAAGAAATCATTTTGCTCAGGGTTAACATTAATGTTGAAACCGGCCCACCACAAATTCTTTAACTGCGTATTGGCGTTAAAATTCAAATTGAGCCTTTGATAGTCCATGGGTTTGTAACGCATCGAATAATTGACGTTGATATTTGCCTGAATGCGATTATACCATTTCTTCGGCTGCAACCAACGATAACCCATCCAAAATCCATTATTGAAATAGTTGTTATTGGTAAAGTATCCCATATCGTTATGGTTATACTTATTGTCGGCCAGTTCTTGCCAGATATTGAAGTTGAAACGACCGCTGGTTTTCCCAAATCCCAATGTGTGGTTATAGCCGGTGAGTGTTTTACCCGGTGCTTCATATCCAATTAACTGACTCACGCCCACTTGTCCGTTTACATTCCAGGTGTTTTTCTTGTCATAAATATCCCAAAGTGCCGCGGTTACATTCGCATCGTAATCGGTGCCGCTTCTGGTTACATTGGTGTTGATGAGGGAAACGCTAGAGTTGTTTTTTAATGATTGATCAAACACCAGAATATTGTAATTGGTCAACGGGTTGGTTTCAATTCTGCGCGTTTCTTTATCGCCATTTTCTATGGTAGCATACTGTGCTTTCGTAACGGCATTAAAAACACCGATACCCAAACCGCTACTGGTTCTACCACTGATCTTACTGGCATTCAACAATCTTGTTTCTAATGGATTGTTGAGAATGGTTTCACCCGGTTTTAATTGACCATTTACACTTCCCAGGTGCATGGGCGTTCCGCCAATTCTACGGCTATAAAATAGATTGCCTTTTCCAAACAACTCAGTTCCTTCCGTAAAGAATGTTCTATTCTCATTGAACTGCACTTCAAAGGGTGTAAGGTTTAACACCTGATTATCGCTCTGTACTTGTCCAAAATCAGGAACCAGTGTCATATCAAGCGTAAAGGCCTGATTGATACCATACTTCACATCCATACCGCCATTGATAGAGGTAGTGGTGTTTTTTACTCCCGGTGTGTTGTACGGAAAGTGATTGGCATAGGTGGATAAATATGGAGAGAAAGAAAGACGAATGGGTGGCTTGATATCTTTAATTCCGGTCCACAGACCAAACTGTGCCAAGAAGTTTCCGCCAATCGCCGGGTCTGTTGGACTCCACATCAATTGTTTACCGCTCTTGCTTCTTCTCCTGGTAATGTTGATACCCCAGTCTTGAACTTTTGTATTACCAAAACGAATGGCGCCATAGGGAATCTTCATTTCAAAGGTCCAGCCATCGGATTGCAGTTGTGCATTGCTTTCAAAAACGCTGTTCCAGCTGCCGTCTTCACCGTTAGAGGAATACTTAGCATCAAACTGTTCTCCTAAAGCGGTTACATAATAGCCAAAGCCATTGATCTTATCATTGTAAGTGTCGAAGATGACGCCTACAAAGTCGTTCACCCCTACTACATCTCGACCTACCAGTTCTTTGGTAATGCTATCCGGACTTGCCTCATGTGCGTAACCGGCTATATAGATTGCGTCGTTATCATATAGAATGCGAATCTCGGTTCTGTTCTTCTCATCTTCTTTATTGCCAAAAGTAGGACGCCATTCTACAAAATCTGTAGCGACGGGAGCTGATAACCATGCCGAGTCTTTGAGATTGCCATCAATCACAATTTTCTGCGTGGTTCTCGTAGCTTCTATTTTTTTAACCACACGTGTACTGTTCTGCGCACGCAGCGTAAATGCGGTTGATAATATTAGTAATAAAACCAGGGATAAGGGTCTCATACAGTCGTTTTGCAGGTAATGGTTTTTCTTCATGTTGTTCTTTTTCCGGCCCGTTGTCGTAAAAAACAAAAAGCTTTACGAAAAGAAACGTAGTAAAACTAAGAACGTTACATGCCGACCGCTGTTAATGACTGTACAAGAAAGATGAACGGTAATTGATAGAGACGGGTGGTAAATAGATGGGATGTGCTTGTAAATATTTTGTTAACCGAAAACAAAAATCCCGATC
>CAYMQQ010000087.1:0-5574 GCA_964392685.1 uncultured Sediminibacterium sp.
TATCAAAAAACCATATTCCCTTTATTCTTGATCTGCTCATTCGTGAGCTCTGCTACCAGCTGCACGCCGGCCAAATTTTTAACGGATTGTTTGATCCAGTTACACTTTGTATCATCTACCAAATCTCCTTTCATCAACCATAAGAAATCCATGTGTTTGAATTCAGGTAATAAATATTCTCCGTCAAACTGATTGTGATATAAGTAATGTACTAAAAAGCTATTTGGTTCTTTTGATTCATAGATACTAAAATAATAGCTTCGTTCTTTTCTCCGTAAATGAATTTCCAATGATGGGTTCAGTCTGAATTGATACCCCAATAAATTATTCAATTGCAAACAAAACTGATAATTCTTCACCGGCGCTGTGATCCCCAATAACCGAGTATCATCGAAAAAATCTTCGTTGAGTTCCTCAATGTTCAGTCTGAGTTTGGTGGTGGCCATTTTTGTGAATTGTCAATTGTGAATGGTGAATGGTGAATTGTGAATCGTGAATTTATCGTCAATAATAACTGTGCGAAAAAGTCTAAGCTTTTAAATGAGCTTAAGCCCTATTCACAATTGACAATTCACCATTCACAACTCACAGCTCCACTTCAAACACTTTCTCCTCACTTCCCCTCTTAATCCGCAACTGTGTTTTATCTCCTTTGTTAAATTTACCCAATGCTTGCATATAACTCATCACATCCACAAACTTAAATTCTCCGAGTTGTAATAAGATATCTCCGGCTTGCAAACCCAGCTTTTCTGCTAATTTACCCGGACTTACACCATCAATACGCATACCGGTACCTGAATAGCCGTAATCAGGGATCACGCCCAAGCTTACGGTGAAGCGGCGTGTTTGTCCCATTTGAGGCTCCGCGGTTTTAGTGAAACTCAGTTTGCCTTTGGTATCTGTACGTGTGATGAGTTCATAGATCAATTTTACAATGTCTTTCTGTGCATCATAATTGATCTTGTCTGCATCATCGCTGATTTTATGATAATCAGGATGACTACCTGTGAAAAAGAACTGTACCGGAATATTAGCGCGATAAAAACTGGCATGATCACTTGGGCCACTACCCGTACTATCAAATTTTACGATCAGGTTTGAACTCAATCCCTTCCATACTTCACCCCAAACCGGAGAAGTACCATAACCACCTACCGTAAGTTTATGTGAAGTATCATAACGTCCCACCATGTCCATATTGATCATATAGTTGGGGGTAATTTTTACAGTTGGATTTTCTAACCAATATTTACTTCCTAACAATCCGAGTTCTTCACCGGAGAAATGAATAAAGAGATAATTGTTATTGGCAGGTGCTTTTGTTTTTAGCATACGAGCCAACTCCAGCAAAGCTGCAGTACCACTGGCATTATCATCAGCACCATTATGAATGGCGTGGAATGTATCCAAGGCTGATTTATCTTCTCCATACCCTAGGTGATCATAATGTGCACCAATGATGATGGTATTAGCCGCATTATTGTTTAAAAACGCAATTACATTTCTGGCTTTTCGCTTTTTTTCTGACAAAGAAACATTCACACTAACAGCATAACTCGCAGATTCATCTGCAAAATATTTTTTAACGCCTTCTTTAGTAATATAGATAACCGGAATCGACAATAAAGCAGAAGTATCATTTTTATTGAATTGAATATTGTCAACTCGATTGGAGCTGTTGTACACAAATAAAGCAGTGGCTCCTTTACTAACAGCATGTGCTGCTTGTTGTTTGATTGTATTTTCTACATCAAAATGTGGATTGTTCTGATTGTCTTCCAAAACATCTTGTAAATCAAAAAACCAAGGTTGCCCTTTTTCGGTAAGTGCTATTGCAGGTTTTCCTTGTGCAGACTTATTGGCACTGTACGGTAGCGGAAAATAATCTTTGCGAATGGTAAGTATTTGATCTTCTACTACCAAACGGGTAGCCGCATCCATCTGTTTCCCTTCTTTGATCTCAAATTCTTGTACATATCCATTCGTACCCTTAGCTTCTATACCCATTTGCTGGTATTGCTGAACCAAGTATTGCATGGCCAGCTCTTCGCCTTTACTACCGGTTAAGCGACCCTCCAGTTGATCATCAGCCAGGTATTGTACATGCGATTTCAAAGAAGCCACCAAAACCGCATTGGCTTTCTCTTCGGCTATTCGCTTTTTACGTTTACTCTGCGACCAGGAAAGAACAGGAACCAATAACAATAATAACAGGAATTTCTTCATAACAGATGCTTAGCTGCTGCAAAAGTACGTTGGGGAAGAGAAGTATGGAGAGTAAATGAATATTTTATCATGAATTTATTTCGGCAAAGTCATCAAAGCACATAACCTGCTCAAAAATAATTTTTAACCATATCAAAAAAATAATTTTGAGAAACCAAATGGTTGCATATATATTTGCAACCGAAAGGTTTCATAAATTAATCTTACTAGCATGCGTAAACTGAAAGTACAAGTCCAAATAAGCATAGATGGATTCATTGCAGGACCCAATGGAGAAATGGATTGGATGAATTTCAACTGGTCTGATGACCTCAAACAATATGTAACTGAACTCACCGGTACCATTGATACCATTCTTTTGGGGAGGAAATTGGCGGAGGGATTTATTCCCTATTGGACCGAGTCACTTACTAGTGATTCTCCCGCCGAAGGTGCCGATGTTTTTGTGAATACTCCAAAAGTGGTATTTACCAAAACATTGCATGAATGTCCGTGGGAACGTACTAGTCTTGCAAAAGGAGAGCTGCGAGAAGAGATACAAGCATTGAAGCAAGTTAATGGGAAAGATATGATTGCCTATGGTGGAGCCGGGTTTCTTTCGGCTTTAATAGAAAACAATTTAATAGATGAATTGCATTTGTTTGTAAATCCAACAGCCATCGGAAAAGGGTTACCCATTTTTCAGCAGTTACAACAAAAACAAGCGTATTCATTAGTTCAGTCCAGATCTTTTGAGTGTGGCATAGTCGTACTAACCTATCAACCCGCTTAAAATGAGACGTGATGTATTCCAAGCCATTGCAGACCCTACCAGAAGAGCCATCATTGCATTGATTGCTTTTCAGGCCATGACACCCAATGCCATTGCTGAACATTTTGACTCGAGCCGACAAGCTGTTTCTAAGCACTTACGCATATTAACCGAATGCCAATTGGTAGAGCAGAAGCAGTCTGGCAGAGAAATTTACTATACCCTTAACGCCAAAAAGATGAAAGAAATCGATAAGTGGCTGGAGCAGTTTCGTTTGCTATGGGAAAACAGATTCAGCCAATTAGATAAAGTCTTACACACCCTTAAAACACAAAAGAAATGAACAGCAATCTTTTATTCGACTTTACAGTGAATAAAGAAACCAACACCATTCATGTAAAGCGCGAATTCGCCGCCAATCTGCATTTTGTCTGGGATGCCTGGACAAAACCCGAACTGCTTGATCTCTGGTGGGCACCCAAACCCTATCGTACCGTTACTAAGTCAATGGACTTCAGAGAAGGTGGTTATTGGCATTATCGGATGATCGGTCCGGAAAATGACTGTCACTGGTGTAGAGCAGACTATGAACATATTGATAAACATGTGGTCTTCTCAGGATTGGATGCATTTTGTGATGAAGAAGGAAAAGTGAATCCAGACTTCCCACGTTCTCACTGGACCAATCGCTTCAGTGAAAATGAAGATGTGACCACCGTGAATATTGTGATTGCGTATCAATCACTCGCCGATTTGGAGAAGATTGTAGCGCTCGGATTCAAAGAAGGATTTACGATGGCATTGCAGAATCTGGATCAGTATATCGAAGCGCAATTCAAGTTGCGTGCAGAAATGAAAAGCAGCACGAAAGAAAGAGTGTGTACGTATTTGAATTTTCCGGGTAACACGGAAGAAGCTTTTCTGTTTTACCGTTCTGTTTTCAAAACTGAATTTACAACCGGAGGTATCAAACGTTTTGGTGAACTTCCTCCTAGTGCTGATCAACCTCCAATAGCTGATGCTTTAAAAAATATGGTATTACATGTAGAGTTACCAATCACCGCTAACCATATTCTAATGGGTACGGATGCTCCTAAAGAAATGGGCTTTACAGTAACGCAAGGAAACAATATGCACATCAGTATAGAACCTGAATCCAGAGCGGAAGCCAAGAGAATTTTTGATACTTTATCTGCGGGAGGCACCATCAGTATGCCTTTACAAGATATGTTCTGGGGCGCTTATTTTGGTAGCTTCACAGACAAGTACGGTATCAACTGGATGATCAATTGCCTTGCCCAATAAAATTCTGTGTATTTCTGTGCCTTCAGTGGCAATTTCTTGATAGGAAATCATTTGCCACTGTCCACAGGACTCCTTCGGAGAAGACACAGAAGGACACTGAAAAAACCTAATAAAAAAACTCAAATGCCAACCAAATCAACCAAACTCATCTACTGGATCACCACTGCCTTATTTGCAGGATTCATGATCTTCTCTGCTATTCCCAATATTTTGGTGAATGAAGAGTCCAAACAATTTTTAACCGGATACCTGGGTTATCCCGAATATTTTATTCGTTTCATTGGTATTGCGAAATTGTTGGGATCAATTGCGATACTAATGCCTTTCTTGAAAAAGATCAAAGAATGGGCCTATGCCGGATTGTTCTTTGATCTCATCGGTGCTGTGTATTCTGTGATTAGTGTTGGGGGTATTGATCCTAATATGAGTATGATGATACTTGTATTTGGCGTTGCAATTACTTCTTATATTTATAATGGTAAATATTTCACTAAGAAATAGTTTCAGCATTATAAATCAAATCCGGTATGAGTGGTTCAAAAACAATTCATTGTCTTAATTGTGGCTACTCATTTCAAGGCAACTATTGCTCTTCATGCGGACAAAAAGCTTCTGTAAAGAAACTCACCTGGAAAAGCTTAAGTGATGAGTTTATTCACTTCTTTACACATGCAGAGCATAGTTTCCTGTATACATCTCGTTCTCTTTTTACACAACCCGGATTTATTGTAAAAGAGTTTCTGGATGGCAAAAGACAGAAAGTTCATAAACCTATCACTTTTGTCTTGATTTGGTTTGCGATCTATAAACTCATTTCTGCAGGCTACGACGCAATCATTGAATGGCTTACCCTTGAAAAACTCACTCGTTCGGAGCCAACATTAAGAGTATTGTGGCATGGGACAAAAAACAAAGTCCTTACGCAATATGAAAACTTTATCACCATCCTCATTGTAGCCCCCATACTGGTGTTATTAGGTTGGATCGTTTTTCGAAAAACAAAAACCAGTTTCGTTGAAAGATGGGTGGCACTTATTTATGGTTCTGCATATTCAGCAATGATTTCAACCTTATTGGCAACATTGGGGTTTATATTAAAGCTAGTACAAGTACCGATCAAAACAGGCTTTATCAATGATCTGTATTTCTTCATCTATTTTTTCTCTATAGCCTGGTTCATATATGGGTTCGAAAAAATATTTCAACCCAAGAGCTCCGGAATAGTAAAAATATTTTTGGCATTGATCATGTCACTTGTAGCTAATTATGCAGCTGATATTGTTTGGTAT
>CAYMQQ010000087.1:5674-8719 GCA_964392685.1 uncultured Sediminibacterium sp.
ATTTGATTTTAGCATCGATCTCAGCAACCACCCGTTTCGTAAAAGCTTCGGACCAAATATTCCAATGATCTGCTCCTTGTATCAATTCCGTAACAACAGGAACTTTCGCCGCAACCGCTTTTTGTGTGAATGCGGTTACCGCCTCATTCAATAAGAAATTATCGGCTGCACCGGCATATACATGCACTTTACCATTGATCTTACCGGATAGTTTTGAAGCATTTCTTTGAATGAATTTACCAAGATCATAAGGCTCCCAGCTTTTCACAACAGCAGGATCTACTTTTCCGGTAGTATGGTCATATACTTGTCGAGGTCTTCCGTTTTTATCCGGCACACCAAACTCTGCTTCAAACGCCTGCAGTTGCTCTCCATCACCGGTGAAGTTTTCAACAGCTGCCACAACGCGGGTGGTCATGGTAGGTGTTCCTTGCATAAAAAATATACCCCGTTCTTTTCCTTCTTTATTGGTATAGAGGTTTACATCTTTTTCATACAAATTGATACCGATAAAAGAAGTAAAATCAACAGGATCAGGTGATACTGACCAACAACCTCCAAATGCATCCGGATAATTCAATTGCAACCAAAGAGAGCCATAGCCACCTGTACTTTGTCCCATCACAAAACGCTGACTCGCATCTTTTACTATCCGATATTTATTTTCCAAATGTGGAATCAATTCTTCCACCAATGCCTTCCCCCAAGGACCATTCACCCTTGAATCCACAAAAGCATGTAACCCAAATGGAGACTGTGTTTCCGGATTCAGGTAGACATAGATCTTATCTTTTCCCATATCCATCCCGTAACGTCTTACCGGCATAGAGCCCTGCATATCATAATGTGTACCACCCCAACCGGGTATTACAAATACAATGGGGTATAAACGAGTGCTATCATTTTTATAGGAAGCAGGCAAACGAACAGCCGCTTTCATGAAAATATCTTTTTTACGAAAATCAGATAACAATTTGCTTTTAAGAACCACTTCTTTTATCTGCTCTGTTTCACGAATAATGCGTGATGCAATAAAAGAAGTGAATGCAATTGTAGCAGTTCCCTTTCCTTGCTCATCTACATAGAGTATGGCTTCTTTTCTGGCATAAATATTTCCTGCATTGAATGTTCCTCTTTCTTCAAAGTCTGTATCCAGAATACCAGCTATTTTATAATAACCCGGTTTCAATGTAGACATGCCATTAGGCAGGTAGCGATTACTAGCTTGGTCGGTTGCTACTGTTATTTCATCTTTGACATCTTTTACCATCCATGCAAACATGGCTTGAGAGGGGTCAGGGTTATTGGGAATTCTTTTTGTGGTATCGCTTTGGGTAAAGATGTAGAGTTTACCGGTATAGGTTCTATTCAAAGAGGGATCTGTAAATACACGAATTTGAATTTGTGTCCAGGCTTTCGCACCTAATAATAATAAGGTGATGAGTGTAATGATCTGTTTCATGCAAAGGATTTGGTGATAAAACGCGATATGAATTTAGATGTTACAGGAAGTCAATACAATCACATGATTATGTGAGCCTACGCTATCATTCACATGTTCAAACCAAACGAGCATCCCAAATATGTGTTTTCATCTTTGGCAAAGGGTTTTTAATAAATAAATATAAAAAATCACATAGCTAGCATACACTCTCACATTACTCTTTTTGAAAAAATAAGATGTAATTTAAGGCTGTGTAAGCGTGTAACGCAAGCACATCTGATCGTAAACTCGAATGAATCAAATACCCTATGACAATCATAGCTATCTTATTCCCTTTCCTTTCTTTCATGTTAAGAGGTAAAATATTTACAGGTATCATCTGTCTGATTTTACAAATCACCATACTGGGTTGGATTCCCGCTGCAATTTGGGCTGTGATTTCGCTGCAGAATGCTAGGGCAGACAGGCGTACAGATAAACTAGTTCGCGCAATGAAGAAAAATAATCGTTGATCATAAACTTTTTGAAAGTTCTCATACGACAAGCCAATGAAGACGCCTCTAATCATCATAATCATTTTATTCACACTAACAATATCTGCGAAAGCACAAGGACGGATTTCCCACACTTATACAGAAATCAAGAAAGTGCAATATGACACTTGTCGTCAGACTATCTATTTAGCAGTCAATAGAAAGATAAAGAAGCAAGCAGATAAAATCATCATTCCCATCACCGGAAAAACATCAAAAGTATTCATAGACAATACATCCGATAATGACTTTCATGAGTTTTCGTATTCTGGTGATATTATTGGAACTATGCTCTCGATGGTCAAGCGCATAGACCATCATAAGGAAGAACTTTACCTTATTAATCGTTCTACTGGAGCTGTTGACACTTTGATCGGAGAGCCTGTTTTTTTGCTGAAAATATGAAAGACTTTGTCTGCATCAATAATGCGGGAACAGACGAAAAACAAAGCGTACAAATTTGTGAGTTAAGCAATGGTTCCTTGAAGAGAAGGGCTTTATTACCCGGCAAGCCGGATACTTTTTTTGTGAACATTGGTTGTATTAATCGGAATTTTATATTGGTAAAGGACAGTAAAGGAAAGTATTGGAAGTTAGACTTTAAAATTAACGATGAGTAGCAACGTATCTTGACTATCAATATTTGGAAATTTTTAAAACTTTCCAAATGTTCCAATACGAATAATAGTGAGTCATCACATAATAAAAGCTATCTTAAAGTATTCTTCCCAGAAAACTGATGCACATGACACAACGAATCGTAAATATTTTTTTTCTACTCCTAATAACAGCCAGTACTATTACAGCACAAGCTGATAAAAAATCACCCCTCTTCCTTGAACTCAAACAACAAGACAGTCTTTTCTTTGAAAAAAGCTTCAATCAATGTGATATCGCTTATCTGGAAAGTCGAATGGCACAGGATCTTAAGTTTTATCATGACCAAAGTGGATTTCAGGACAGAAAAAAGTTTTTTGAAAACATCCAACAATACATCTGTGCCCCTTCAAGTAAAAAACCTATTCGAAAAGTAGATGCGAATAGTTTGGAAGTATTTCCACTATACAA
>CAYMQQ010000088.1:0-8698 GCA_964392685.1 uncultured Sediminibacterium sp.
AAATTCCGTGATTCGGGACTAAAAAGCAGATTTGCTGTCGCAAAGAAACTGATTTGAGATACTTTTGCACTCCAAACGGAACCGATATGTACACTATTAAGGTAAAATTTGAACAGAAAGGACTGGAGCCCGTTACTTTAACAGGTATTGAACCTGATCAAAGATTATTGGAAGTTTGTCTGGATAATGGTATCGAATTACATCATAACTGTGGGGCAGTTTGTGCTTGCAGTACTTGTCATTTATACGTTGAAAAAGGCATGGAGCATTTGGAAGAATTAAGTGATAAAGAAGAAGATTTTATCGATCGCGCCATCAACCCCAGACTGAACTCCAGATTGGGTTGTCAATGTGTATTACAAGATGGATCAGGTGAGATCGAAGTGACGTTGCCGGATCAGACACAGTTTTTGGGTGAATAATATCAATTTCAAAATTTGAGAATTTGAAAATTTGAAAATGAGGAGATTGTTTCTCTGAGAGAAATAATTATAATGAATGAAAAAAGTCATACAACCCATTTTCAATCCGCCTCTGCGGGTATTACATTTTCAAATTCTCAAATTTTCAAATTCTCAAATTAAATAAGATGAGCCATTTTGAACCTCCAATACATTGGGCAGATCATGAAGATATAGCCATGAAATTGTATGAACGTTTTGGTGATGATTTTACCGAAAGTAAAATCTATCGCATACGTTTTACAGACCTGCTGGAATGGATCCTTCAAATACCTAATTTCGAAGGAAAGCGTGAAGAAAGCAACGAAGGACATCTCGAAATGATCCAAAGTGCTTGGGTATATGAGTGGAGAGACAATCAAAAATAATCGCCCTTCTTTTTTGATAGTAGAATGCTAAATGCTTTTCAACATATCACCACATTTGTCTTCGACGTAGACGGTGTACTAACAGATGGAACATTGTTAGTATTACCCAATGGCGTAATGGCTAGAAAAATGAACATCAAAGATGGTTATGCATTACAACTTGCCATCAAAAGAGGTTATCGGGTATTGATCATCTCCGGCGGAGATTCACCGGAAGTAAAAGAGCGATTGAATAAGTTGGGTGTTACAGAAGTGTGGATGAAAGCGCATAACAAACAACAAATCCTCGCTGATTATTTAGCTCAACACCAAATTCCCAAGAAGGAAGTATTGTACATGGGTGATGATATTCCTGATCTGGACGTAATGCAACTGGCAGGTTTGCCTGCTTGTCCGGCGGATGCTGCACAAGAAATCAAAGACAAGTCTATCTATATCTCACATCTGGCAGGAGGCATGGGATGTGCGCGTGATGTGATTGAGAAAGTGCTGAAACTGCGAAACGATTGGGGAGAAGATACCAGCGTTCCATCGAAATAATAGTTTGTTTACCTGCAATCAGTGCAGCATTACTTATCTTGTAGTATAATTTTTTCTTTTGAAATTACTCAGCGCTTTTTTACGACTCATCCGATGGCCCAATATGGTGTTCATCATACTCACACAATTATTGTTTGAGTACTGTATCTATGAACGCATTTATGGTGCGGATGAAACAGCTGCCCGATTACAATTTTGGTTCATTGTAATGGCTTCTGTTTTTATTGCAGCAGCAGGTAATATCATCAATGATTATTTCGATCTGAATATTGATCAAATCAATAAACCCGATAAAGTAGTAGTCAACACAGTCATCAACAGGCGCTGGGTTATTTTCTGGCACTTATTACTCAGTATGCTGGGATTATTTTTTACGGTCTATGCATTACCCGTTTCCTTGTACTGGCATCTGGTATTAGCAAACATGGGAAGTATTTTATTGTTATGGTTTTATTCCACCAATTTCAAGAAGCAATTATTGGTAGGTAATGTGGTGATATCACTGCTTACGGCTTGGGTGATATTGATCTTGTTCTTTTCCAAACAACCTTTACAGATCAAGCATTTACTATCTGTAGGACATTCAGAAGTGCGTTTCTTTCGTTTAACCATCTTATATGCTTCTTTTGCTTTTGTCATCTCACTCATCCGTGAAGTTGTTAAAGACATGGAAGACATAGAAGGAGACAGAAGATATGGCTGCAGAACCCTCCCGATTGTATGGGGTGTGAATGCAGCTAAATTATTTGTAGCCGTATGGTTGGTAGTACTCATTGCAGCACTTGTCATCTTACAGTTTTATGTATTACCCATGGGCTGGTGGCATAGTGCCTTGTACTGCTTAATCGCCATCATCGCACCCCTCATCTGGATCTTAACCAAACTATTCAAATCCAACACCCCCGCCGATTTCCATCGTCTCAGCACCATCATTAAATTTGTGATGCTAACCGGTATCTTGTCGATGTTGTTTTTCAGGCTATATGAGTGAGTGGTCCATGGTTGATGGTCCATGGCAGATAGTTCATGGCTTATAGGTCATAGCAAATAGTTTATAGTCAATAGTCCATAGTAAAACAATAGAAAATGATAACCCTGATAACCCTCTCCAGCATCTGACCCTCTGAGTCGTCTTAAAAATATCAATGTGTAAAAGCCCTTCGTCGCGAACTCGATCCGTCACGACGGATCGAGACGCTCCTCAGGGTGACAGTTTAACAAAATATATAACGGAGATGATTGGCGAAGCCAATCATCTCCGCCTGAAATCTTATCTTGGCCCCGTCATCCTGAGGAGCATTCATAACCGCAGGTTATGATCTGCGACGAAGGACCAAACCCACGACTAGTAAAACAATAGAAAATGATAACCCTGATAACCTGATTACCCGATCACCCGATCACCCGATCACCAATAACCTAGTACCTAGCACCTAGTACCTTGCACCCGATAACCCGATAACCCGATGACCCGATCACCCCGCCCCATCATCCTCGCCTCCCAATCTCCACGCAGAAAAATGCTTCTCGAGTGGGCAGAGATACCTTTTGAAGTGATTGTACAACCAACCGATGAAACATTTCCTGCAAGCTTGTCGATGGAAGAAGTGCCGGTTCATATTGCACGAAACAAAGCCAAAGTGATTGGTGAGCAATTGGACGCAAGTGATCAGCGTTGGATATTGGCTGCAGATACAATTGTGGTATTGAATGAAGAAGTGATCGGAAAACCCGTGGATAGGAATGACGCCATTGAGATTTTAAAAAAGTTATCCGGACAAACACACCGTGTGATCACAGGAGTGGTATTGATGAAGGGAGCAGCAGAACATGCATTTTCAGACATTACAGAAGTGGTGTTTCATGCTTTGACAGAAGAACAGATCCGTTTTTATGTCGATAAATACCAACCCTACGATAAAGCCGGAGCCTATGCCATACAGGAATGGATCGGCGTAGTAGGGATACATTCCATCAAAGGCGATTTCTACAACGTTATGGGATTACCCGTGAGTAGGGTAGTGCAACTATTGGAACGCATCCAAAAATAAAATCAGGTAGAAACCGCAATAGCGACGCATTTATTTTTCAGGCAAAACCTGCATCATGAATGAACGCTTATTACAATACATCTGGCAGTTTCAATATTATCAACAACAACATTTACAAACCACATCCGGTGAACCTTTGCAGATACTGCATCCCGGTACTTTGAATACCCATCAGGGACCTGATTTTTCTGCAGCAAGAATCCGAATCGGACAAACCATCTTGGCCGGACATATTGAATTACATATTCTCTCATCCGACTGGCATCGGCACAAACATTCCGGTGATACCCATTACAACAATGTGATTTTACATGTGGTATGGACAGATGATGGCGCCACACCGGCACATATACCCGTACTGGTTTTAGAAAATCGGGTATCTACTTTATTATTGGAGCGTTATACAAGTATGATGCAAACGATCAGCGTTATAGCCTGTCATCATCATCTGCCGGTATTAAATGAGTTGGCATGGTTTGCGTGGAAAGAAAGATTGATAGTAGAAAGACTCGAAAGAAAATCACAACAGATCATTCAATTATTACAACAAAACCAAGGTCATTGGGATGAAGTGTTTTGGTGGCAACTGGCAGCCGGTTTTGGATCCAAAATCAATGCGGCTTTTTTTGAACGAGTTGCCAAATCCATTCCATATGCCGTAGTGAAAAGACATCGTCACCATCTGGATGAAATAGAAGCACTCCTATTCGGACAAGCCAAAATGATACATACAGGGTTGAAAGACCCTTATGCCAAATCCTTGTTGCGCAATCATCAACACCTGAAAAAGAAATATGCATTGGATACTGTTGATGGCGGTCCGGTCTTTCTGCGTATGCGCCCAGCCTCTTTTCCCACCATTCGTTTAGCGCAATTGGCGATGTTGCTTCATCAGCGAGAACATTTGTTGGATCAGGTCAGGCAAGTCAACAGCATTGAGGAATTGATGCGATTATTCCAGACAAAAGCCAGTCACTATTGGAATACGCATTTCGTTTTTGATGAACCCGTATCGCAAGAACCACGTTTTGTCGGACAACAAATGTTACTCCATCTGATGATCAATGTAGTGGTGCCAATATTATTTGCATACGGACAAGAAAAAGGCAATACCCAACAAAAAGAAAAAGTGCTCCACTGGCTCTACCAATTAGCACCCGAGCAAAACAAGATCACCCGCTACTGGAAATCCACCGGCATCCCCAACCGCAGCGCCCTCGACACCCAATCCCTCCTCGAACTTCACACCCAATATTGTGTTAATAAAAGATGTTTAGAGTGTAGTGTAGGCAACAGATTGTTGAGGGGATGAATCAAGGGAAAGAGCTGCAAGTTGCAAGCTGCACGCTGCAAGTGATGAGATTTCCAATAGGAATGAAGAATGCTGAATCCTACGAAAAATCAAGCGTGTAGCCTGCAGCTTGTAGCGTGAAGCTTACACCTATTTACCAATAAAACTTCATATCCAACTCCATCTCCGGATGAAGGCTTCTCTCCACAGGACAAGTGCGGGCGGTGCGTTCTAGGAGGTCTTTGGTTTTGTCGTCGAGTTGGAGGGTGGGTGGAAAATAGACATGGGCGATGATCTTACCGATTCTGCGAGGGTCACTCAACATGATTTTGGTGGTGTCTACACGGGTGCCATCAAGGTCGATGTTAAGGGTGCGAGCTTTGATGGCCATGGTGGTAACCATGCAGGCACTGAGGGCAGTTGCGACAAGATCAGTGGGTGAGAAGCGTTCACCTTTACCCTGGTTATCAGTAGGAGCATCGGTTTCAATACTGGTGCCACTCTGTAAATGGGTAGCGATGGTACGTAATTCACCTTTATAAATAATTTGTGAAGTCATTGCGTCATTTTTGCCATAAATTTACAAGTAACAAATCAAATGGAAGTGAAGAAGCTATTCATCGTTGTGGGTCTCCTGAGTTCTATGGCTGTTGTTGCACAGCAATCGCCCGCTCAATTGGAGAAAGCCCGGAAAAAGGCAGAGAGAAAGGAGAAGATCAATCAACTGATCAAACAAGAAGAAGAAGGTGCCCTGATCTATAACAAACAAGGTGCCTTCGGTTTTAAATTCAATACCGATGGATGGGGTATGTTCTACGAAAGAGGAAAATACAAAACCATCAATAAAACCAGTTTATGGTGGATCGAATTGGGTGAACACAAACATCCCAAAGAAGAAAAAGTACCCACCATCAGCGCCTCCGGAGGATTCCTCATTGTTTCCAGTTATATCTATGGTAAACGCAATAATTTCTATAACCTAAAACTGGGTTTCGGAGAACAGCGTTTGATTGGTGGTAAAGGCAATAAAAATGGGGTAGCGGTTTCTGCCATCTACGGGGGTGGATTAACAGCAGGCATGCTGAAACCCTATTATATCGAGATCCAAGACCCTACTACTAACCGACAGGAGCAGATCAAATACGATAATAACGATAATCTATTCCTCGATCCCAACATTATCTTAGGCAGGGGCGGACTCACCAAGGGCTTTGGCGAAATGAAATTTGTACCCGGTGCTCACGTAAGAACTGCGCTGCGTTTTGATTATGGTCGCTACAATGAAGTGCTCTCAGCCCTCGAAGTGGGATTGAATGCCGAATATTATTCCCAAAAAATGCCCATTTTACTGCTAAACCCTGAGAAATCATTCTTTTTCAACGCCTATGTCGCCCTCACTTTTGGTAAACGAAAGTGACCTATTTTTGTTGTTTCATAGTGAGTGGCAGTCCGAGTCGGAAACTGCCTTTAAAAAGAGGCGTACATGCAAGAGTTACCAGTAGTTGCGAAAGTAGATCCTACCAGTTCCAAAATACAAAAGCCATCTTGGCTTCGTGTGAAATTACCGATTGGAGAAAGCTATAAACACGTTCGTGGTTTAGTAGATACCCATAAACTGCATACCATTTGTGAGAGTGGCAATTGTCCGAATATGGGCGAATGTTGGGGTGAAGGCACGGCCACATTCATGATCCTCGGCAATGTTTGTACCCGCAGCTGTGGCTTCTGTGCCGTAGCTACCGGCAGACCTGCTCCCGTGGATTGGGATGAACCCCAGCGTGTAGCTGAAGCCATTCACCTGATGAAAGTAAAACACGCCGTACTCACCAGTGTGGATCGTGATGAACTGAAAGATGGAGGCTCCATCATCTGGTACAATACCATCAAAGCCGTTAAAAACCTCAACCCTGATACTACCCTTGAAACATTAATTCCCGATTTTAAGGGCAATGCCGATCAGGTACAACGCATCATTGATGCGGCACCCGAGGTGGTAAGCCATAACATGGAAACGGTGGAACGTTTGACCCGTCAGGTAAGGGTACAGGCGAAATACCATAGAAGTCTGGACGTATTACGCATGCTCAAAGAAGGTGGCATGCGCACCAAAACGGGCATGATGCTCGGCTTGGGTGAAACCAAAGAAGAAGTGGTACAAAGCATGAAAGACCTCGTAAATGTAGGTTGCGATGTACTCACTCTCGGACAATACCTCCAACCCACCAAAAAACACTTACCGGTCCAACGTTTTGTGCACCCCGACGAATTCGCCGAACTCCGCGAAATCGGTTACGACCTCGGTTTCGACTATGTAGAAAGCGGTCCATTGGTACGCTCTTCTTATCATAGTGAGAAACATGTGATTAAGGGTTGGGGGAGGAATAAATGGATGGAGGAGAAGGCTGCACTTTAGTGAATGGTGAATTGTCAATTGTGAATTGTCAATTGTGAATTAGTGGGTAGCATAAATCGACACTCCTAAAACCCTATTCACCATTCATAATTCATAATTCACGTATTATAATACCGATTCTCCCCAATATTTGGAAATTTATCCTTAATATTGTACCAATTAAGAATTATAATACCGATGGACAAGGTAGAAATTGGACAATTACTGGCAAAAAGAAGGGTAGAGCTGTCTTTAAAACAGGAGGACTTGGCTGAATTGGCCAATGTTACTACCAAAACCATTTATCAATTGGAATCCGGTAAAGGCAATCCTGCTTTCTCAACCTTGGAGAAAATCCTGACAGTACTCGGACTAGATATAAGCATCACCATTAAAAAGACTAGTGTATGACAGGAGCAGTCTATAATAATGGTGAGTTGGCAGGATACCTGAACAAAACTGTAGAAGGTCAATTTAGTTTTAGTTATGATCCGGCCTATTATAAGGATAGCTCAAAACCTGCCATTAGTCTAACCTTACCTAAAACCCAACCAGTACATACCTCCAATTATTTATTCGCTTTTTTTCAGGGGCTGTTGGCGGAAGGGGTGAACAAGGATATACAATGCAGAACATTAAAAATTGATGAGCAGGATGATTTTACCAGGTTATTACGCACCGCCGGTGAAGACACCATTGGTGCGATTACCATTCAACCGATCGACAAATGACATGCAAAGGATGTTATAAGCCTGTAAAAGAAGGCTATTGCCTGCGTTGCCGTAAGACCATCTTTGATGGGTTACGGACCTCGCCTGTATTGCCATTTGATACACCGAAAGATGAAAACCTGGTCTACTTTCAGGAACACAGTAAACGCTTATCAATATCCGGGGTACAGTTGAAATATTCTTTGCGATTGCAGCATAAAGAATTGGTATTAACAGAGAAGGGTGGTACCTATATTCTCAAACCCATTCCTCCTGCACAACAGTTGAGGTATACAGATCAGGTACCGGAGAATGAACACCTGACCATGCAAATTGCCAAACAGATTTTTAAGATTCCGACGGCAGAAAATGCCTTGGTGTATTTCAAAGATGGAACACCCGCTTATCTCACCAAAAGATTTGATGTAGCAGCAGACGGTACTAAATATTTACAAGAAGATTTTGCACAACTCACCAATAGAACCAACAGAACCCACGGAGAAACTTTTAAATACGAAGGCAGTTATGAAGAAATCGGGCAATTGATTCATCGATTTGTACCTGCCGCTATGATTGCTGCAGAACGTTTCTTCTATCAGCTTGTTTTTAATTATGTGTTTTCCAATGGTGATGCCCACTTGAAAAATTTTTCATTGTTACGCAATCCAATAGGCGAGTACCAATTAACACCCGCTTATGATTTGTTGAGTACGGTGATCCACTCTCCGCAGGAATCTGATACCGCCCTGGATTTATACGAGGGAAGCATTGATGCCCCCTTCTTTAGTACCCATGGTTATTATGGACGACCTGATTTTCTGGAGCTGGCAAAACGTCTATCCATTAACTTACAACGAGCGGAAAAAATGATCAATCAATATGCCA
>CAYMQQ010000089.1:0-8629 GCA_964392685.1 uncultured Sediminibacterium sp.
TCGATGGTCTTATAATTATAATGACCATCATACATCGGAGGCTCATGATTTTCGTCCATCAGTTTTGCTGATGAAAATACCTCTAATCCCTTATCAGAGTAAAGGATTACAGGCAGAGGAAGGGTTGTATGACCCCATAAATGCCAGCTGTGGTCGTCTTTAATGTGCTCGAGTATGGTTTCGGTTACATTAAACTCGCCTTCGCCATGACCTGCAGCTGCAGATTGAGGCGTTTCATTGGCATATGAAAAAGTAGAAAACAGCAATGTGAAAAGGCTGAAAGTCGCTACCAGTAAAGATTTTACACTCATGCGGGCCATACCTGTCTCGAAATTTGCGGCAAAGATAGGGGTAAAGGGGGTGAAAAGTGTAAATGATTTAGGAGAAAAAAAAGGAAAAGATTAGTTCTTTGTGGGATCTGTTTTTTCTTTCAGTTTTTTTATTTCTTCCAGGTGTAAAACATCCATCTGATCTTTGGGTCGATTTACAGCTTTCTTATTGGATATCAAGTGGTTAATATGCAAAAAAGGGACTTTCTCCCCATCCAATTCTACGATTGATGCATTTTCATAACAGGTAGCAAAGCTTTCGTCTTCAAGCCCCTTCATAGACGTCATAATATCCAATTCGACCCCGGCAGCATAGAAGGTTGTCCAGCCGGAAACAAACTCCATTGTTTCTAATGAAGGCAAATCACCATGCCCTAGCGCTTTAAATGCCTGCCTCAACTTTTGCCTGTTTTCTAAAGTATCATCAATCCACATATCAACGTCCTGAGTAACCCTATTGTATCCGTGAAAAAAAGTGGCCAACCCTCACACCATGATATACCTTACTTTGTATGCATTTAAGGTTCTCCAAAACGCTATGAATTCCTCATCCAATATATCCATGATTGATTACTTAAAGAGTTGAATCTTTTTGAGACGGGAGAACGATTGCCTTTTTGAGTGTGGCATTACGTTTTAACATTCGGGTAAAAGCATGAAGCTTTTCCATATCTGATCGATTAACTAAGTCTAGTATTTTTTCTTCCGGAGACTTTGTAACAAAACCATATACAGGCTGTGATTCTTTCACAACATTTTTTGAGGTATCAGGTGTATTATTTTTATTGGTAGACATTATCCTACAAATGCAGTCTTCTTTTTTTCAAACTGCATCTCATGCAATTTAGCATAAAATCCGCCCATGAGCAAGAGTTCATCATGACTACCGATCTCTTTGATCTCACCCTTATCCAACACGATAATTTTATCTGCTTTGCGTATAGTAGAAAGTCTGTGAGCAATCACAATTGACGTTCTGTCTGAGATGAGTTTATCGATGGCTTTTTCAATCAGCATTTCGCTTTCCGTATCAATGGAAGATGTGGCTTCATCCAATATCAAAATGGATGGATTGTATAACAACGCTCGGATAAAAGAAAGCAATTGTCTTTGTCCCAAACTCAGTGTGCTGCCTCTTTCCATCACATTGTAATCATACCCACCGGGCAATTGCATAATGAAATCATGCACCCCTATCAGCTTTGCAGCTTCTACCACTTGCTCTTTACGAATAGATGGATCGCGAAGTGTAATATTATCCATTACAGAACCGGAAAAAAGAAACACATCCTGCAAAACCACACCCATGCTTTTTCTTAAACGATCAATATCATAGTCATTGATATTCACCCCATCAATCTTGATCACTCCTTTTTGTATATGATATAATCGATTCAGTAAACTAATAATAGATGTTTTACCGCTACCGGTATGTCCAACCAATGCTACCGTTTCACCGGCTTTTACCTGGAAGCTGATATTTTTCAACACAAAGTTTTCATCTACATAAGCAAATGATACTTGTTCAAAGTCAATATCCCCTTTAATATGAGTTGGCTGAAAATTACCATGATCTTTCACACTCAATTCATCACTATTGTCTAACACTTTGAACACTCTTTCAGCAGCTACCATCCCCATTTGCAAGACATTAAACTTATCTGCAATCACACGTAATGGACGAAATATCTGATTCAGGTATAAAATGAATGCCATCAACAATCCTGCATCCAATGATTTTCCGGCGATCCACCATACGAGTAATCCGGTGCTCAGCGCAAGTACAACTTCCACAATTGGGAAGAAAACAGAATACGCAAAAATGGCTTTGATATTAGCATTCCGATGTTCTGCATTGATTTTTTTAAACTTATTCATCTCCCGCTCTTCGGCAGCAAAAGCTTGTACTACTTGCATTCCCGTAATATGCTCTTGCACAAAAGCATTCAAACTAGCGACCGCATTTCTAACCTTGATAAAACTTTTGTTTACACTTTCTTTAAAATAATAAGTAGCAATGATCATGATTGGAAAGGGTGCCAGACTAATCAATGTTAAACGCCAATCCATCCAAAACATCGTTGCCAGTGTGATGATGATGGTAAGCAAATCTGCTATGATTGGAATAAGACCATCTGAAAAAATATCATTGATTCGTTCTATATCATCAATGGTTCTGGTGGTAAGTGTACCGATGGGGGTTTTGTCGAACTGACGAAGATTTAACCCCAGTATCTTTTTATATACAGCGATACGCATATCCTTTACCACATGCTGTCCCATGGATGCAGTAATAAAGCTGAAAATGAATCGGATCGATGTTTCCACTACCAGAAATACGATCTGAAAAAGCGTTACCGAAATAATAAATCGACTGGCATCTGAAAGATCGGTATTGAAAAGAACCGTTTCAAGCCATCCTGGAATCTGCACAGACTTACCGGTTGCCGTATCCACCGTTAACTGAATCAGATAGGGTCTGATGGGTGCAAATAAAGCCATCACCACAGCCAAAATCAAACTGAGATAGAACATCCCTCTATAAGGCCTCACAAAATGAAATACCCTGCCTAGTAAGGAAAAATCAAATACCTTTTTTTTACTCGTTTCAGTCATGACAGTTGCCAAAGGTAACAACAAAGGCTTGGCAGTGTTTACCGATGCTGTAATTTTTGGGAAGCACGGTCGATGGTCGATAGTCCATAGCGTATAGTCCATGGTCCATAGCATATGGTAGGAAAATGGGTATGTACAAGCGTCGCTTGTATTCATATAAGTAGAGAACAAAGTATTTATTACAGGACATGGACTATCGACTATACGCCATGAACCATACGCCATGGACCATCGACCATGGACTATAAGCCATCGACTATTCGTATATTCGTAGTCAGATATGGAGCAAGCGAAAGATACGACTGCGGAGGTGGTGCTACCTCGTTATAACCTGAACCCTGATCAGGAAAAAAATGAAATATTACGGCATTATCGTGCCCTTTTGAGAAGCTTGAAGTCAAAGCTTAAGAAAGGCGATAAGGAATTGGTACGTCATGCTTTTCAAATGGCCGCCGATGCACATAAAACCATGCGAAGAAAAAGTGGCGAACCTTATATCCTTCATCCCATAGCCGTTGCCATGATTTGTGTGGAAGAAATCGGACTAGGGGTAAGAAGTACCATTTGTGCTTTGCTACATGATACGGTTGAAGACACAGATATATCGCTGGAAGATATCGAACGTGAATTCGGAACAGAGATCGCAAGAATTGTGGATGGTCTGACCAAGATCTCCACCGTAATGGATACCAATACTTCTCAACAGGCAGAGAATTTTAAGAAAATCCTTTTAACACTTACCGATGACCCTCGTGTGATCCTGATTAAACTGGCAGACCGCTTACACAATATGCGTACGCTGGATCATATGAAACGCGAAAAACAGTTGAAGATCGCATCAGAAACGGTTTGGGTGTATGCTCCATTGGCACACCGGATGGGATTGTACAATATCAAGACCGAGTTGGAAGACCTGTCCATGAAATATATGGAGCCGGAAGCCTATCGGGATATTGCTAAAAAACTCGCAGAAACCAAACGCGAAAGAACCCGTTACATCAATGAATTTATTCGTCCCATAAAAGAAAAAATGCAGGCCGCCAATTTCAATTTTGAAATCTATGGCCGTCCAAAAAGTATTCATTCTATTTGGAACAAGATCAAAAAGAAGGGTGTTGCTTTTGAAGAAGTATATGATTTATTTGCTATTCGTGTGATACTGGACTCTCCTACTGAAAAAGAAAAAGAGGATTGCTGGAAAGTATACTCTATGATCACTGATGAGTATATGCCTTCACCCGAACGTTTACGTGATTGGTTGAGTAATCCCAAAAGCAATGGTTATGAGGCTTTACATACGACTGTAATGGGACCTCAAGGTAAATGGGTAGAAGTACAAATTCGTACCAAACGTATGAATGAGATTGCTGAAAAAGGTTTGGCAGCCCATTACAAATACAAAGAGGGTAATAATGAGGAAGACAGATTTGATAAATGGTTTGGTCAGATCAGGGAAGTATTGAGTACACAGGATACGGAAGGAGTCGACTTCTTACAGGATTTCAAAACATCTTTTCTAGCCGAAGAAATTTATGTGTATACCCCAAAAGGTGAAGTGAAAATGTTGCCGATGGGAAGTACGGCGTTGGATTTCGCTTTCTCTATTCACTCAGCCATCGGTAGTAAATGTATTGGTGCCAAAGTACATCATAAACTGGTACCTATCAGCCATAAATTAAGAAGTGGTGACCAGATTGAGATCATTACCAGCAACAAACAAAAACCATCGGAAGACTGGCTGGGCTTTGTAGTAACGGCGAAGGCAAGAAATAAAATCAAAGATGCTTTAAGAGAAGAAAAACGAAAAGTAGCAGAAGATGGTAAATACCTGCTCCAAAGAAAATTGGAAAGCATGGGTGCAGCATACAGCCAGTACAATATCGAAGAACTGGTTCAATTTTATAAACTTCCCTCATCGCTGGATCTGCATTATAGAATCGCTACCAAAGTCCTCGATCTGAAAGAGCTGAAAGATTTTCAGGTATTGGGTGATAAAATAGAAATCCCCAAACCCAAACCTGTGATCCAGGAAATCATCACAGATCCCGTACAAAAAACATATAGTAAAAAAGAGTCTGAGCTGATCATTTTCGGGGAAAGCAGTGACAAAATCATGTACACCCTCGCTAAATGCTGTAATCCTATACCGGGAGATGATGTATTTGGTTTTGTCAGCACCGGAAAGGGGTTAATTATACATCGAACAGGTTGTCCAAATGCAGCACAATTACTCGCAAATTATGGTCATAGGGTTGTAAAAACCAAGTGGGCTAAGAACAAAGAAATTTCATTCCTTACCGGACTCAAAATCATTGGGTTGGATGATGTGGGCGTAGTCAATAAAATCACCAACGTTATCAGCGGTGACCTCAGGATCAATATTGCGGGTTTAACCATTGAATCAAGTGAGGGCTTATTCGAAGGAACGATCAAAATATTTGTACACGATAAAGAGGAATTGGAAGAATTGGTTGAAAGACTCAAATCACTCAATGGTATCCAAAGAGTGGATCGATTTGATACGGAAAATGAGAAGTGAGGAGAGGTTTGACAGTTGTTAGTTGACAGTTGACAGAAAGAAAAAAGACTGGTTTTCCTATCAACTGTCAACTAACAACTGTCAACTTCCCGATTCAAAAAATATTCTTCCCAAAACCCCCAACTATCTCCTATTTTTGCCGCGATTCAAAGCAAACTTATGGTGGACGTTTTACTGGGTTTACAGTGGGGTGATGAGGGTAAGGGAAAGATCGTTGATTACTTCGCACCCAAATATGATATCATTGCCCGTTTTCAGGGCGGTCCGAATGCAGGACATACTTTATATGTGAATGGGCAAAAAATGGTGTTGCACCAAATACCTTCCGGTATTTTTCATCAGCATATTGTTAATGTTATTGGTAATGGTGTAGTACTGGATCCTGTAACCTTAAAGCGTGAGTGTGATGCAGTAGCTGCATATGGTATTGATGTACGTAAGAATTTGTTTATCTCACAAAGAACCAATCTGATCGTTCCTACGCATCGTGCTTTGGACAAAGCATCAGAGTTGCAAAAAGGTGATGCGAAAATTGGATCCACTTTGAAAGGCATCGGACCTGCTTATATGGATAAGACAGGAAGAAATGCACTGAGAGTAGGCGATATTTTGAGTCCGTCTTTTGATGCACAATACAAAGAGCTGCGTGCTAAGCACCAGACTTTATTAAATAATTTCAATTTCAGCGAAGATATTTCTGCATCAGAGCAGGAGTTCTTTGAAGCGATTGAGTTTTTGAGAACATTGAATATTATCAACTGCGAATACTTTATCAATAAAAGTTTGGCAGAGGGTAAAAAAGTACTGGCAGAGGGCGCACAGGGAAGTATGTTGGATATCGACTTCGGAACATTCCCTTTCGTTACTTCTTCAAATACCATTTCTGCGGGTGTGTGTACCGGATTGGGCGTTTCTCCGAAACAAATCAATGAAGTATTGGGTGTTACCAAAGCTTATTGTACCCGTGTTGGTGGCGGTCCCTTCCCAACGGAGCTGAATGATGCTACCGGAGAAGAGTTAAGAAGAATTGGTAGCGAATTTGGCGCCACTACCGGACGTCCACGTCGTTGCGGCTGGATTGATCTGGTCGCCTTGAAGTTTGCTTGCATGATCAATGGTGTAACACAGCTCATCATGACAAAAGCGGATGTATTAGATAGTTTTGATACGCTGAACGTTTGTACTGCTTACAAAATCAATGGTCAGGAGCATACAGAAGTTCCTTTTCAGATGTCGGGAGTGGATATTGACCCTGTTTGGAAAAGTTTTTCCGGATGGAAAATAGACAGTACCAACATCAAAGATGCCGGTTCCTTGCCTGAAACCATGACAACTTATATCGATTTCATCAACAAATATGTTGGTGCGCCTGTTAAATACGTTTCAAACGGACCGGGCAGAGAACAGATTGTAGCCATTTAGTTTGTGGCACCGCATTTGTAACAAAAAAAATTTTTTTGGTTAATCAGAAATTGCGTTGAAATTTTACGCAGTTAATCTTATTGGAAATATGGCAGCAAGATCTGATAAGGATAAGAAATCCTCCACCCCTAAGAAAGCAGCACCTAAAAATGCTGAAGAGAAGCCGTCTTCAAAAAGCAAAAAGCAAATGGAAGACGATGATGATGATTTGGAAGATGATGATGATGAGATGGATCTCAAAGCTTCTTCCAAAAAAAGTGCATCTAAATCTTCGTCTAAGAAATCAAAATCTGATGACGACGACGATGATGATGACGAGCTAGATGAAGATTCAGACGATTGGGAAAAACCAGAAGATGAAGAAGACGACTGGGATCCAGACTTCGATGAATTTGATATTCCTAAAAGCAAAGGAAAAAAAGCATCCGGCGGCGCTAAAAAGAAAGGCGACGATGATGATTTTAGCTTAGATGAAGACTTCAAAGAATTCGACCTATTTGATGATAAAGCAGGTGGATTTGACGATGACGACGATGATGATTTTTAATCGGCCTAAATAGCGATCTATCACCTATTCCTTTTCTATAACAGATAGTATAGAAACCAAACAACAAATGTTGAACTGGGCAAACCAATTCAACATTTGTTGTTTTCTGGACAACCATCAATACCAGAGTTCCGCATCGATAGTGGAATGTATGGTTGCCTGTGGTGTAACTGCCGCATTGCCTGCTGATGCTTCACTGAGTCATTTGGATGATTTCATCAATACCCATACAAACAAATGGATTTTTGGTCATCTTGGATACGATATCAAAAATCAAATTGAACAGCTCAGTTCCATACATTCAGACGGTATCCGGTTCCCTGATCTTTTCTTTTTTGTTCCAGCCATTATTCTTTCTCTTAAGGAACAAACACTTTTCATAGAAGTATACGATGGTTCTAATCCATCAAGCATTTACGAGTCAATAAAAGCTTCTCCTGCTGTTGTAAGTGTTCCCCAAACTGCAATATCTGTTCAACCTAAAATGACCAGGCAACAATATATTGCTACCATTGAGCAACTAAAACAGCATATACAAAGAGGCGATTGTTATGAGATCAATTTTTGTCAGGAGTTTTATGCTACCGATACAGTAATTGAACCTTTGTCATTGTATCAACAACTCACAAAGGTTTCACCGAATCCTTTTGCATGTTATTATCGACTAGAAGATAAATACCTGCTTTGCGCCAGTCCGGAACGCTTTTTACAAAAAAAAGATAATCGTTTATTATCACAACCTATCAAAGGCACCATTCCACGGAATCAATTCGATCCGAAAGCTGATCAACAATTGATTGAGCAATTACAGAACAGTGAAAAAGACAAAAGTGAAAATGTAATGGTCGTAGACCTTGTCCGAAATGACCTAAGTAAAGTATGCCAACAAGGATCTGTAGAAGTTACTGAACTATTTGGTATCTATAGCTTCCCCCAGGTTCATCAGATGATTTCCACGGTTGAAGGAACATTAGACAGTACTAACCAGTTTTCTGACATTATGAAGGCTTGTTTCCCCATGGGTAGTATGACAGGCGCTCCTAAAAAAAGAGTGATGGAACTGATAGAGCAATATGAACAAAGCAAACGCGGTTTATATTCGGGTGCTGTAGGCTATATTAGTCCGACCGGTGATTTTGATTTTAATGTAGTGATCAGAAGTATTCTTTATAACAG
>CAYMQQ010000090.1:0-8286 GCA_964392685.1 uncultured Sediminibacterium sp.
CACTATCAAACTTCTGGATTCAAATGTTTAATCTGCTTTGATAAAACTCACAGCACCTACAATACATTCATCTCCCTATACTACATTATCCATGATCACACTGTTCATGCCTATCAAACAGTTGCTTCCAATCGTTGCTCCATGGATAATGGCTCCATGACCAATATGTGCATTTTCTTTTAAATGAACAGTAATGCCGGGAAACATATGAATGGTACAGTTTTCTTGAACATTACAACCATCTTCAATGATGATCTTACCCCAATCGCCACGTATAGCGGCACCCGGACCTACATATACATGCTTACCAATGATGACATTACCGGTAACAACAGCTTGTGGATGAACAAAAGCTGTTTCATGAACCACAGGAATATGTTCTTTGAATTGATAGATCATATTAAGGTTTTGCCGGTTCTGAAACAAGTGCCTTTAAAAATAGCTACTTGCTCATTTTTTTGATTGGTAATAGTTATAAAATATAAACCTGTACTTCTGCCATTGTGTGTTTCTTTGGCTTCTGCTGTGAGTTCGTCACCTACCTGAATGGCTTTTGTAAAGTTGATGGAAGTGTCTAGTGCAACCGATAAATTATTTCGATTGTTACAAGCAAATGCAAAAGCACTGTCTGCTAATGAAAAAGCAATTCCACCATGTACAATACCAAAACCATTGATCATTTCTTCTCTTACGGTCATTTTTATTTTACTGTAGCCTTCTTGTATATCCAATACCTCAATACCCAACCACTGGGAAAATTTATCATGAATCATCATGTGATCAACAACTTGTCTGTATGGATTGCTCATAAAATAATTTTAAGATCCTTTGAATTGAGGTGCTCGCTTTTCTAAAAATGCCTGTACGCCTTCTTTGAAATCATCCGTATCGGCAGCTTTCTGTTGATATGCATCTTCCAATTGTAACTGCGCTTCCAAATCATTGGAAGCCGATTGATTCAATGCATGTTTTATGTATGCCAATGCTTTGGTTGGCATTTGTGATAAAGTAGCTGCTATCTTTTTAGAAGATTCTGAAAATACTTCATCAGGAAATACTTTATACAGCATACCCAATCTTTCAGCTTCTGCTGCAGTTACTTTATCTCCCAACATCATCAAGGCACTGGCTTTTTGCCAGCCGATCAAACGCGGTAATGTATAAGTACCTCCGCTATCCGGAATTAAGCCAATCTTAGAGAACGCTTGAATAAAAGAGGCTGATTGAGTAGCTACTACTATATCACAAGCCAAAGCAATATTAGCACCCGCGCCGGCAGCAACGCCATTCACAGCGGCTACTACCGGTTTCGGCATATGTCTTAATCGTGTAATGATCGGATTATAATGTTCACTCAAAATTCTTTGCATACCCGGTCCATTCGGATCTACTACTTCTGCAAGATCTTGTCCGGCACAAAATCCTTTTCCCGCACCTGTTAAGTAAACGGCCCTTACCTCGTGCAAGGATGCACATTCATCTAATTTCGACTGTAGTAAAAGCGCCATTTCACGATTAAAAGAATTCAGCTTATCGGGACGATTGAGTGTAATAAAAGCAATACCATTTTCAATATGAAAAAGAATACTAGACATGTAAGATGATTTATTCAAAAATAAGGTCTTCTCTTCGCAGGGGCAATGAAAATATCAAGATGTCAGTGACATTTGAAATAATCAAAAGGCTCTTTACAATCATTGCATTTGTACAAAGCTTTACAAGCTGTACTGCCAAACTGTGATACTAATGCTGTGTTCCATGAATTACACTGCGGACATTGGATCGCTTCTTCATCCTGAAATGCCTCCGGCGTACATACCGCTTGTTTGTATTGAGGAGGTGCAATGCCGTAAGCTTTCAATTTATTTTTTCCTTCCTCACTCATCCAGTCAGTTGTCCAGGCAGGAGACAATGCTTGTTTGATTTCCATTTGTTGATAGCCTGCTTGCAATAGTGCCATTCTGATATTCATGCTGATGACATCCATGGCCGGGCAACCGCTATAAGTCGGAGTAATAGTTATGATCGGTTTCAACTGATGATTATCGAGTTGAGCTAGTTCAACTGATCTAACAATTCCAAGATCAAGAATGGTTAAAACCGGTACTTCAGGGTCTGTTACTGTTTCCAGTAAATTCCAGATCTCTTTTTCCTCGGGACTTATATGTTGAATAGCGATCGTCATAATTATTTTACCACTCGGCGCCGGGATAAGCTCTTTGTAAGAATTGCATTTCTGCGAGTATGTATCCTAAATGTTCTGTATGAATACCGGTTTTACCGCCTTGTTGAGCCCAGCTTTTTTCAGGAATCTGAATGGTGGCTTCTGCAAATACCTCTTGCACTTTTTGATTCCACTGTTGGCGGATAATGGATAAGTCAACACCCATATTTTCTTGCAGCAATGCAGTCTCGTATCCAGCAGGCAAAAATAATTCACCGGTGAAATTCCAAAGTTCATCTACTGCTGTGAGTAATCTTTGTTTACTCTCTTCCGTACCATCACCTAAACGAATCACCCATTCACTGCTCCAGCGTAAGTGGTATGTGACTTCCTTCAACGATTTAGCTGCAATGGCAGCAAGTCTTGTATCGGTTGAATTTTGTAACTGTTGATAGAAATAATATTGATAGGTACTGAACAGAAACTGACGTAAAGTGGTTTGCGCCCAATCGCCATTGGGTAATTCTGTGATCAATACATTTTTAAATTCAGACACATCCCGTAAAAATGCAAGCGAATCTTCTGTGGTATTATTTCCTGAAAGTTCTGACGCATATTGGTAGAAGTTTCTTGCTTGTCCAATAAAGTCGAGCGCAATATTTGAAATTGCAATATCCTGTTCTAATACAGGTCCGTGCCCACACCATTCGCTGTTACGATGTCCAATAATCAAGGCATTGTCAGCAAGGTGTAATGTATAATCGATCAGTGATTGATTCATCAGTGTTAAAAAGCTTTGATTAGATATGTGTCAATTCATCCGGTAGATCATAAAAAGTAGGATGACGATAGGCTTTGTCATTAGCAGGATCGTATAAAGCATCTGCTTCATCGGGATTGCTGGCATGGATGTATTTGCTTTCTACTACCCAAATGCTGATGCCTTCATTTCTTCTGGTATACACATCTCGCGCATTTTCGATGGCCATTTGTGCATCAGCAGCATGCAGACTACCTACATGTTTATGATCCAATCCTTGCTTACTTCTGATGAACACTTCCCATAAGGGCCATTCCTGTTTAGAAGAGCCGGAAGTAGAAATATCGGCAGCACCGTTCTTCCCTTCACCGTAATCGCCGTAGTATTGTTTGATAATGTATTGTTTCATGGTTAGCTATTTAGCTATGAGCTGTGAGCTTCGAGCCACGAGCCTTTTATTTGATTAATTATTACTCACTACTCACTCTTTGACTTTTCACTTTTGATTTTTTAACCCTACGCCACTTTCACTTCTTTTCTTGCCGCACGTTTCGCCGCATACGCAGAAGCTGCTTCCCTTACCCATTTTCCATCGTCCCAAGCTTTTTTTCGTGCATCGAGTCTTTGTTTGTTGCATGGACCATTGCCTGCAATGACTTGCCAGAATTCGTCCCAATTGATCGCACCAAAATCATAATGTCCTCTTTCCTCATTCCATTTTAAATCAGGATCCGGAATCGTGAGGTTTAAGATTTTGATTTGCTCTGCACAGATGTCTACAAATTTTTGGCGTAACTCATCATTGGTAAAACGCTTGATCTTCCATTTCATGCTTTGAATGGTATTCGGACTTTCATCATCCTTCGGACCAAACATCATGATACTTGGCCACCACCAACGATTGATGGCGTCTTGTGCCATACGACGCTGCGCTTCATTTCCACGACTTAGGGTCAATAAAATTTCAAAACCCTGACGCTGATGGAAGCTCTCTTCTTTACAAACCCGCACCATCGCTCTGGCATAAGGACCGTAACTGGTTCTACACAATGGTACTTGATTCATAATAGCAGCGCCATCTACCAACCAACCGATGGCACCCATATCAGCCCAACTTAAAGTGGGGTAATTAAATATGGAAGAATATTTCGCTTTACCACTGTGTAATTGCTCATACATTTCATCTCTGCTAATACCCAATGTTTCAGCAGCGGAATAGAGGTATAATCCATGACCGGCTTCATCTTGCACTTTTGCTAATAAAATAGCTTTTCTTCTTAGGTTGGGAGCACGGGTAATCCAGTTGCCTTCCGGTAGCATACCAACAATCTCACTGTGTGCATGCTGACTAATCTGACGGATCAAAGTCTGACGATATTTTTCCGGCATCCAATCCTTCGGTTCGATACGAATTTCTTTGTCGATCTTTTCTTGAAACAATTGTTCCAAATTCTTTTCCATACGTTTCGGTTTGGGCTGTAAAAATACAAAAAGAATTCAATAATGCTAACAAATGTTAGTGTATTAAAACTAAACAATTTGTCTTTTTGTTAGTTTTTGTTGATGTTTTTATACTTACAAGTAAAGTGATGATGAACAGGAGATTATCTTTCCGGTATGAAAAAAGGGATACTAATTGTTGCCTTTCTATTGTATGGTTTGTCGGTATTAGCACAGACACCGAGGTTTAAAAAAGATATTGATGCTTTTTTAAGTGCTGATAGTTTACAATTTCCTTCTAAAGGCCAATTATTATTTGTCGGCAGTTCTTCCTTTACTTATTGGAAAGACATTCAGGACTATTTCCCCGGATATTCCATACTCAATCGTGGATTTGGTGGATCAAGCTTACCGGATGTAATTCAATATGCCGATAAGATTATTCTTCCTTATCAGCCTAAGCAAATCATTATTTACTGTGGTGAGAATGATATTGCAGACTCAATACCGGCAACTCCTAAAATGGTGCGTGATAGATTCAAAACACTTTTGAAAATTATCCGAACAGAACTTGGGAATATACCTGTTGCTTTTATTTCTATCAAACCAAGTCCAAGCAGATGGAAATTGGAAAAACAGTTTTTGAAAGCGAATCGATTGATCAAAAGATATTTAAGAAGAAATGCTGCAACTGTTTATGTGGATGTTCACCATGCCATGCTACTTCCTGATGGTACTGTGAATCCTGAATTATTTATCAAAGACAATTTGCACATGAACGCCAAAGGGTATGCAATTTGGCAAAAGATTCTTGAGCCGATTTTACACAAATAAAAAAGCCACAGATGCACAGATTAGTCATTGTAATCTGTGGCTAAAAAATTATTTCACATCAAAGTCAACCACTACTTTTTCAGACTTAGGGTGTGATTGACAGGTTAGAATAAATCCTTGTTCTATTTCATCAGGTTCTAATCCGTAGTTTACTTCCATGTCTACTTCTCCCTCAATTAATTTGGCTCTGCAAGTACAACAAACACCGCCTTTACAAGCATAAGGAAGGTCTGCTCCATGTTTCAACGCAGCATCCAATATGGCATCTCCTTTTTGACTCAATTCAAAATCAAAACTAATTCCATCAAGTGTAACAGTGATCTTACTTTTAGGGCCTTTATCGATATCCTCTTCCTGCTGATGATTTTTTTTATGTTGTTGTCCGGCAGTAGTAAACAATTCGAAATGAATTTTTTGTGTAGGAACATGTTGTTGTTCTAAAACATTTTTTACAGCAAAGATCATTTCTTCAGGTCCGCAAAGAAAAAACTCATCGGTTTGTTGTAGATCAATGGCTTTGTCGCAAAGAACCAAACATTTATCCGTATCAATTCTTCCCGAGTTCAATGGGGTATCCGTTGTTTCTCTGGAAAGAATATGAATGAGCCTAAAACGGTCCATGTATTTATTCTTCAATGCTTCCAATGTTTCTCTAAAGATGATGGAATGTCTATTACGATTTCCATACACCAGGGTGAATGTACTTTCCTGCTCGGTTTGTAAAGTTGTTTTGATGATGGATAACAAAGGTGTTATACCACTACCTGCAGCAAAGCCAACATAGTTCTTTTTTTGTTCGGGTAAGAGCGGGGTAAAAAATTTACCCATTGGTGGCATGACATCTAATTGGTCACCGGCTTTCAAAACCTCATTGGCATAAGTAGAAAAAACACCTTGTGGAACTTTTTTTACTGCCACTCTTAACTCATCTTCCAATGGGCTACTGCAAATAGAATAGGATCGACGTACTTCTTCACCGCCAATCTTTGTCTTTAGTGTGATGTATTGTCCTTGTAAAAACTGAAATGCATTTTTCAGTGCATTAGGAATTTCAAAAGCAATGGAAACGCAATCATTGGTTTCTCTGCGTACTTCACGAACAGTGAGTTGCTCAAAATGTATAGACATACCGGTCTTTCTCTTATTGTGTTAATCCGCCTACAAGAATGGTTACCATATTTTCTTCCAGTTCAGCAGCGCTGATCTTTTGTGTGGAGCGATGCCAGCTTTCAATGCCGCTAATAGCATGTAGTATAATCAGCACAGCGGTAGGTGCATCAATCTTTTTGACTTCCTGATTGCGTATACCTGTTTCTATGATGGCAGCAAAACGTTTGCGGTAAATGCGACGCTGGTTTTGAAAATTCGATAAATAAGGATCTGCGAGGTGTTTCCACTCACGATCACTCACATATACTTCTTCATAGTGGTGAATCATTTCATTGATATGGAAACGCAATAATTTTTCAATCTTTTCAATCGCCGTAATTTTTTCTGCTTCCACTTCATCAATCTTTTGCAGGAATCGGTTGGCAACACTAAAGCAGAGTTCGTGTAATAATTCTGTCTTCGACTTAATATGATTATACAAACTGGCAGCTTCAACTCCCACCGCTTCTGCCAGATCTCGCATACTGGCTGCTTTGAACCCCTTTTCTCTGAAAAGGGTAGCCGCTTTGGTTACGATCACGTCTTTGCGTGAAATGTTTTTATCAGTTTTGATTCTAGCCATAACACGAAGATAGTCAGCTAACGCGTGTTAGCAATAAATATGGGCTTAAAATATTATTTCGTTAGTTTTTTGTGGAATGCTTGTGTAATAAGCGACTCTAAGCACAAATTAAGCGGCTGTTACTAGCATTTACCCTCCAAATACGCTAGTTTCGCACCCCGATAACAAAAATTAATCTATGTCTTTAGTCGTTGTCGGATCCATGGCGTTTGATGCCATTGAAACTCCGTTTGGAAAAAGTGATAAAATCATTGGTGGTGCAGGTACATATATTGCCTGGTGTGCTTCCAATTTCACGCCAGTTAAGCAAATTTCAGTTGTAGGAGGTGATTTTCCCCAAGAAGAATTAGACCAATTAACTGCTCGCGGAGTTGATTTGTCTGGCGTACAGATCAAAAAAGACGAAAAGACATTTTTCTGGAGTGGTCGTTATCACATGGATATGAATTCACGTGATACATTGGAGACTCAACTCAACGTTCTGGAAAATTTTGAACCGGTAGTTCCTGATAGTTTTCAAGATTGTGAGTTCCTAATGTTGGGTAACCTGGTACCGGCTGTTCAACGCAGTGTGATTGAACAACTCAAGACTCGTCCGAAACTGATTGTAATGGATACCATGAACTTCTGGATGGAAATCATGATGGATGAGTTGAAGAAAACTTTGGCGATGGTTGACCTGCTCATGGTAAATGACAGTGAAGCACGTCAGTTAAGTGGTGAGTATTCACTGGTAAAAGCTGCGGCTGCCATCATGAAAATGGGTCCTAAATACCTGATCATTAAGAAGGGCGAACACGGTGCTTTATTATTCCATGAGTCTAAAGTATTCTTTGCACCGGCACTACCATTGGAAGAAGTATTCGATCCAACAGGAGCGGGTGACACTTTTGCCGGTGGTTTTATTGGACATATTGCCCGTACAAAAGATATTTCTTTCGAAAACATGAAGACTGCCATCATCGTAGGTAGTGCCATGGCTTCTTACTGTGTAGAAAAATTCGGTACCCAGCGTCTAAGAGAGATCAGCAAAGAAGACATCGGCAACAGAATTGATGAGTTTGTACAGTTGGTGAATTTTGATATTGATCTAGTAGGGTAGCGTATGGCTTATTGTTCATAGCGTATGGTTTTTGCTATTTGCTATGATCTATTAGCTAACAAGCCCTCCGGGCTTCACCAAAAATCTTTTGGCTCAAAAAACAAACACAAGTATTTTCGCAAAGCAATGATGATCATGAAACATACAAAACGTACCAAGAAACCTCTCTGACCGGGAAGGAGCCTGAACGTTTGTGTATGATAACGAATATACTCAGAGGCCTTCCCTAACAGGAAGGCCTTTTTGCTGTGAAT
>CAYMQQ010000091.1:0-8185 GCA_964392685.1 uncultured Sediminibacterium sp.
TCAGTCTTTTATTTTATCTAAAGGCTTGCGTTTATTTTCCTTTAGCTGCTTGAAGTGAGAAGGAGTTAATCCTGTGATTTTTTTAAACTGCTGTGACAAATGCTGAACACTGCTATAGCCCATTTCATAAGCAATTTCACTGAGACTTTTTTCATCGTACATCAATAGTTCTTTTACTTTTTCAATGCGTTGTAGTATGGTATATCGCTCAATGGTAACACCCTCTACTGAAGAGAATAATGTGCTGAGATAATGGTAATCTGTTTGTAGTTTTTCTTCTAGTATGGCTGATAGCTTTAAGTTCAGCTCCTCAGCTTCCGTCCCATGGATCAATGAAACAATGGTCGTTTTTATTTTTTCAACAATCTTCGATTTCTTATCATCTAATAATTCAAACCCATGTTGTTGTAAAAGAGATCGAATCTGTTCTAATTGTTCTGCGCCTGGTTCATTCTTTAGCTCTACTTGTCCCAGTTGTATCTGATGAAATTCAATATCTAAATCTTTAAATAGTTGTTTAACGACCATAATACAACGATCGCAAACCATATTTTTTATATGTAGTTGTTCAGACATAAGATAATCAAAGATACTACTCCTATTAGAATCAATACCCAACTAAAGATTATATACAATTTAATACAAATGCTATAACAGTAGCCCTTCGCAACATGGATAGCTTTGCATTAATAAAACATCTTAGTCATGAACCTCAGTAACACTAACAATATTATCAGAAAAACATTTCCGATTCTTGAAATGACCTGTGCCGCTTGTGCGGTCAGTGTTGAATCGATGCTTCGGTCTACTGATGGTGTGGTAAATGCTGCAGTAAATTTTGCTAATCAGGACGCATGGGTTGAGTATGATCCTGAAATAACCAATCCGGAAAAATTTCAAGTAGTTATTCGATCGATTGGCTATGATATGGTGATTACTGAAGAAAATAAAAACGAACTAAAGGAAGCTGCCAGGATTCAGCATTATGATTCTATCAAAAAGAGAACGATCTGGTCTTCTATATTATCTATACCAATAGTTATTCTTGGTATGTTCTTTATGGATCTAACCTGGGGAAATTATATCATGCTACTACTATCTGCACCGGTAGTCTTTTATTTTGGTAAAAACTTTTTCATCAATGCTTGGAAACAAGCCAAGCATGGCAAAGCAAATATGGATACACTGGTTGCACTGAGCACCGGTATTGCCTGGTTATTCAGTGCTTTTAATACATTCTTTGCTGATTTCTGGCATGAACGTGGTACTCACCCCCATGTATATTTTGAAGCAGCGGCTGTTATCATTGTATTTATTTCATTAGGTAAATTATTAGAGGAAAAAGCCAAATCAAATACTTCTTCTGCCATCAAAAAATTAATAGGTCTTCAGCCTCAAACGGTAACCTTAGTTACAGAAAACGATCAGCAAAAAGAAGTGGCTATTGCAGCTGTGCAAAGGGGAAATATCATACTGGTAAAACCCGGAGAAAAAATTCCTGTAGATGGTATTATTACCAGTGGGAGTTCCTATGTAGATGAAAGCATGATTACCGGAGAACCGGTTCCTGTAGAAAAAGTGGCGGGAAAAAATGTGTTCGCTGGGACCATTAATCAAAAAGGAAGTTTTCAGTTTACAGCTGAAAAGATTGGCTCAGAAACATTTTTAGCACAGATCATTAAAATGGTGGAACAAGCCCAGGGTAGTAAAGCACCTGTTCAAAAACTAGTCGATAAAATCGCAGGCATTTTTGTTCCTATTGTTATCGGGATTTCAATACTTACATTCATCAGTTGGATGATTTGGGGTGATGAAAACGCATTTACTTATGCTTTGATGAATGCAGTAACTGTACTGGTCATTGCTTGCCCTTGTGCTTTGGGTTTAGCTACTCCTACCGCTATTATGGTAGGTATCGGGAAGGGAGCTGAAAATAATATTCTTATTAAAGATGCCGAAAGTCTTGAATTGGCACATACTATTACTGCTGTAGTATTGGATAAAACGGGAACCATTACAGAAGGTAAACCAGCAGTAAGTGATGTGATTTTCAAAGACGAACATGATATGGATGAGCTACAAGCTGTATTACTAGCCATAGAGCTACAATCAGAACATCCATTAGCTGAAGCAGTTGTTCGACATTTTGAAAATACTGAGATTCAACCTGTGGCTCTTCACAAAATTGAAAGTATCACCGGAAAAGGAGTTCTAGCAAATTATAAGAATCAGCAGTATTTGGTGGGAAGCCCATCAATGATGAAAGAAAATGAAGTTACACTGGATGAAAGTTTACAGAACAACATTCAGAAACTACAACAACAGGCAAAAACCGTTATTATTTTTTCTAAAAACGGTATAGCAAGAATCGTATTGGCAATTACAGATAACATCAAAGAAAAATCAGCTTTCGCCATTGAGCGTTTACAAAAGATGGGGATTGAAGTATATATGCTAACCGGAGATAATCAACAAACCGCCAAAGCCATTGCCGAACAAGTAGGATTAAAACACTTTAAGGCAGAAGTGATGCCTGTTGAAAAAGCGGCATTTGTTGAACAGTTACAAAAAGAAGGAAAAATTGTGGCCATGGTGGGTGACGGAATCAATGATAGTCATGCATTAGCTACGGCAGATGTTAGTATCGCGATGGGCAAAGGAAGCGACATTGCTATGGACGTTGCTAAAATGACATTGATCACTTCTGATTTGAATAGTATACCCAAAGCCATCAACTTATCAAAGAAAACGGTGGCTACTATCAAGCAAAATTTATTCTGGGCATTCATCTACAACATCATTGGTATACCCATAGCAGCCGGGATTTTGTTTTCTGTAAACGGATTTTTATTAAACCCTATGATTGCGGGTGCTGCTATGGCATTAAGTAGCGTGAGTGTTGTTGGCAACAGTCTGAGACTGAAACTTTCTTCTATCTGATAAGTACCCTATTTATTACCCTAGCAGTACACTGATTCACCCGATTGATTTATACCGTTCATGATCATAAAACACCAATCAGCCTAAAGAAGGTAGGATACTATATTCTTTTTATCAGCTTTGTATTTCGTACAATGACTGCACAAGTATACATACCTAATAAGTCGGCTTTGAGTAGCTATGTGTCAGCTATTTGGGAAACCATTCCGCGAGGAATATCCAAAGAAATGATATTACCCAAAGGTTCTGTTGAATTGGTTTTCAATTTATCTGATCCTATGATGGGTATTTTACCGCATCAATTAACCCCCAGCACTGCACCCAACTGCTTTATACAAGGCTTGAATACACATATAGTCAATGTTCAGTATACCGGTCAACAGCATTTATTGGGTATTAATTTGGAAACACATATGGTGAAATCCTTAGTAGGTATCTTACCTTCTGAATGTAAGAACACCCTGATCGATCTCACTTTGATCAACCCATTTTTTCAGGAGGTGTGGTACCGGTTAAAGGAGACTGAAACATTTCAAGAAAGAGTAGCTGTTATTGAAAACACTTTCCCGATTTTAGATGAGGTAAATTGTCCAAGAACTCAATATTTCTGTTCCATTTTTTCGAATACAAAGGTTGAAGTGCCTGCCTCTGTTGATATACTTACCAAGGATATCTGTTATTCTTCACGCCAATTGAACAGAAAGTCAAAGAGTTTATTTGGTCTTACAACAGAAGAACTCTTGATCCATAAAAAATTTCGAACAGCTGTTTCACTCATGCATGATGATACTAAATCATTGACCAGCATTGCGTATGAAGCCGGATTTTATGACCAGGCTCATTTCTGTCGTGTATTTAAAAATTATAGCGGACTTACCGCTAAAGATTACCAGCTGCAAAAAAGCGAACTTGCTTTTCACATTTTCTCTTGAAAATTTTAGGATAGCAAACATGTCCGATACGTACAATTCTAAAGATTGGACTATGAACATCTTTGTACTCTTAAATCACAACAATTATGTTCAAGAAAAAATTAAAAAAGACAGTTATGTACTTCATGATCATATTGGGAGGGTATCTCGCCATTGGTTATCTATTCCATTTGGTCATCTTCCCGGAGAAAAAACCTGACATCAGTACTTATTTTCAACCCGGTGATGTTTTTTATTCAACAGCTGAAAAAGCATCACAAAGAGTTGTGAAACAAGAAAACGGTTTTGTTTACTGTGAGTCAACGATGGAGCCTTTTGCACAGGGACCGCCCGTACATATTCATGGAAACTTTGATGAAGTATTTGAAATAGCGAACGGAGAGCTTAGCATGTTGGTGAATGGTGTAGTAAAGAAGATAAAACCGGGTGAGACCCTACACATTCCCAAAGGAACACCACATAAACCTTTCAATGAAACAGCAGACACTATTCATATGAAGGGTGCCACTGCATTTCCGGAAGCATTTGCCTTTAATCTGGCACAGGTTTATGGATTATTGGATCATGATCCAAAGTTTGGCAAATCAATTGGCACAATGTTTCAAATGTCGCTTTTAAATCAGGCTGGTTTTGATTCGTACCTCGATAAACCACCTGTACTGATACAGAAAGTAACTGCATTTTTATTAACACCGGCCATTAGGTTGTTTGGATATAAGAGTTATTATGTTGAGTATGATGTAAAAAACAGAGCAACGCATTAGTAACACAATTAAAGTGAATAAAATTTTAGAAAGGATCAGAACCTTCCAAAAGTTTTATTCACTTTTTGCACCATTAATTAAATACATATTAATCAGAAGATAAAGTGCTAAAAAAATAATACCCGCTATCAAATCAAAACGATTGGCCTGTTTAAGCTTATCCGCTTTTGCCAATTTTAGTGAGTAAACAGACGTAGTTACTACTGCGAAAATAAACAGTAGTGTTACACCATGAAGAGCATCTACCAATGTAAAGGAAGTGGCTTCCGGCATTGATGACTCTACTACATATTTGTTGCCAATTACCGCAAATAAAGCACCTACACTCAATCCAAAACGAGAGTCTATATTGTCTGCATGAATAAAAAAGCAGATAAAGGAAATTAAAAATGCCGCATACATTCCTAAAAACATTTTCCAAAAAAGATCGATGGCATCACGGTGTAAGCTCACTTTTACCCGAAAAGAGCTGTAATCCATATGTGGTGTTTCGAGTTCAGGATCACCAAACCCGGTTTCATAGGCTTTAATACCGGTGGAAAGTGTAAAGCTATCAATTTGCCAACCGCGTAATACAAAACGCGGATCAAAATTTTTACCCACAGTATCTGCGTCAAATATCAATGAGGTAGCATCGTACTGAGAGTTTTCAACAGAAAACCATAAACGTTGTTTATCAAAAGGGAAATTTTTGATACTCCATGAATCTTTCATCACACATTGTAACTTCATGAGCATATAAATGCCATCTGCTGAACTATCGATAGTGCTATATAACTTATTCACAGTTTTTGCCTGAGGCAGTTCGAGATATTTCTCAAAGTTGAAATCTTTATTCTTATAGCGTAACCATAACCAGAGATTGATCGTGTATTCTTTTTGTTTAAAGTCAATATCGTGTATGCTAGTAATATAAATACCTATTTTAACAGTATCAGGCTTATCAACAGATTGTGCTTTGATTGTACAACAGTACGAAAATAGAAAAGCGATAAGAATTAATGCGCGCATCATATAAGTCCCGGTTTAGCTCCTGTAAGGTAGCATAATTACAGTAAGTTGAGTTATACACTTAAAAAGAGGGAATTGACTATTTGCTTTCAAACAGGTAGGAACAAGAGTCGTAATACTTATACTGATCTCATCAGTTTACAATAATTGCAGATCAACTTTTGAAGATTTCGAGAATATATTTTTTCAAACTGAATTTTATTATCTTATACTCTTTGAATGTATCTATAACGAGTAATTTCATCTCAAGGTAATTGCGAAAATAAAATTGTGATATCCGTAATATTTCTTTTTGATTACTTATAAGCGTAATACACTCATAGGGAAAAGGATAGGCAGGCTGTAAACCTATGGTACATTCACTTATAGTATTATAAGCATAGGTTTGTTTTTTACCAAGTCCAAAGAAAGATCGCACCTCAATATTGTTTGCTTTAAAATAGATTCGATGCGTCTTTAACCTTAATTCTCCCCCAACTATCACCAACCATATCAGTGCTATCACTAAAAAAGCAATAATACCCCCAATAATATCAAATACATCATTTGATGTAAGAGCATACCAGACTGTAGCCGGTAATAATATGGATGTGATCACACCATAAAAAACAGGTACCACTATCCTGTTTGAAAATACCGAAACCAATACGGGGCTTGTTGTATCTTCTTTTACATCCATTTTTAAAGACTCATTTTACAAACGAAGACTCCTTTTATAAGTAAATTATAGTTCTTATTCCTTACCTGATTGATATATCTATTAAGTCAACTAGAACATCTACGATGCGATCGTTTTACTTGCATTCCAGTATTTCATCATCAGTGTATGTACTTCATCAACTTTATTTCCGAAACTGCTCAACCGAAAAAACATATCCGCATCGTACATGTTTTTATTCAAATGCATCAAACCCCTCAAGAGTGGATTGTATTGATGAGTATATATAGAAGGATCTTTGAACTTAATGGCCAATACTTTTTCCCAAATAGGTCCCGGAAGTTGTCCCTGCGTGGTTCTGACTTCTGTGAATTTTATTTCGGCCACATTTGTCCATTCCATAAAACCGGATGAAACGCCACCGGGATTGTATTCAAATCCTTTTTCATTGATTACCAAGACATCAGGATTCAAAATGATGGCTCTCAGTGCCATGAATAAAACTACGCCACCAATACCGCCAATGATCAATGCTAAGATGATGCCTCCTCCTTTAAATTCCACAGGATCTTCCTTTAAAAAAAAGCCCAAAAAGTAACTCCCATCAGAAAGAGTACGGCCACTAATATAATTACATGACCGAGTCGATTATTTTTTATTTTATAAGTATGCATGGATCAGTTTTAAAATAAATATAGTTACTGTTCAATCATATCTATCTTATACAAGCAGATCTGATGTATCCTTGAAAATACTATTATTATCCAGTACTATTTATACTCAGTTTTAGGTAAGTTAAGTAGCCTAGAAAAAAATTTGAATAAAGCCCAGAATTTTTATTGCACCAGTAAAGCCTGCATATACTTTCGAAGGTCTAGGAATAGATAATACAATTGCCTGGCTTCTGCCTCGGTTGCTTTTTGAAACATCAAACGGGTCATTTTATCCCTCTGCTGAAAATAGATCCAGTTACCGGGAACATGTGTTTTATAGTCAATAGGAACAAAATCAATACCCATTTGACCAAGGGAATCGGTTCTTGAAGATTCTAGCCTTTTAATATTTACGGTTATAAAGCTCCCATCTCTATTCTTCACTGAAAAAACTGAATCAGATAATAAATGAACCGTTCTACGTCTTTCATCATATTTATACAAGCTATCATTCAGTTGCTGTACAACCCTATCCAACTCATTTCGGATTTGGGATGTTTGCGAATAAGACTGAAGATAAGTTCCGAATAAAAGTGACAGTGAAAAAAATAGTTTCAATTTCATATTCTTGTTTTAACTAAATAAAAATAGGTGTTATTATCATCTATTGCTTCTGTAAAGAAAGCATGAGAGTTAATAAGTATTATCAAAATAAATGGGTGCAAAAACAATACCGAAGAGGTTTTCCTACAAACTTCATCTATCAATTGTATGCAATAAAAAAAGCAGCTACGATTTTTAGATCGCAACTGCTTGATTTTGAAGTCGGCCCACCTGGGCTTGAACCAGGGACCCTCCCGACTTATGTCGGGATGCTCTAACCAACTGAGCTTACCAAAATGAAAAAAGCGAAGACTTTCATCTTCGCTTTGTGGGCCCACCTGGGCTTGAACCAGGGACCCTCCCGACTTATGTCGGGATGCTCTAACCAACTGAGCTTACCAAAATGAAAAAAGCGAAGACTTTCATCTTCGCTTTGTGGGCCCACCTGGGCTTGAACCAGGGACCCTCCCGACTTATGTCGGGATGCTCTAACCAACTGAGCTTACCAAAACAAAAAAAGCGAAGACTTTCATCTTCGCTTTGTGGGCCCACCTGGGCTTGAACTAGGAACCCTCCCGACTTATGTCGGGATGCTCTAACCAACTGAGCTTACCAAAATGAAAA
>CAYMQQ010000092.1:0-7840 GCA_964392685.1 uncultured Sediminibacterium sp.
TTGCTTGGGAACTACAAACACACTGATGGTATTTGCAGCGGACTATTGTCGACGTACTTTTTCAGCCGCTCTTGAAGTATAAGTAGCCACTGCCTCTTTGATGTCTTTGAGTTCGGATACCGGTGAACCAAACATACGCGTAGTAGCGATCATTTTTTTTATGATTCTTTCATCTTCCATTTCTCTGCTGATGAACCCTTTCAGTTCTCTCACCAAACGAACACCCGTAACCCCACCCAGTTGTTTACCTGCCCAATGAATGTCTCTGATGCTGAGATCATATGCATTCAGGATATTCATACGCTGAAGTTTTACGGCATACTGATATCCCACACCCCAAACATCTTCTATCGGTGTTTTTTTCAATGCCTGTTCAATTTTACGCGGGGTATCTAAAACGAGTACACAATTGGTGACTGCTTTGTTTTTCTTGGCAAGCCTGTTGGCTACCTTACTCAATACTTTAGTAGGAGCAACGCCAATGGATACAGCAATGCCTGTCCACATTTCTACGGTTTCTCTTAATTGGAGTGCAAAGGCAGATAATTGTTCTGCTGGAATATGATCAAGGTTCAGAAAAGCTTCATCCACTGAATATACTTCTACACAACCGGGTGGTAGCATCATGCGCAATGTTTCCATTACACGCCAACTCAGATCACCATACAGATTATAGTTGGAGGAGAAAGTGGCGACACCATATTGCTCAATCAATGGTTTGGCTTTGAAATACGGTCCGGCTATCTCTACTCCCAATTGTTTGGCTTCATCGCTACGTGAAATGATACAACCATCATTATTACTCAATACTACCACCGGACGATGCTTCAGTTCAGGTCTGAATAATCGTTCACAGGAACAATAAAAACTATTACAATCAACAATCGCCTTCATAGCCCCCTAGCCCCCTGAAGGGGGGATTTTATGTATTTAAAAATGGTTTCGATGACTTGGTCTGTGTGATGTAAGACCTCATGATTTGTAAATCTTAGAATGGTAAGTTGTAAACTTCGGAGTTCTGCATCGCGTTCTTGATCATATTCTTTTCTGTCTGGTCTATTATGAATAGAATCATCTACTTCAATCACCAATCGATGTTGGTGACAATAGAAGTTAGCAATATAACCTGCGAGCGGATGTTGTCTTCTGAATTTACACCCCAGTAAATTTTGCTTCAACCGATTCCATAAAACGACTTCAGCATCCGTAAGATTCTTACGTAGCTCTTTCGCCCGCTGAAATGCAAAAGGCCCTGCATCATAATACATCGTCTTTTTCATAACCCCCTGCCCCCTGAAGGGGGTTATATAGTATGAATATTATAAAGTACTACTCCCCACACCGCAAAACTTCCATACGGATCCAATTCAATATCTCCGAACTTTTTGTTTTCGGCGAGTAATCTTTTTTTGTTGAAGGCATCTTGAAATCTTCGAACCAGCAATTCACCATTGAGAATGGCTACGATTACACGGCCATTGGCATTGCGGATACTTCTGTCTACGATCAAGATATCACCGGGATAAATACCGGCGCCTGTCATGGCTTCGCTGTTCATGCGGAAAAAAAAAGTAGCCGGTTTGTTGCGGATGAGTTGTTCATTGAGGTCAATGCCTCTTTCCATATAATCATCTGCAGCGGCACCAAAACCGGTGGCGTTGGCAGTAGGAACTTCCCACTGACTGAATTGTTTGGAGCCTTTGTAGGCAGCTCCGTACCACTGTTCCCCATCCATATAAATAAATTTTGTTTAGCTAAATATTTTAGTAAATTTATGCTAAAATAATTGACACGGTAAAATTTTGTTTATGGAAATACATACTGTAATCAGCGAAAGATGGACAGCCGCTCCAGGCACTTTATTGAATAGTTATCAGTTGATGGCATATCCCGATACAGTGACGGAGGCAGGCATTCATGCCGAACAACAATATCTGGTAAGAAGGTACCAAACCACTTTGCCACCTCAACCCACAGGTATTATGGTAGCACAGTTTATGGCCAGAGAAGAAATGGAATCCACCCTTATCCGATGGATGCATCGTATTATCAGCTCACAACAAAGCTTTCGGGTGAGTATGGCTGGGTTTGGTGCTTTATCGTCCAAACAAATCTACCTGCGTGTACAAGAGCAAGAACCTTTTCAGGAACTCGCTACAGCATTGCAAGTGGTAGATCAATATGTACGGAGTTATGATTGTCCGCCGGTAAAACGATACACACATCCTTATTTGCCATTAACGGGAAAAGTAGCTGATCATGTATTCGGAGAATTGGAAGCTGAATATGCTGTTCGTAAAACAGATCTTTCTTTCGAAGTAAAAGAACTCTTACTCGTCAGATACAATCACGAACAGGAAAAAGGCAGACAGATCAACGTATTTCATCTACAACCTGCTTAATAAAAATATATCTCTTGATCCTTGTTTCTTGATGCTTGAAACTTATACCCGCTATGTTTACTTCTTTGAATGGTCATCATTTTTCTGAATACCTGTTGGTGCTAGCACCTCACGAAGCTTTGCAACAACAAATTCTGCAACTGAAAAAACATTTTGCGGAAAGCTATGACTGTCCTACTGCTGTTTATTCCAAACCTCATATCACTTTACTGAGTTGTTTGCAATACACGATGGCAGAAACGAGGTGGATACCCAGATTAGAACGCATCGTTGCAGCAGCAGACCCTTTTATGGTAGAGTTGAGTGATTTTGGCAGTTTTCCAACACATACCATTTTTATTCAGGTAAAAACAAAAAATCCCATCATTGAATTGGTGAAGTCATTGCGACCCTTGCAACCGATGATCAAAACAGATAAGGAGCACAAGCCGCATTTTATCATGGATCCGCATATGACCATTGCCAGAAAACTATTGCCTTGGCAATATGAAAAAGGATGGTTGGAATACAGTCATAATCAGTTTACAGGCAAATTCATGGCAGATCATGTATTACTGATGCGAAAACAGATGGATGCTAAAAAATATGAAGTCATAAAACGATTCAAGCTGCTTGGACAAAAACAAACCATTGAACAAAGTTCACTCTTTGATTGGTGAGCGGGGACTGATCTGGCAATTAATAAAATCGCATCATACGAGAAGAAAGAAAAGTTATGGAAGAGGAATCATCCTATCTAAAAGGGCGTGGCGCACAATTCAATCCGCGCAATCGTTTTTTAAAAAACGAAAGAGTCAGGGAACATATCGAAGCGATTGACGATTGGACAGAACCCAATGTAGAAACTGTGTATCTGGAAGACCAGGCAAAAAGTATTGTGAATAAAGTGGAGAGTCCGGATGTAGGTATGTGGTACAGCATGAATCCTTATCAGGGTTGTGAGCATGGTTGTATTTATTGTTATGCGAGAAATGCCCATGAATATTGGGGTTATAGTGCAGGATTGGATTTTGAACGAAAGATCATCGTCAAAAAAAATGCACCGCAATTGCTGCGTAAATTTTTGATGCATAAAAACTGGGAGCCGGTACCCATTAGTTTGAGTGGTAATACAGATTGCTACCAGCCGGCAGAGAAAAAATTCAGGTTAACGCGACAATTATTAGAAGTATGTAATGAGTTCAATCAGCCGGTAGGAATGATCACCAAGAATGCAGGTATTCTACGCGATAAAGATCTGCTACAGGAAATGGCTAAAAAAAATTTAGTAAGCATATTGGTGAGCATCACTTCTTTTGATGAAGACCTGCGCCGGGCCATGGAACCCAGAACAACAACGGCCAAACAAAGATTGCGAGTGATCAAAGAGTTGAGTTCTGCAGGTGTAAGAATGGGAGTGATGCTGGGTCCGATGATACCCGGTTTGAATGATCATGAAATGCAACGTATCATGAAAGCAGCCAGTGAACATGGTGCTGTCTTTAGTGCTTACACTTTTATTCGCCTGAATGGCGCCATCAAACTGATTTTTCATGATTGGCTCTATAAAAATTTTCCTGATAGGGCAGATAAAGTCTGGCACTTGATTCAAAATGGTCATGGTGGACAAGTGAATGATAGTCGCTATGGTGTGCGAATGCGTGGAGAAGGTCCTATTGCAGATATGGTAAGACAGCAATTCATCAAGTACAATAAACTCTATCAACTCAACGCGGAGCGATGGGAGCTCGATGCGACAAGATTCAGGCGGCCTGGGGAGCAGGGGCGGTTGTTTTGATGTGAGTTGACAGTTGATAGATTACAGAGAGCCAATGGTTCATAGCATATAGTTCATGGCGAATAGTTACTGCTATCAACTATATGCTATGAACCATAAGCCCCTGTCAACTATCAACTATCAACTCTCCACAAATCTCTCTTATCTTTAACCATGCCCACCCTACTCCGCCAACTGAATAGAAATACTGCTATTGCCATCGTGGTGGGTGGCGTAATTGGGTCGGGTATTTTTATGAAGCCCTCTTTGATGGCTGCTCAGTTGCAATCACCTATTTTATTGTTGAGTGTTTGGGTAGTAGCAGGTATCATTACATTATTCGGAGCATTGTCCAATGCGGAAGTAGCGGCCATGTTCCCTGAAACGGGTGGACAATATGTCTTCTTTCAAAAAATGTATGGTAAAGGATTTGCTTTTATTTATGGCTGGGCTGCTTTTGCTGTTTTTAATACAGCCGGTAATGCTTCCATTGCTTATGTATTCTCGCAATACACGAGTTATCTGATCGATTTGCCAAGGTTTAGCACTGCTACTGAACAATCATTCACGTTATCCATTCCCTATATCGGTACTTTTTTTCCTTTGCAAAACCTGGGTGTTAAAATTTTGACCATTCTGGTGATCGTCATATTTACTGCCATCAGTTATCGCAGTGTTCAATATGGAGGAAGGGTGCAGCGTATCTTAACTGCTTTGAAAGCCGCAGCTATCTTATTATTGATCGGTGGTATTTTTTTCTCTGGTAAAGGCGATGTGTCCAATATTTTACAAAGTACCACAAATGTGCCTACTGACTGGATGATGTTGAGTGCTTATATGGCTGCATTGGCGGGAGCTTTCTGGGCTTATGACGGATGGAACAATATTTCTTTTGTTGCGGGTGAAATCAAAGAGCCACGGAAAAATATTCCTCAAAGTTTATTCTTGGGATTGAGCTTTTGTATCATCGTTTATGTATTGGTGAACTTAGCTTTTGTATACCTGATGCCTGTTCAAGAAATAGCAGCTTCCTCATTCATTGCTTCAGATGCAGCCAATATTGCTTGGGGAAGTATAGGCGGTGTACTGATTACACTTATGGTAATGCTTTTTGTTTTAGGAACCACGAATGCCAATATCCTCGCTACATCAAGGGTAACATTTGCCATGGCTGATAACAACAAGTTATTTGCTTGGGCCGGTAAAGTACAACCTCGCTACAAGACACCTGGTAATGCACTTTGGCTCAATGCGGCATGGACTGTTTGTTTGATCATCAGTGGTTCATTTGATATGCTCACAGATATTCTCATTTTCGTGAGCTGGTTTTTTTATGGTATGAGTGCTTTGGGTGTTTTTCTATTGAGAAAGAAAATGAAAGAAGTACAAAGGGCCTATAAAGTGTGGGGTTACCCCTTCGTGCCGGCAGTATTTGTCATATTCACTGCTTTTTTTCTGGTGGTTACTTTGGTGAATGATATCAGTCATTATCAGCATGGACAAACAAAAGTTATCCATTCGTTATTGGGTATACTGATCACTTTAGTGGGGCTGCCTATCTACTATCTTTCAAGAAAAAAATAATAATCCATGGATCATCACCCATAGACTATTCACTATTTTCGCCACAAATCAATGCCAACATGGAAGCAGTGATACAAGGTATCCATACTCTTTTTTCTTCTTTAAAAAATCAAACTGCCGAGCGTATCGAGAAATTACCTCAGAGTGGGAGTGATAGGGTGTATTTTAGAATTTATACAGCTGATGAAAGTTATATTGCTACTTATAATGTCAATCAAAAAGAGACAAACACTTTTATTCAGTTCAGCAGACATTTCAAAAAAGCCGGTTTGCCTGTTCCTGAAATATTGGGCGTGAATGATGACAATACCATTTATATCCAAGAGGATCTAGGTACTGAATCTTTATTGAATCAACTGGAAAAACATGGGCATACGGGTATTCCCTATCAGTTGTTTCAGAAAAGTTTGTCTGCATTGGCACGAATTCAAATCAAGGGAGATCAGGGGCTGGATTATAATTGGTGTATTACCGCCAAAGAATTCGGTAAGCAAGCCATTTTGAGTGATCTATTGTATTTCAAATATTACTTCCTTGATACACTTCAGCTTCCCTACGATAAACAGGCCATGCTGGATGACTTTGAAGCATTGAGTACTTACCTCACCCATACACAATACAAGTATTTCATGTTCCGCGATTTTCAGAGCAGAAATATCATTGTAAAAGATGGTGAAGTAAGTTTTATTGATTTTCAGGGTGGAATGAAAGGGGCCTTACAATATGATGTGGCTTCTTTACTCTGGCAGGCGAAAGCAGAGCTCAGTGAGGAGTGGAAGAACAGTTTGTTGGATTATTATATGGATCAGATTGATCTTTTGTTAAAAGAGCCGGTTGATAGGATGACATTTGTGAGTCAGTACAACGGATATGTATTGATTCGCTTGCTGCAAGTAATGGGAGCTTATGGTTTCCGTGGGTTGTTTGAAAGAAAAGCGCACTTTTTAGCAAGCATTCCTTTAGCACTACGCAACTTGAAGTTTTTCATTGAACATAAGCGAATAGGCATCATCACACCGGAATTTGATCGGGTATTGAAATTAGTAGTGGCAGATGAGATGATTGCTCGTTTCGAGCCGCCACAAGCCAATGAACAAACTCCATTGGTGATACAGATCAGCAGTTTCAGTTATAAGAAGGGAATTCCTGCTGATGAAAGTGATAATGGAGGTGGCTTTGTATTTGATATGCGTGGTATTCTCAATCCCGGAAGATTCGACGACTATAAAAAATTGAGCGGATTGGATAAGCCTGTTCAGGATTTCCTTGAACAACGTACCAAAATGAATGAGTTCTTGAATAGTGTGTGGGATCTGATTGATATTACAGTAGAGGATTATTTGAAAAGAGACTTTAAACACCTCATGATTAATTTTGGATGTACAGGTGGACAACACAGAAGTGTGTATGCTGCTGAACAAACGGCCAGACACCTCAGGAATAAATACAAAGTGAAAGTACAGTTACAACATACCAATCGGGAGAACTGGGTTAAATAAGCAGCTTATGAAAGCAATGATATTGGCAGCAGGACTGGGTACGCGTTTAAAACCCTGGACAGATCATCACCCCAAAGCATTGGCGGTGGTGAATGGGAAAAGTTTATTGCAACGAAACATTGAATATCTGCAACAGTTTGGTATCACTGAAGTACTCGTGAATGTGCATCATTTTGCAGATCAGATCATGGATGCTATTCAAAAGAATAAAGGATGGGGAAGTGCAATCACCATTTCCGATGAAACAGATGAGGTGTTAGAAACAGGTGGTGGCTTAAAAAAGGCAGCATGGTATTTTGAAGGAACATCCCCCTTTGTTTTAATGAATGTAGATATACTCACATCTATGGATATGGGTACAATGATAGAAGCACATCAATCTTCTAAACCACTCGCCACACTTGCAATTAGTGAAAGAAAAACTTCCCGTTATTTCTTGTTTGATACAACACAACGTTTAAGGGGTTGGCGTAATGTGCAAACAGGGGAAGAAAAACCTGCCGGTATCTCAACAACAATTATGGGTTTCACCGAGATGGCTTTTAGCGGAATTCATATCAGAGATCCGTTACTATTAAAACTAATGGAGCGTAACGGAA
>CAYMQQ010000093.1:0-7709 GCA_964392685.1 uncultured Sediminibacterium sp.
GGTGTTTTACAAATAGCAGAAGCTAGCTGAACAATCTGATCAAAATCTTCTTCATATTGTGTGTACAAGACTTCGTAACGCATCAGTTCCTGTAACCGTTCCTGCTCATTTACAGGGATGGGGGCTGCAATCATAACTTAGGGATTAGGGGGTAGAAAGACTTATGGATTTTGCTCATAGCCATAGTCTCTCTCTACTTTGCAAATTCGTGTTTTATAGTACTTATACCAAATATCTCTCCCCTTTTCTTGCGCGATGAGATGTTCGGCATTGGCTTTCCAATTTCGTATATCATCCAGACTTTCCCAATATGAAATGGTGATACCTAATCCATTGCGGACAGACTCATAACCCAAACAACCTTTTTGTGCCAATGCCAGCTCAGCCATTCGATGTGCCATTGCTTCGTAGCCTTCTGTATGGGAAGTCAATTCATTGGTAAAAATCACTGCATAATACGGAGGTGCCGGTGTAGCTGCTATCATAAATGTTTCAAAGTATTTTTAGTAAACTCGTTCACTACATTTCCTGTGTTTAATGTAGACGCAGGCTCAAATAACATCACCCATACTTCTTCTTCAGCATTGGGTCTGTGTTCAACTCCTTTCGGAACAATCAGAAAATCGCCTTGATTCAATGTAATATGGCGGTCACGAAATTCCATGACAAAACCGCCTTTGACCACATAAAACAATTCATCTTCATCATCATGGTGATGCCAGGTAAAAGGTCCTTTGAATTTTACAAGCTTTACTTCTTGTCCGTTTAAAGCCCCTACTACAGCCGGATTCCAGTATCCATCCACCTGGGCAAACTTTTCAATGACATTCACTTTGTTCATGAGATTATTGTTTGGATTCCTCTATAAAATGATGATGCAATTGCAATACTTGCGGAATCAATAAATGCTGATCATCATTGATGATCACATAATCACATAAACGCATTTTCACTTCTTCTTGAATCTGTCTTTTCATTCTAATCAGTACTTCTTCTCTGCTTACACCATCACGTTGCATGACACGATTAATCCTGATATGTTGTGGCGCAAACACACCAATGATATAATCCATTCCTTCAGCAGATCCCGACTCAAAAAACAAAGCTGCTTCTTTGATGGTGTACGGACTCTTTTGTCGCGAAGCCCATTCCTCTCCCGCCTTGATGGTGGCAGGATGAATGATTGCATTTAATTTCTCCAGTTGTGCAGGGTCTTTAAATACAATATCAGCGATCCATTTTCGATTCAGTTGCCCATTTTGATAAGAAGTGTCCCCAAATAATTCAATCACTGCATTTTTTAAAGCGGCATCTGTTTGCATGATATTTTTGGCATAGCTGTCTGCATCAAAGACCGGAATACCCAGTACTTTAAAAATACTCGACACAGTAGATTTACCACTGCCAATACCACCTGTAACGCCAATCTTCAGCATAAAAAAATAAGGTCCGGAACGATGGTTCCAGACCTTGAATTTAGTTGAATTTCAGTTGAAATTATTTTTTATCGGCAGCTTTATTCAAAGCAGCACTCCATTCCATACTAACAGAAGATTTTTCAATCTTTAAATAGCTGCCCGGACTTACTTCCAGTTGAATGGTTCCATCTTCATTGATCTTATTGATCACACCATGAATACCGGCAATGGTAACAATTTTATCGCCTTTCTGCATATTATCAACGAACTTCTTCTGCTCTTTTGCTTTTTTAGCTTGTGGACGAATCATGAACAACCAAAATACAAGGATGATGGCTCCCATCATTACCAATTGAACCATGCCTCCGCCCTGCTGTCCATTAGCGGCAAGTAATACTGAATTGAGATAAAACATTGCGATTTATTTAAGTGATAAAAGATATTAGTTGACTTTAACTTCCTTTACATTTCCTGTAAAGATAAGGTTGTGTTCGTTTCCATTAGAGGTATTCGTATGTACCACCACATTTTTATGAACATTACCCGCTGCAGAACGATTGGTATCAAACTCGGCTGTTACCTCTCCGGTAGCACCCGGAGCTACTGCTTCTTTCGTATAACTCGGCACTGTACAACCACAACCTGCTCTCACATTGGTAATAAACAGTGGTTTCTGACCGGTGTTTTTAAATTTGAATTGCAATCTGATTTTTTCACCTTGGGTAATAGTACCAAAATTAACAACGGAATCCAACCATTGAATCGTTGTAAAATTGGCAGTATCGGCCAAATGAGAATCGGCAGATGGAGTGGTTTTATCGGGACCTGCACAAGATAAAAGCAAAATGCCGGCAACAAAAAAGAATAGAAATGAAACTCTTTTCATAGCGATCCTATTTTTTGTAACTAATTTTTTGAATTTTACCCCCATCGGTTAACTCTTTATGAATATTATCCAGAATACCATTCACAAATTGTCCGCTTTGTTGTGTGCTGTACTCTTTGGCCAAATCAATGTATTCGTTGATGGTGACTTTGGTAGGAATGGTTTCGAAATACAATAACTCACAAACACCCATTCGCATCAATATCATATCCAGTTGCGCAATTCTTTCAGCATCCCAGTTTTTTAATTTGGGTTTGATGAGATCGGTAGCAATCTCTTTTTTCTCAATACTGGTGAGTAACAATGATTTGGCAAACTGCCATTTTTCCTGACTCACCATCTCTTGCATGTTATAGCTGGATGGCTTTTGAAAATAATTCAACACCAGTTGCTCCATCATCTCGGCATCATCATCCCAATTATTAAAATGTTCTTCTACATGACTGATAAAAGATTCATTGGGGAGCATCAAATGCGTAAAGATGATCTTGATGATCTCTTTCTCTTTTGCCTTTTCTCTAGCAGGAACACTAATGTACTCCTGATACTGCGTTAATGCCGTTAATTCAGTATATGTTTTACGGACAAGGTCTTGATCTAAGAGTTTTGAAGGTGTGTGGACTTCAAGTGCTTTTTGAAAAGTAGCACTTTCGAGCATTGTCCACAATAACTCATTCCCTGCGATCTTGGTATTGATATTCAAGTCCGCCGAACTGGGCAGGTTTTTAGAAGCTCCTTTTACGGCATGCGTTTCCGCATAACGGGCTACTTCTGTAATAAAATAAAGCAGGTAAACAAACAGGGCTGTTGTTTGATCGAATTGCTTTTTGAGTTCGATCTCCGGTTTTTGTCTTGTTACACTCGTCTCTGCTGCTTCCATCATGTAAAGCAGCTGCATCACTTTCACACGAATATTTCTTCTACTGATCATCTGGTAAGAACTTGTTGGAAAGCTGCAAAGATATTAATTAATAAGACCCGTTCAAAATGAAAAACCCATCCGAGAACGGACGGGTCTAACCTTGATACAACCTATGATGAATAACCCTTTCGGATTACGGCTCAACGATATCAGCCCTCATTGGCAGTAAAGCACTACCAATAGTGTTGACATCAGCATCGCTTACATTGTTCTTCTTCAATGCTGCTACCAGGTCATTTACCAGTGCATTGAAGTGCACATCTTTAATACCTAATCCCACGTGGGCTGCTTTCATAGACAAACCTGTGTACTTCTCAGGTCCACCTACCGCTTCCCCAATCTGGTTTACGAGGTGCATTTTCAGATCATCTACGCGCTCTTGAGACTTTGCCGTATTAGCAAAAAAGCCGTTAATGACATTATCAGCTACAACAATACCGATAAAATCATCCACTACTTTTTTGATACCGGCATTACTGCCTAATCGCTTGTACAGTTCACTTCCGGTATTAGCCGGAGGTGCATCATCTTTTTTACATGCAGTGAACAGCATGGCTGCACAGAGTGCAAGGGCCGACATACGTACGAGGCTCTTTTTCATTGCTATTTGATTTAATTGGTTAAAAATTTGGAAGATTATTTGCGCACATTGATTGCATAAGTGATTTTACGAAATGCATTCAGGTTTACCGGGCATTCAGCTCTGTTGCTGAGTGGTGCTCTTTCACGAATAGAAGTGCTATATGAAGACATGGTTTCGATCATACCGCTTCTATTGGTCTCACGTGGGTCAAAAGTGATGCAGAGGGTCTGGCTATTTCTACTGATAACGGTAGAATATACCCCCTCCTGACTTGAAAGAAAACGATCTACGGCAGCAGAATCCTTTATAGTAAAGTTTTCCGGCAATGTCATTACCAAGATTTGGGTGGGGTTTTCCATATACACTTTTTCTCCCAGGCTAGGTTTATTCCAGTTGGCATAGATAAAAAGGCTGGCAAAAAGCACCAGACAGGTTATCAATAATACTTTGGCGATTTTCTTGATCATTTTCATAATCTGACGGTTTGATGACATTTACGGGAATGGAAAAGGATTGGATTGAGGAAATCAGGATTTTTTAAAAATCCTTAAGGGCGGATGAAAATTTGACACCGCTAACCGGAAACTTAGTGCATCTTTGCCGACCGTTCTGACAGAGAAAGGCATTACAGGGCTGGAAAACTGAAATTTTGACCTGTAACAGGCCGATGGCATAATTCTCGATGAAAGGGTAAAAGATTTTAAACCTTATAAATTAAAACCAATAACGTATGGCTAAGAAACTCAACGTTACTCCTCTGCATGACAGAGTAATTGTTAAGCCGGCCGCTGCTGAAGAAAAAACTGCCGGCGGAATTATTATCCCTGACACCGCAAAAGAAAAACCTCAACGTGGAACCATCGTTGCTGCCGGAAATGGTAAAAAAGATGAGCCTATGACTGTAAAAGTAGGCGATACGGTATTGTATGGTAAATATGCAGGAACTGAGATTCAAATCGAAGGTCAGGATCTGTTGATCATGCGTGAAAGCGACCTGTTGGCAATTGTATAATTGAAAAAGCTGACATTGTAATCATTGGTCTAAATTTTCTAATTATCATCTCGCCTTAGGCGAGACAAACTTTCAAATTACTAAAACATGGCAAAACAAATATTCTTCGACATCGAAGCAAGAAATAAAATGAAGAAGGGTGTTGATACCCTGGCTAATGCAGTAAAAGTTACCCTTGGACCAAAAGGTCGCAATGTGGTAATTGAGAAAAAATTCGGCGCTCCTGCTGTAACCAAAGATGGTGTTACTGTAGCAAAAGAAATTGAACTGGAAGATGCTATTGAGAACATGGGTGCTCAAATGGTAAAAGAAGTGGCATCAAAAACTGCAGATATTGCAGGTGATGGTACCACTACAGCTACTGTTCTTGCACAAGCCATCATAGGTGAAGGTTTGAAAAACGTGGCTGCAGGTGCTAATCCAATGGACCTAAAGCGTGGTATTGATAAAGCGGTTGCAAAAGTAGTAGACAACCTGAAATCTCAATCTCAGGCTGTTGGTAATGATACCAAGAAAATTGAGCAAGTAGCTACTATTTCTGCAAACAGCGATAGTGAGATCGGAAAATTGATCGCTACTGCAATGGCTAAAGTAGGTAAAGAAGGTGTGATCACTGTTGAAGAAGCAAAAGGTACAGATACTACTGTAGATGTGGTAGAAGGTATGCAGTTCGATCGTGGCTATATCTCTCCATACTTTGTAACCAATAGTGAGAAAATGGAAGCTGAATTACAGAATCCATATATTCTGATCTACGACAAGAAGATCAGCGCTATGAAGGACATTCTCCATATTTTGGAAAAAGTAGCTCAAAGCGGACGTCCATTGTTGATCATTGCTGAAGACCTCGAAGGTGAAGCACTGGCTACACTGGTTGTAAATAAATTACGTGGTACCCTGAAAGTGGCTGCTGTAAAAGCACCGGGTTTCGGTGATCGTAGAAAAGAAATGTTGACTGATATTGCTATCCTTACTGCAGGTACTGTGGTTAGCGAAGAGCAAGGTTTCAAACTGGAGAATGCTGATATCTCTTATTTAGGTCAGGCAGCTTCTGTAACCATCGATAAAGACAATACAACCATCGTAGGTGGTAAAGGTAAAAAAGCCGATATCGTTGCGCGTGTGAATCAGATCAAAGCTCAGATCGAGAATACTACTTCTGAATATGATCGCGAAAAATTACAAGAGCGTTTGGCTAAATTAAGCGGTGGTGTAGCGGTATTGTACGTAGGTGCTGCTACTGAAGTTGAAATGAAAGAGAAAAAAGATCGTGTAGATGATGCATTGCATGCTACCCGTGCTGCTGTAGAGGAAGGAATCGTTCCTGGCGGTGGTGTTGCTTATATCCGTTCGGTAGAAGCACTGGAAAAACTGAAAGGCGCTAACGAAGATGAGCAAACAGGTATTCAGATCGTGAAAAGAGCGATTGAAGAACCACTGCGTCAGATCGTAGCCAACAGCGGTATCGAAGGTTCTATCGTAGTACAGAAAATCAAAGAAGGTAAAGCAGACTTTGGTTTCAATGCTCGTACAGAAGTATTCGAAAACTTGCTGAAAGCAGGTGTAATTGATCCTACCAAAGTAAGCCGTGTAGCATTGGAAAATGCAGCTTCAATTGCAGCAATGCTGTTGACCACAGAATGTGTGATCGCAGACAAGCCAAAACCTGAAGCACCACATAGCCATGCAGGTGCCCCTGATATGGGTGGTATGGGTTACTAATCTCAGAAACATCGCGATAAGCGAAAGAATAATGGTCCCCGTTCGATTTCGAGCGGGGATTTTTTATGATTGGATGTCTTTACTGACCAATGCCACTCCCCTTGCCAATAAATATTGTGCTGCTCCGTAGGTCAACATAACAGCAACATATAAGTTGTGGTATAAAAAATGAAAGCGATTCAATACTAAAATGGTATTCGATAAGATAAACACCAGTATACCGATGAAAAAATACCATCCCTTTTTATGCAAATGCGGATGTTGGGTAGTATTCATCGCTAAAGCAGCTGTAATCGCCACAAACACCATATAGATCAAAACGGGCAATTGGAACTGTTTCAATTTCTCCCCCAGAAATCCATAAACAAAATAACCGATCAAAGCGAGTATCAATACAACCAATACAGGTTTCATCAATTGACGCAAGTGTATCTTCTGTAATTGCAAAAAGAAGATAGATAAGAAGAATAAATTTACGATATAAGAGATCATTCCGGGTAAAAATAGGAGGTCATTGATGATGACAAGTAACATATCACCGATGAAGGCAAATAAGATGGCGACTAAGTAAAAAAAGTTAATCCCCACTAATACCTCTTCTTTCCTTCTGGTAAACAGATAGACCATTAAAGATGGGATTAGTAATAATTTACTAATGCCTACAAATGGGAGATGTAAAACATGAAACAAACAATGAATAAAAAGTATGACCCAGAATACAATCAGAATGTTTCTCCGTATCCACTCCATAAATCAAGATTAAAGCTATGATAGCAATCTAATCCATTCTGGCGAAATTATTCAGAGAACTCAGCTGTTTTTTGAAAACCTCTTGTGATAAAGAACTGTGCCAATCCATAAGTAAGCATGACCAATACTTCAATAACAATATGTTGCATCTTGAACATATTTATTGCAAGTAATGCATCACTGAGAACAAATAAAAGCGCTCCGGGTATAAAAGTATAAAGCGATAGTGTTTGGATTTTTACATTGGCACGTGTATGAATAGCTAATGATGCCATCAGACTAATAAAGATCATATACAGCAGTATCGGTAATAAATAGCTACCCAAATCATCTTTCAAGTAAAAAAACACGAATAAACTGAACAACAATAGTCCCAAAAGCGGAAAAACAAAATAGGAACGATCTTTAGGTGTTAC
>CAYMQQ010000094.1:0-7594 GCA_964392685.1 uncultured Sediminibacterium sp.
GAAAGAACTGCGCGTTTCAGAACTGTGGTATCGCTTATTTGGGAAGGAAAGGAATATCAATTTGAGGGTATTTGTGAAGGGCATATAACATCCATGCAAAGAGGAACCGGTGGTTTTGGTTATGATCCTATTTTTATTCCTAAAGGTAGTAATAACAGTTTTGCGCAAATGAGTATGGAAGAAAAAAATCAATTCAGCCATAGAAAAAAAGCCATTGTTCAATTGATTCAATTTCTACAACAACAACCCGAATTATGAATCGCATTAAAATAACGTTACCGGATCATTTTCATTTCTACACTGATATAAAAATTCGCATTACGGATCTCAATTATGGTGGACATGTAGGCAATGATGTTTTTCTTGCTTTGATACATGAAGCCAGACAACAGTTTTTAATGAAATATGGATATCAAGAGCTGTCTTTTGCAGGTGTAGGATTGATCATGGCAGATGTTGCGCTTGAGTACAAGAAAGAACTCAACCATGGTGATACCGTAAGGATCTCAGTTTGTGCTGCTGATTTTGACAAACTTGGATTTGATCTATTTTATAAGTTGGAAATATTACAACCTGAAGGACCCGCAATAGCCGGCAGAGCCAAAACCGGAATGATCTGTTATGATTACGCTGCTAAGAAAAAGACCTCGGTTCCGGAAGAAGCGATACAAAAAATGCTTTCCCATTAAATCATGTCCTGACATGCGTAAAACAGCTTCTCCAATACAATACTTATGTATCCTTTTGGGGCTTTTATGGTTAGTGAATAATTCTCTATCAGCTCAAATAGTTGTTCCTTATAAAAACAAAACACTACCTACAAAAGCCAGAGTAAAAGATTTGCTATCTCGAATGACTATGGAAGAAAAGTTTTTCCAACTTTTCATGATCCCCGGTACAATCAACAAAGGAGAAGAGCATAAATACCGTCATGGTTTATTTGGCTTTCAGGTGAGCGCCGGTGTTGCTGACGAAAAAAATGCTGCACAACAAATATTACAATACGATACAAAAGAAAATGCATGGAGTCTTGCTAAAAAGATCAATCGCATCCAACAATATTTTATTGAAAAAACCCGATTGGGAATTCCCATCATCCCTTTCGATGAAGCATTACATGGTTTAGTAAGAGACGGCGCTACGGTATTTCCACAAAGCATTGGTCTAGCTGCTACTTGGAATACAAAGCTCATGGAAAATGTAGCCACTGCTATTGCCAAAGAAGCATCTATCAGAGGTATCAGACAAGTTCTTTCCCCTGTGATCAATATTGCCACAGATGTTCGTTGGGGACGAACTGAAGAAACCTACGGAGAAGACCCTTTTCTTACTTCCGCCATGGGTGTGGCTTTTATCAAGTCTTTCGAAAAGAAAAATATCATCACCACGCCCAAACATTTTATTGCTAATGTGAGTGATGGAGGTAGAGATAGTTACCCTATTTACCTGAATGAGCGTGCCTTGATAGATATCCACTTCCCTCCTTTCATATCAGCTATCCATCATGCAGGTGCCAGATCTATCATGACCGCTTATAATTCAGTGGATGGTAGTCCTGCCACCGCTCATTATAACTTACTCACAGAAACGCTTAAAAATAAATGGGGCTTCAAAGGTTTTGTGATCTCGGATGCCAGTGCTGTTGGGGGTGCCAATGTGTTACATTATACAGCAAAAGATTATGCAGATGCAGGTAGAATTGCCATCACGAACGGATTGGATGTAATATTTCAAACACAACACGAACATCATCAATTATTCATTCCGGCTTTTCTGAATCATCAAATCGCACAAGCAAGAATTGATGATGCCGTAAGCAGGGTATTGACTGCCAAATTTGAATTAGGCTTATTTGATGACCCATATGTTGATGAAGCTAAAGCCATAGACACAAGTTTTAAGAAACCACATCTGCAATTGGCTCAACAGGCTGCATTGGAATCAATTGTATTACTCAAAAACAAAGGACAGGTTTTACCAATTGATAAAAACATTCAAAAGATAGCTGTTATCGGACAAGACGCAACCGAGGCAAGATTGGGTGGTTATAGTGGCAACGGGGCTGAGAAAGTATCTCTATTAAAAGGATTACAAAGCTTACTACCGAATGCTGATATACAATATGCCGCCGGTGTTCCAAGGATTCATAAAAATATCGTTGTCATTCCGAATCATGTACTACATCATTCGAATCCAGAAAATAAAAAACAATCAGGTTTACATGGCAGCTATTTTAATAATGTTGATCTAATAGGTCAACCTGCAGTTGAAAGAACAGATCGTCAAATTGATTTTCATTGGACACTTTACGGACCTGATACCGGTATGTCAAACGATTTTTATAGTGTACGATGGACTGGTTCACTCACTGCTCCTGAAACAAAGAAATATAAAATTGGACTAGAAGGAAATGATGGATTTCGTTTGTATATCAATCATCAGTTAGTGATTGACCAGTGGGACAAACAGAGTTATCACACATTACTGCATGAACTTTCTTTAGATAAAGACAGTTCTTATCCCATCACTATTGAATTCAAAGAAACGAATGGTAATGCACATATCCGTTTGATTTGGGATCATGGAATCATAGATGATCATGAAATGCAAATACAACAAGCAGTTGAGCTGGCAAGCAAATCAGATATTGTTGTAATAGCCGCCGGTATTGAAGAAGGTGAATTTCGTGATCGTGCATCATTACAGTTACCGGGATATCAGGAAGAAATGATTCAACGTGTTGCTGTGGCAGGAAAGAAAATCATCGTACTCCTTTTCGGTGGTAGCGCTATTACCATGAATAACTGGTTGAACAAGGTGGATGCTGTTTTACAAGCCTGGTACCCGGGAGAACAAGGTGGACATGCCATGGCAGCCATTTTGTTGGGTGATTATAACCCATCCGGAAAATTACCGATCACATTCCCGATCGCAGAAGCACAGTTGCCCCTAGTATATAATCATGCTCCAACAGGAAGAGGTGATGATTATGTCAACTTAACAGGACTTCCACTCTTTCCTTTTGGGTATGGATTAAGCTATACACAGTTTAGTTATTCAGATCTACAACTGGAAAAAGCCACCATGAAGAAATCAGACAGTGTTTGGTTAACATGCGCTGTTACCAACACCGGTTCAAGAGATGGGGAAGAAGTCGTTCAATTGTATATCCGAGACCTTTTATCTTCTGTAGTAAGACCGGTGATGGAATTAAAAGGATTTGAAAAAATTCATTTGAAAGCGGGAGAAACCAAAAAAGTACGTTTTAAGATCATCCCGGAATTATTAGCAATGACCGACCTCTCCTTAGAAAGAGTTGTTGAGCCCGGAGATTTCAGGGTCATGATCGGGTCTTCATCCCGAGATATCAGGCTGAGAACTGTATTACAGGTAACAGAGTAATCGCTTTATTTAGGCATTCCAAATACGCCAACTTTCTTCCGCCTGAATGATGAGCATTTCTGACCCATTCTGAACAGTGGCTTTTTGTGCCGCTGCGTTTTGTAGAAACAATGTTTCAGCAGGATTATAGATGAGGTCAAAGCAATGATGCTTGGAACTTAACCACTCATAAGGTAATGGTGGACAATCATTCACCGATGGAAACATGCCGAGAGGTGTAGTATTGATAATAAGGGTATGTTCTTCTATGATTTGCTGATCTAAGTCCGCATAAGTAATGTTATTCATTGCTTTTTGTCTGGATACATATTGATAACGAATACCCAATTTTTGCATTACATAAGCCACAGCTAGGGCAGCACCACCGGTTCCTAAAATCAATGCTGCTGTATGTTCAGGCTTGAGAAAAGGACGTAAAGATTTTTCAAAGCCGATAACATCTGTATTAAATCCTGAAACTTTTCCTTCAGTAATTTTGATACAATTACAGGCTCCAATCAATTCAACTGCCTGTGAAGATTCATCTAAGTAGCTCAGCACTTCCTTTTTATAGGGAATAGTAACATTCAACCCACAAAGATCTTTGTGAGAAGAAAGTACTTCTTTTAATGCTGCAATAGATTCAATAGGAAAGTTCTCATACACATGATCCGTCATTCCTTCTTTCAAAAATTTTTCAGAAAAATATTTTTGAGAGAAGGAATGCGTCAATGGGTAACCAATGAGACCATAACGTTTCATGAATTAGAGCTTGTTCAGATACAATTCAAAAGTATCACCACGTAAACCGATACGCATGGCTTCCAATGCAAGAATTTCATGAGGTGCTATATTTCCGAGGTTTACATTACAACCGATCAATTCCAAGAAATACAGTTGTTGTGCTTTTTGTGGTGCTTCCCAAATGATTTTCTCTTCAGGTATTTGTGTTAGAATTTCTTGTACAAGTCCTTCTCTTACTTCACCACTACCTCTGTAGATACCCACATTACCGGCCTCACGTGCTTCTGCAATTACGTAGGAAGATCCTGCTTCCAGTTCTGCACGCATTAATTCGATCCATTTATAAGGAGGAATGATATGAGCGGCATCTTTACTTCCCACTTCACTCAATACGGTACCATGCTGTGTAAGTTTTTCAATATAGCCGCATTTTTCAGCATGTGGAATACTGATGGAACCATCACTCACTTCCATATACTTAATACCATAATCTTTACAAACACTGATATAATCTTCAAATTGATTTCTGATCAAAAAAGCTTCAAAAAGGGTACCCCCAAAATAAATGGGCATATTGTAGGAATGATACACTTCAATTTTCTCACGTAGATTGGGTGTAACAAAGGAAGTACCAAATCCTAATTTCACAATATCAACATGGGGTCTGCCAACACTCATGAAATTATGGACTTCATTGATGCTAAGTCCTTTATCCATGACCATGGTTAAGCCTGATGTACGGGGTTGCGCTGTTCTTACAGGTATCTGAGAAAGGTTAAAATTCATGCAGGTTGTTTTTTCGCACGCAAAAATAAGCTAAACAGCCCATTTAAGCATCCCTAAAGAATTAGAAGAAGATTAGCCTTGTTATATTTTTTTGCCTTTTTTATAACGGGCTACCAGATCCACTACCTGATTGTTTTGTAATATGGATGGATTGAGTTCAATAAACTTCTTCAGCGAACGGGGAGCTTTCTCCATGGCTGCTTCCAGTTTTAACAAGCCTTCTTTGGATTTGCCAAGCATGAACAACATGGCACTATGGTAAAACAAAAAGATGGGTTTGTCATCAGTAGCTTTAGCGGCCGCAATACATTGTTCAATGGCTTCTTCATGAAAACCGGCTTTGATCAGACAACGAATCAACGCTTCCCAGCCCGCAACATTTTTGGTTTTCTGACGAACAACTGTACCAAAATATTGAATGGCATCCTTAAACTGGCTCAAGTTCATTTTGCATTCACCCATGGCCAGATTATACTCCGGTATAGAACGATGGATACGCATGGCCAATTCCAATTGTTTCACCGCACTTTGCCACTGTTCCTCCAACATATAGGTCACCGCTATCTTATAGTGCAGTTTACTGTCATCAGGATTGAGGTGGACGGCTTTTTTGTAGTGAAACCTAGCCTGTGCATAATTTCCCATTCTGTGGTAACAATGTCCAATGGCTTCATAGATCACGTCCTCCGGACGTGTTAATTCCAACACTTTCTCCAGTACATCGATGGCTTCCTTGTACTTACGTAAACGCAAATAAGCATCGCCCATATTACGGTAAGCATAGTCAAATTTCTCGTCAATGGCTACTGCATATTGATAGGCATCTATTGCTTTTTCATACAACTTCAACCCCTGATATGCAGCCGCCAAATTAAACCAAGCTAATTCACTAAAAGGCTGTTCTTCTATAATCTGTTGGTGCAAACGAATACTTTCTTCATTACGACCTGTGAAATCGGTCCAAAAGCAAATTTTATACAACGCCTCTTCATTGGAAGGATCTTCCTCCAAAATCAGTTTCAAACAGTCGAAAACCTTATCAAACTCCTCGTAATCGTCGTACACATCCGCCAATTCGAACAATAAATCCAGTCTTTCCTCCCCTTCAAACATACCCAATGCCGCTTCCAGCAGTTCCACAGCCCTGGGTTGTAGGTCAAGCGCCAGATAAGCGTCTGTTTTTAAAATATACAGGTTGATATCGCTGCTATCGTATAATTCGGCATTCTCCAATACATCCAAAGCTTCCCTGTATTTTCGGGATGCTAACAATAAATCTGCCTTTTTGATCATCAATTGAGAAGAATAAGGATACTGCTCCAATCCGATATCGGCAGCCTCAAGTGCTTCATTGATATCGTCTTTCTCATCGTAATAATCTATAATACGTTCAAAAGCATCTTCTTCAATAAAGCTGTGGTGACGACCTTGTTTGAGATTCTGGTACTGTTGGAGGAGTTCTTTGAGGGCTTCTCTGTCTTCGCGGTACGGATTTTCTCTCATCTTCAATGGGTTTACCTAAAATAGACTTAAAAAACCTTTTTTCCAAGTTTCCCGTAACTTTTTTTATCCAGAAACGTTAACATAATAGTATGATAATTATGTTTTAATTTAACAAATCAGTACCTTTGTGCAAATGTTAGTCCGTAAACATATCAAAAAAATAGCTATTGCATCCCTGCTGATTGTAGGTGTGCAAATGGCATTTGCTGCGTTTACATTGACTGGCATTACTGAAAAGAAGGCTAAAGACAGCAAGTATACGTTGAAAAATATGCACCACTTGTCTGCTAAAGCTGCTTCTTACTCTTCACTCAAGTATTCATTACACTTGAAGAGCACAGCTTCCGTGATCACTCAATCAACGTTAAAAAACGGTGTTGAAGTTTCTTCTGTATTACGTTACGATAATGGCAACACAAGCTTTGTATATCCTTACAAATTCAAAGTAAAGGTTCCCAAGTTCAAAACACCTTCTCCGGCTCAACGCTAGAAATAACCTTTCATTTTTACAGTATTCTATAACCACTTGTTGGGATATCAAATTTTGAGGGTGGTACCGGATTGAAGTTAATTTGCTTCGCAGTATAACGAATTTTATTTCCTTCTGCATCTATGCTTTCTGATTCAAGTACCAATCCGGGAATATCTTTAAACTGATATTCAAATTCTTTCACTGATGGTACAATAGCAGGCGTATAGTACACTGAAAAAGTACTTCCGTTTGACAATAACAGGTTTACCTTTTTACATTCATAGCCAATAATGGTTTTTGTCTCGGAACTTGTCTCGATTCGCATGCCTTCAAACTTTTTATTTTCCTCTTTCCATTTAGTCCCATCAAGCTTGGTCATGAATTTATTGGCACCGAATTCACGTAAGATCACGGCAGTACCTGTATTTTTCTGATAGATCATAGACTGCATAAAAGTGGGACTTACAAGGTCGGTTCTACTGTTCACTCCTTTGATAAACACCGTTTTACTACTCGATTTCAAAGAAGCGATGGCATCATTGCTTGCTTGAGTATCATCAATATTAATGGCATAAGTAATGGTACATTCTGCCACCACACGCTGCTGTGCAATAACATTCAACCCCATCATCAATAATGCAAACAATCCGATTAACTTTTTCATGCAAACGATTTTATATATACTATGATACAATTCCATGCCAAGAT
>CAYMQQ010000095.1:0-7591 GCA_964392685.1 uncultured Sediminibacterium sp.
CAGTATTGATTGAAAAATCAAAAGTCAAAATGCAAAAGTCAAAAAGGGTGTTTTGATTTTTGACTTTTGCATTTTGACTTTTGAATTGTTTGCCCCTCACCTCGTTTTAAGTTAACTTTGCATTGCATAAGCCCGAACCATCGCCCCCACAGTACTGTGGGGGAGGAAAGTCCGGACAGCATAGGGCAACCCACCGGTGAATAGCCGGCCCCCCATTCGCCTAAGGCGAATGGGAGAGAGAAAGTGCCACAGAAAATAACCGTCTCAGTCTCGCCTCAGGCGAGATGGGGGTAAGGGTGAAAATGTGAGGTAAGAGCTCACGTTCTGTATTGGTAACAAGACAGAAGGGTAAACCTTGGGTGCTGTAATGCCATGTATAGGAGTCTTTGAGAGCGGCTCGTTCGATTTCGATCTCGCCTTAGGCGAGACGGAAGGATTCCAGGGTAGGCAGCAAGATCCCTGCAGTAATGCAGGGGCTAGATAAATGATGGTGTAGGAACAGAATCCGGCTTATGAGGCTTATGTTTTTGATCTTTGAGTTCTTGATTTTTTGATTTCTTGATTTGAACGAATGTTTATAAAGAAATCAAAAAATCACAGATCAAAAAATCACAGATCAAAAAATCACAGATCAAAAAATCACAGATCAAAAAATCACAGATCAAACATGACACAAGAACAAATTAAGAGTATGAGGGACCGTGTGGTGGTCCTGAGGAGGTTTCTTTGACGTCGATAATCGTAATTATAAAGTAGATACCGATCGACAACTCTCTCTCTCTCCGGGCTTTTGGGATGATAATACCCGCGCTACGGCCATCATGAAAGAAATTAAAGTGAATGAGTACTGGCTCAGACTCTATAAACAAGTAGAGACTGCAGTAGAAGACTTCGCTGTGTTATTTGATTTCTGGAAGGGAGGCGATGCTAGTGAAGAAGAAACCAAACAATCCTATGAACAAGCTTTAGCAGCTATTGAAGATGCTGAATTCAAGAGCACACTCAATAAGCCTGAAGATGAATTACCGGCAATTGTTCAGATCAATTCAGGTGCAGGCGGAACAGAAAGTCAAGATTGGGCAGAGATGCTATTGCGTATGTATCGAATGTATGGCGATAAGCAAGGTTGGAAGGTAACAGAATTAGATTTTCAAGAAGGAGATGGTGCCGGTATCAAAAGTGCAACCCTTCAGTTTGATGGAGATTTTGCTTACGGCTTTTTGAAAGCGGAAAGCGGCGTTCATCGATTGGTTCGTATCTCTCCGTTTGATAGCAATGCTCGACGACATACTTCTTTTGCCTCCGTATTCGTCTATCCTTTGATTGATGATAGTATCGAGATCAATGTAAATCCCGGCGATTTGGAATGGGCATTCTACCGAAGTGGTGGTAGTGGCGGACAAAACGTTAACAAAGTAGAAACGGCTGTTCGTTTGAAACATATTCCAAGCGGATTCATTGTAGAATGTCAGCAAGCCAGAACACAAGGTGAGAACCGTGAATTGGCTTTAAAGATGTTGAAGAGTCGATTGTATGAAGAAGAATTACGTAAACGTCAAGAAGCGATGAATGCTACCAATGCCAATAAGAAAAAAATTGAATGGGGTAGTCAGATCCGAAGCTATGTGTTCCATCCTTATAAAATGATCAAAGACCATCGTACCGACTATGAAGTAGGAAACGTAGGTCCGGTTATGGATGGCGAAATTGATGGATTCATCAAAGCTTATTTGATGATGGAGAAAGAAGGATAGGAAATAAAGAAGAATCAGGGAACAAGAAACAAGGAACAAGAAAGGTTCAAGAGCCAATGTACAAGTTTGCTGAATTTCTTGCTCCTTGAACATTCGATCTTTCTTGTCTTTTGTCTATTGTGTCTTGTACCTTTCTTGTAACTTGTTTTTTGTTTCCTGTTCCTTGTTTTCTACTTTTTATTTACTATTTTTTAGCCAAACATATCCTGCTAACATCGCAATGAGTGAGGCCAGTAGAACAGATATTTTAGCGATGTCTTGTTCTGCGGGATTATTGAATGCAAGGGTGGAGATGAAAATACTCATGGTGAAACCGATGCCGGCTAATAATCCACCACCGATCATTTTCATCCAGTTGGTTCCTGAAGGAAGTTCGGCCAATTTTCTGGATACCAGAAAATAACAAGCTGCTGTAATACCTACCGGTTTCCCGATACACAATCCCATGATGATACCCCAACTTAGTGAACTATTCAGTGCACTTAAGCTATCTGTTGGAAATCCGATAGCAGTATTTGCCAATGCGAAAATGGGCATGATGATAAAGTATACCGGTGTATGAAATTTCAATTCATACGCTTCCAAGTTTTTTACAGGAACCATGAAGGCAAAGATGACTCCTGCAACGGTGGCGTGTATACCAGAGTTGAACATCATATACCAAAGCAAAATGCCCAATAACCAATGTACAATGCCAAATGGAATTTTTTTCTTATTGAGAAACCATAACAGTGTAATGATGGAAGCAGCTCCGATCAAATATCCAATGGCAATTTCACCGCCATAAAAAAGTGCTATTACCACAATCGCTCCGAGATCATCAATGATGGCCAATGCGGTCAAAAATATTTTTAAAGCAACGGGTACTCGTTTGCCTAATAAAGAAGCTATTCCTAAAGTAAATGCAATATCAGTTGCAGTCGGTACGGCCCATCCTTCCATATAAGGTGTTCCCTTATTGAATAAGCCAAAGAATAAAGCCGGTGCCAACATGCCTCCAATAGCACCAAATACAGGTAAAGCTGATTTTTTGATAGAGGCTAACTCACCGCAAACCAGTTCCCGTTTTATTTCCATACCCGCCAAAAAAAAGAAAGCAGCCATCAACGCATCATTGATGATGAGTAGCGGCGAATTGGGTAATGATAAATATCCTATATGTGCATGATGTCCGTTGGTTCCATCAAAGCTGATATTCCACATACTTCTGTATGCCTCACCCCAATCGCCCCAGTTGGCAGCAAGTAAGGATACTGCTGTGCAGACCAATAAAGTAATTCCAATAGCACGGCTATCATGAATAAATTGTCTGAGTGGGTGAATCAATCGCGTATGAACAAATTTCGGCAAGATCATACCCGCAAGTTACAAAAAAGGAGGGAAGGGCTATTGCGATGACAAGATATCGTACCTGCTTTTAGGTCTCAAATTATCCAGCCATCTAAAATTTCTGAGTTTCAAATCTTCATGATTGACTTGTCGCATCGGATACATGGTGCCATCAACACCATTGATCAATAATACGCGTTTGGCTTTACCATCAGCAAATCGGATTTCAACTACATCGGAACTGTTTCTATTGACACCGATAAAATGTCCTCCTTCATCAGTGGCATAGTACACATTCTCAGAGTTACCTTTCGATCGCAGAAATTGTATTTGTCCTGTGGTATCAAAGTATGCATTGATGGTATTACCTTTCACTTGATTGAAATAGATCGTACTATCTACCTGACTCAAAGCCATCGCATTCTCAAATACATACAAACGCTCAGGTTTGCTGTTCTTTAGATACATATAAATGGTATCACCTGTTACTTGATTGGCTTGCGCCCAAACCACGGGCGACTTAAACAATCTAAATACTGAATCTTTCAAAGCGTAAAACAAACTATCACCCACACTTTGCATGGAGTCTGAAAATATCTTTACGTTATAATAAGCTTCAAAATATTTATCGGTACTATCTTCCTTAGTGCTGTCTATTAAAAATGTGGAATCAATACTGTCTCTTACACGGGGTACATTTTTAATTTTTAATAAATCAGAAAGTTTAGCCGAATAAAAAGTGTCTGCAGCGATGTAAATAGAGTCACGATCTTGTTTCAATAACAACAATGGACTTTGGGTAGCTAGTAAAGAATTTTTCTTGTTATTGGTTTTGATATTATTGGCAATCATATCAAATCCTTTCGTAGAATCCTTACTACGATACACTGCGTTTCCTCTGAATTCGCTTAAACCACTGATGCTATCCAATGCCATATCATCCGCTGTCATGGTGTAAGTACTGTCATCAATAACCGGACGTTTGTATAATTCCGCTCGTTTATTTTTCAAGTCATAATATCCTGATCTGGTTTTGATCACCAGCTTTTTATCATTGCGAATGGTTGTTGGACTGGTAAATGTGGTGATTTCAGTATCGGTATTATACTGAAGTGTATCGGTGTCAATTTTATAATCAGGGTTTACCAATCTCACTTTTCTCTTGAAAATGATATCCCTGGTATCACCATAATAATATCCTTCTGTACTGGTGAGGGTTGTTTTTTCGTTCACCACTTTTCCGCCCTTTAAGTAGGTGCCAATTTTTACAGTGACATCATACTCCAATTCATCAGTGGTAAGTGTGCTCTTTCCATCGGTAAGTCTGACTCTTTTTTTCAGAAATGCCTGTTTTTCTTTTGCCAGGTATTTCAGGTATTGTGCGTAGGTATGAACGCTATCGGCATCATTGATATGAATATTGCCAAAAGCTTCAAAAATATTTGTTACCGGATTTACTACAGCACTGTCTGCATAAAAAAGTGTTTTTCCTTGTTTGATCTTTACATTACCAGCATAGGATATGAATTGATTGCTATCAATTTTTTTAATATTATTCCGGTCTGCTTTTAGAAACTCCAGTAATTGTCCGGCTCCAGGTTGATTAGTAGTATCTTGTTGCTGGGCATAACTTGTTATGCTGCTAAGCAACAAAAGTATTCCGCACAGAAAAACGCAGATATAGTGAACCCTTTTTTGCATTACTGTTTGCCCTTAGTAGAATCCAATGGTGCCATGAGAGGACCTGTTTTGTCTTTTTTACCAAAGACAGAAATATTGACATATCGTTTGGGATGAACACGTAGATCGTCCATCAGAATATTGGCGCTTCTTACCGTATTGGTAAGATTATCATACAGTGCTTTATCATTCAATAATTTTCCTAAGGAACCATCAGTCGAAGACATTTTACCCAATATGGTATTAAGGGTCTCAATTGAGTTTTTTAGTTGAGCAACGGTTCCATCAATATCGGCTTTGGAAAGGATTTCTGTTGTTTTCTCAACATTGCCTAACATTCTGGTGACTTTATCATTGTTATCAGCCAGATTTTTGGTGAAACTGTTGACATTGTTCATTGAAGTGGTGATGGCGCCTGTTTGCTGGTTCAGCATGGCTTGAATAGAAGCAGAAGATACTACCAAACTAGCGGTGGTCTTATTGATATTGGCGATCACTTCCTGCAAGTTATTCTTGGTAGCGGGGTCAAAAATGGTGTTGATGTTTTTCAACACCGCATCCAAAGAGCCAACAGTGGCTTTGATCTGATCTCCAACCGGGCCTAATTTATTCATCACATCACCCAATAGGCCTGCATTTGAAGCCGTTAAAATGGTATCCCCTGATTTTACATAAGTAGCAGCATCTCCTAACGCAATTGTAATACTGGCATTACCCAAAGGATTTTCTTTGATACTGGCGATGGAATTCGCAGGGATATTGTAGTTATCTTTTAGTTTTATGGCCACAACGATAGCAGACAGATTTTTATCTGCATTTTCAATATCATACACAGAACCCACCTGAAAGCCGTTGATAAATACACCATTTGATACCATGATGCCCTTGGTATCGGTATATTTTGCATAAATAATATTGCCCGTCTTGAAGAGTGTTTTGCCTTTCAGAAAATTAAAGCCAAGTATCAGTAGGGTGATAGCCACAGCTGTAAGGGCACCCACTTTTGTTTCGTTCGATATCTTCATATACCACAAAACTAAGGTTTATTGTGCTATTGCTTTTCGTACGATGTTAAAGTGAACTTATTTTCGGGAGCCGGCACCTGAACTGATGCCTACCTGATTTTCGAGCGAGTATTTATACAAGCGAATGGATCGGGTAATGACTTCACAAATTTCAATCTGACCTTGCTCACTATTCAGGTAGTCTTCTTCTTCAGGATTGGAGATAAAACCCGTTTCTACCAAAACAGCAGGCATATTCACTGCCTGTAATACCCAAATACCTTTTTTTCGCTGTTGTGCTTGACGGCTGATACGTCCCACTTTTTGAAATTCTTCCTCAATGGTAAGCGCTAGTTTAGCACTGCGTTGAAAATATTGTTGGGTGAGGATATTGGCCAACATGGTTTTGGTAGGATCATTGGCGTCAGAGGTTTTTCTGGCCTGTAATATCTTAATAGAGACACTATCCAAGTATTCATCAAGTCCTTCACTCGCCACAGCTTTACGTTCATCTGTTTTATCAACCCCATAAATATAGGTCTCCGTACCCTTGGCCGGATTGGGGGTTGTCCAGGTTTTGTAATCCTTAACTCTTTGTTTAACAGATTTCCCTTTTCTTCTGACTGTTACGGTTTTATAACCCACAAACTCTCTGCGTCTGGATGGGGCCGCTGAATTCACATGTATACAAACAAAAAGATCGCCTTTGGCTTGATTGGCAATTTCTGCCTTCTGAATAACAGAATGGAAGATATCGGTACGACGTGTCATTACAATGTCAACATCGGGTAATGCTGCTTGTAGCATCTTTTCCAACTTGAGTGCTACTTCCAGTGAAATTTGACTTTCCGTTGAATACCTGCCCCGGGCACCCACATCCTCTCCGCCATGTCCGGCATCAATGATGATCCTTTTAAGTACCTGTTTTGGTTGCGGTTTACCTGATGGACCCGTAAATGCACATAAGAAAGTGATCCCTAAACTTAACAAAACAAAAGCAGCATATTTAAGACGCATCATATCAATTCGTTAAAGGATTATAACCAGAGTTCGGTTTACACGCATCAAACACTATTTTTGTCCAGTGAATATGAGCAAACGCTGTAAAATTAACGCAAAAACCATGCTTCCTATTGTGGCGTGTGGATATTTGCTCATATTAACATTTCTTATGCAGGCCAATGCTGCTGCGCATATTCCCACAAATTTTGCGCAACAACGAATAGATACGGTTCCGGGAAAGCAAAAATTAGATACCACAGGTGTAAAATCAGATACTCTTGCCAAAAGACAGCGACCTGACTCTATATCCAAAATAGATACCATTCGAATTTCCAAAGATTCTATAGACGCACCGATCAAATACGCAGCTGCTGATTCAGGAGTGCTGATCATTGATACGAAAGAATTTCTTTTATATGGTAAAGCTAAAACCGAGTACAAAGATCTACAGATGGAAGCGGCAACCATCCGCTATGATCAGCAATCGCAAATGGTGAAAGCATATGGCTCACTCGATTCTACCGGTAACCCCATGAGTAAACCACAATTTACCCAAGGTGAAATGAAATCGGTAAGCGATTCCATTTTTTATGATATGCGCACTGCCAAGGGGTTAACCAAGAATACTTTTTTTCAGGAGGGAGAGATCTATGTCAATGCCCAGAAACTAAAAAAAATAAGTGCAACCGAGGTCTTTGCCAGCAAAGCTCGTTTTACCACTTGTAATCTAGATCCCCCACATTTATCTTTTAGAAGCAGCAAAATGAAAATTGTGAATAATAAGCTCGTAATTTAAAGTGCTGCTTTTCCGGAATTTGAAGG
>CAYMQQ010000096.1:0-7556 GCA_964392685.1 uncultured Sediminibacterium sp.
TCTCAAAAGCAACCTGCATCTGTGCAAATCTGGCTCGGCTTCTTTCTTCAAAAAGGGTATCATTCAGGGCTATATGTGTAGCTTGTGATTCGTAAGCTTTTTTGTAATCGCCTATTTGCGCATAAGAGAAGGCCAATAGTTTCTGAATCGTTGCTTGTTCGCCTTTGGCGCCTAATATTTTCGATACGGCTACCGCTTGTTGCAAATAAGTGATCGACTCCTTCCATTGTTTTTTTTGCGGGTATGCTTTTCCCAAGCGATACAAAGATGTTTCAATGATGAAATTACTCTTAGCAGCTCTCGCTGCTGTTAGCGAAGCTAAAAAATAATCAATAGAGCGATCAATGGAACCTTCTTCGAAATATATATCCCCTAAGGTTCGTAAACCAAAGGCAATCAGATACTGATCCCCCAATTTCGAGTTATGTTCCAAAGCGGCATGTCCAAAAATAATTGCCGAATCCTTAAACTTTCCACGATGTGCTGAGAATGCAATATTATTCAAACTTCTACCTACACCTAAAGGATTATTGAGCTTCGTATGAATACTCATTTCCTTGTGAAAATAATCCATCGACTCCCGATACTTGGCTTGTGAGTTATAAATAGCTCCCACATTTCGATAGGAAATAGCCAGTTGAGACAACAATTGCAAAGAGTCATTGATTCGAAGTGCCCGCAATGCATAGTCGAACCCCTTTGAGTAATCACCTTTACGGTAATAAGCCCAACCGATATTGTTGAGTGCTTTTCCTAATCCGGATACATCCTTGATCTTTATCGCCTGCTGTTGGGCTTTTAGGGCAAAATCGAGAGATTGATCTGCATCTTTATCTGATAGCTCTTCTGCTATCTGATTTAGTACACTTACATAAGTACTATCCTGTTGAATTGTTTTGGATATACGAATCAGAGAATCAGCCTTGGGAGTTTGTGCACTGATTATTCCAGAGAGCAATAGAAGCAATAGTACAGGAATTGATCTTATCATCATGAGTAAAGAAGGCGTATTCAACAGCAAACATCATTAGGTGAAGACCAAGATACGCTAAACCCGCTTATTTTCCAACAACCTTAGGCGATAACAACAGCTTTCAAACTCAGGTCCAAGCTTTGTGCCTGATGAATAAGTCCACCTACACTTACATAGTCAACATTTGTATCGGCATAGGCTTGTATATTGTGTAAGGTAATACCACCACTTGCTTCTGTTTCAAAACGACCATTGATCAATTCAACTGCTTGCTTTACTTGCTCAGGAGTGAAATTGTCCAACATAATTCTGAATACTTTACCCATGGCTTTGGCGCAAACCCATTCAACATCCGCTAGCGTTCTTGTTTCTACTTCAATTTTCAAGTGTGGATGATATTGGGTTACATAAGCATGTGCTTTATCAATGGCCTGTATGATACCACCGGCATAATCAATGTGGTTATCCTTTAACATAATCATATCATACAATCCAAATCGATGATTAACACCACCTCCGATTCTTACCGCTTCTTTTTCCAACAAGCGAAAATTGGGAGTTGTTTTACGTGTATCTAATAGACGTGTGTGATACCCTTTTAATCGTTCAGTATATTGACGAGTAAGTGTGGCAATGCCACTCATTCGCTGCATGCAATTCAACACCAGTCGTTCACAGGAAAGAATGGTATGAATAGACGCCGTTACTTCAAAAGCTGTTTCTCCTTCTTGCATAGCGTCCCCATCAGACTTATGTATTGTGAATACAGCATCAGGATCCTGCATGCTGAATATCTTTTTGGCAATCTCTACTCCTGCTAAAATGCCATTTTGCTTGATCTTTAAAATTGCTTTCCCTTTCTGCTCCTTTGGAATACAACTTAAGGTAGAATGATCTCCTTCACCAATATCTTCTTTTAGTGCTGCAGTTACCAATATCTTTAAGTGTTCATCAAAATGGTTCATACAACAAAGCTAAAATATATTCATGGACCCTATAAAAATAATCCGCCTGTTGTTCTCTTAAAAACAACAGGCGGCAAATCTCAATACGAGATTAACACATTCATATTATTTAAAATCAGTCACTCAAAATGTCGAAACTAAATATTGCTCCCGGGCCGAATGGCCCCGTCCTTGTTACCGGGCTGCATTGGCCTCTGATCAGATCTGCTGCGCATGATCTGATCTGTCTTCGCTACGCTTGACACCGACCCCAATGAGGCCCGTCCACAAGGACTGATTAAAAATTATTTATTGAACATCACTCGCGCCATAGTCTTTTTACTACAACTTTCGAATATAGAAATATATAAATAGGGCAGCACGTTATAAGATTAACTGATTCGTAGTGAAATAATCTTGAACTTTCCGGCTTGTGATTTGATCAGTACAGTGATATTATATCCTTTATTGTTCTTGTCAGACGAAACGAGTTTACCCACCAGATAAGTGGTACTACCCAGATCTCGATTGGATACTTTTTCAAAGCCCGTAATTGCATTCTCTGTGAAAAAAGTCTTTAGTGCAATAGAAGCCTGATTCTTACTGATATTCTTGATTTCATCTTTATCCAGAAATTTCAGGTCTACATAGGTATCAAAAGATTGAGCAATTTCTTCTGTATCAGCCTTTTTAAAAGCATTAAAGATCTGATCCAGACTACTCTCCTGAACTACAAAAGACATGGCTAAAAACGCCCATCCCACAGTCAAAAAAAATGTTTTCATACAGTTTATTTTGTATTCACTATTATAATTTGCCAAAAACATGCCAACTTTGAATGCTGCTAAAGTTAATGCCTAATCAGCAATTAATAAACCATATCATTTTTTAATATGAATAAAAAAGTCATTCTCGTCATCATGGATGGGTGGGGTTTAGGTAAAATTGCAAGTTCTGATGCCATCCAACAAGCAAATGTACCTTTTGTCTCTTCATTATATCAGCAATATCCGAATACAACATTGATTACCTGTGGTGAAGAAGTAGGGTTACCGGAAGGACAAATGGGCAACAGCGAAGTGGGACATTTGAATTTAGGGGCAGGAAGAATTGTATATCAAGAATTACAACGGATCAATGTAGCTGTTAAGACAGGGGAATTGGCCAACAATGGTAATTTCTTAGCAACATTATCGTATGCCAAGACTCATCAAAAAGCACTGCATCTGATCGGTCTGGTAAGTGATGGTGGTGTTCATTCACATATTGATCATCTAAAAGCCATTTGCGATCTCTGTCAAAAGAACCAGTTATCACAAGTTTTTATTCATGTCTTTACCGATGGCAGAGATACCGATCCCAAAAGCGGACTAAGCTTTGTGAAAGAATTGGAAGCACATCTGCAACATTCAGTAGGTACCATTGCTACTGTTAGCGGCAGGTATTATGCAATGGATAGAGATAAAAGATGGGAAAGGGTAAAACTGGCCTATGATTGTTTGGTAAATGCAGTAGGCCCCACTGCCACAAGTGCTGTGAGTGCCATTGAAAATGCTTATAAAAATGGCACTACTGATGAATTCATTTTGCCTACCATTATTACCAATGAACATCAGCAACCCATCGCATCCATTAAAGAAGGTGATGCCGTGATTTGTTTCAACTTCCGCACCGATCGTTGCCGTGAGATCACAGAAGTACTTACACAACAGGCTTTCCCGGAACATGGGATGCAGCCTTTACAACTTCATTATACTACCATGACGCAGTATGATCAGAAGTTCAAAAATGTGAATGTGATCTTTGAAAATGATAACCTCACCAATACCCTTGGTGAAGTATTGGAAGCACAAGGCAAGAAACAAATACGTATTGCTGAAACAGAAAAATATCCGCATGTCACTTTCTTTTTTAGTGGTGGCAGGGAAGTGCCATTTGAAGGTGAAAAAAGAATCATGGTACCCTCTCCCAAAGTAGCTACTTATGATCTACAGCCTGAAATGAGTGCTGTTGAGATTACGGATCAACTGATTCCTGAAATTGAAGCAAGAGAAGTTGACTTTGTTTGTTTGAATTATGCCAATACAGATATGGTTGGACATACCGGCGTTTTCAGTGCTGCTATGAGAGCCGCTGAAACAGTAGATGCCTGTGTAAAGCGAGTAGTAACTGCCGGACTTGCATCAGGCTATACTATTTTCCTGACTGCAGACCATGGCAATGCTGATTTTATGATTAATGAAGATGGTAGTCCCAATACCGCACATACCTTAAACCCCGTTCCGTTCTTTATCATTGATAAGGAATGGAAAGGAGCCATCAAGCCCGGCAAATTGGGAGATATCGCCCCTACCATCTTAACAATGATGAATCTTTCGATTCCTGCTGAAATGACGGGAAATGTCTTAATTTAAATGCATAAACAACCCAAACCAATCATGAAAATTGTCAAAAAAATTTTGTGGGTGCTCTTGATCGCCCTTGTAGTCATACAGTTTATTCGTCCTGAAGCCAATGCATCTACCGATACATCAGGCAATATCAAAAACCTGTATGCTGTTCCTGAAAATGTAGATGCCATTCTTGTAAAAGCATGTAACGATTGTCATACCAATAACACTGTTTATCCATGGTATTCAAAAGTACAACCAGTTGCATGGTGGTTAGATGATCATGTTAAAGAAGGTAAATCTCATTTGAACTTTGATGCTTACACTTCTTACAACCTGAGAAGACAATACCATAAGATGGAAGAAGTGATTGAGCAGGTAAAAGAAAAAGAAATGCCTCTAAATTCTTATACATGGGTACACCGTGATGCTAAACTTACGGATGACGAACGCGTTGTTTTAACAAACTGGGCGCAGTCTGTAATGGATACCATGAAAGCTAAATATCCATTGGACAGCTTGATCAGAAAAAAGAACTGAGTTGTTTGTATTACGTAAGTGTATAGCAATTTTCTTTTTATTGTTGGTGTTATCGCCACTGACAGGATTTGTATTGTTTCATCATCAGCAAAATCAAATACGATCAGATGTAAAAAAAGCTTTTAAAACCAAAGAGCTTTCTACTATTCGGGTCAAACATCTACGTTGGTATAAAAAAAATAAAGAAATTATTGTAAATGGTACTCTGTTCGATGTAAGTTCCATCCGCAAAGAAGCAGATGGAACTTACACCGTAAAAGGCTTATACGATTATCAGGAGCATAAGTTGCATGCTTTGATGGATAAAGCTGCTCATAAAAATAAAGGAGCAAGCAGAATACTCTCTTTTTCATTTTGTTTTATAAGTGATCAAATTTCATCTTCAGTTCAAGTAACTAGTGCCGGTTTTTTTCTTTGCACTTGTTATGCTACTAATATCGTTTCTTGGAAACCACAATTTCAACCAGACCTCATCGCACCTCCACCAAAGCAAATACTGTTTAGAACATCATTTTCTTAATTATTAAACAGTAAATCCATGCGAATAAATATGGGGTGGACATGTACTTTATTGTCGTGTCTACTATTCAACATACACTTACAAGCACAACAAAAAAAAGACAGCATTTCAGCAGATAACGAACCCGTTAATCTAAATGAAGTAACCGTATATGCAAACAAATTTGCCGAAAGATCCGGTCGAATTGCTCAAACTGTAAAAAGTATCCGAGATAAGAATACATTGAATATGCAGGCCAATACCGGCGATATCCTCATCAATACCGGAACTTTATTTGTACAAAAAAGTCAGCAAGGTGGTAGCAGTCCGGTGATACGTGGTTTTGAAGCAAGTCGTGTATTACTCACCGTTGATGGAATCAGGATGAACAATGCGATATACAGGGCCGGACATCTACAGAATGTCATTACTATCGACAATATGATTCTCGACAGAATGGAGGTATTGTATGGTCCGTCATCAACACTGTATGGTAGTGATGCCTTAGGTGGTGTAGTGAGTATGTACACCCGAAATCCAAAATTATCTAGCGGTACAAAAACAGAAGTTTCCGGCAGCAGTACGATTCGTTATACCAGCGCCATTGATGAACAAAGAGGTAATGTCATATTGAATATTGGTGGAACAAAATGGGCATCGCTGACATCAGTGACTTACGGATCTTTTGGTGATATGAGACAGGGTAAGAACAGAAACAGTAAATACCCTTCCTTTGGTTTAAAACCATTTCTTGTTCAAAGAGTCGGGAATACGGATATAGCTGTTCCTAATCCCAATCCTGATCAACAAACGCCCTCCGGCTATGAACAGATAGATGTATTACAGAAGTTTTTATACAAAGCATCTGATAAAGTTGATCACATTTTTAATTTTCAATTTTCCAATACAGGAGATGTTCCTCGTTATGATCGACTCAGTGAAGGAACACTTGCAGCACCCGTATTTGCCGAGTGGTATTACGGTCCGCAGTTACGCAACTTGGCATCCTATCATCTCAATGTTTCCCAACAAAATGGCTTTTTTCAAGACTTGAAACTCACTGCCAGTTTTCAGGATATCGAGGAGAGCAGAATAACACGTCGATTCAATAATAACAACAAAGATTTTCGATGGGAAAGAATTAATGTATTCGGATTCAATTTTGATGCGAAACACTACAAGGGCAAACATGAACTTCATGTAGGTGCTGAAAGTTATACCAATTTCGTTCGTTCAACAGCAGAACGCCGCAATATTGTAACCGGAGCATTGAGCAGAATTACTACCCGATATGCTGATGGTCCTACAAAAATGGCATCTAATGCATTGTACGCACAACACACGTATAAGATCACTGATGAGTGGACTTTGAACGATGGTATCCGACTGAATTTAGTAAGATTGGATGCCAGGTTTGCAGATACTACACTTATGCATTTCCCTTTTAATAAGGCGCAACAAAATAATATCGCCGTTACAGGAAATGTTGGACTGGTATATGCTACGAAAGACAATTTCCGACTAGCCATGATTCTTAGCAGTGGTTTCCGCGCTCCTAATGTAGATGATCTGTCGAAAGTGTTTGATACCAGAACCGGTATTGTAGTAGTACCTAACCCCGATATCAAACCTGAATATACATACAATGGAGAATTGAGTATTGCCAAACAAACAAAAGCATTTTCATTAGGCGCTTCTTTATTTTATACCATTTTTAGAAATGCACTTGTACTGGACAAATACAAGTTTAATGGACAAGACAGTATTTTATATAGTGGTGTACGCAGCGCTGTATTTGCCAATCAAAATAAAGCCAGTGCTTATGTAACAGGCTTTAGTTTGAATGGCTCTCTCACCATTGCAAAAGGAACAGCGATAGATGGAGTATTTACCTATACCTATGGAAGATATACCGATCAAAACAAAGTGAAGGTTCCATTAGATCATATTCCACCGGTATATGGAAGAATAGGTATTAAAACACAACAGGATACCTGGAATGCAGAGTTCTATACTTTATTCAATGGATGGAAGAGATTAAAAGATTATAATCCAAACGGAGAAGACAATTTACAATATGCAACAGCAGATGGTATGCCTTCATGGTTTACTTTGAATCTGAGAGCAGGATTGTTTATCACTAAAAAACTACAATCGGTACTATTATTAGAGAATCTTACCGATAAGAATTACCGCTATTTTGCCAGTGG
>CAYMQQ010000097.1:0-7507 GCA_964392685.1 uncultured Sediminibacterium sp.
TGATGTCTGATGTCTGATGTCTGATGTCTGATGTCTGATGTCTGATGTCTGATGTATTTATAAAGGTACATAACTGCTTTCTTTCCGTCAACTATCAACTTACAACTGTCAACTATACTCTCTCTGCTATTCAAAAAAAATAGCCGAAGTAGAAACTTCGGCTCTGCTTTTAATCCGTACCCTATGAAAACAATCTTTTCCCGATTTAATCGGGATAATCATTTAAATCGCCTGTTGATTTTTTACTCACGGGATACGACACTAATAACGCAGGGCATTATCCTTTTATTTTATACGGATAGAAAAAAAATTAAATACTGGACTAAATCGTTATTTATTATGAATTTTGCGGATGATGTTGATTGATACCCACTGTCATTTATATTCAACCGAATTCGGAGATGAAATATCCGATATTATCGAACGAGCTCAAAAAGTAGGCATCAAGAAATTTTACCTGCCAGCTATAGATAGTGAAGTGATACGAGCTATGCTGGATCTCGAAGCAGCTTATCCCAACGTATGTTTTGCGATGATGGGACTACATCCTTGCTCAGTGAAAGAAAATGTTGATGAAGAACTCGCTATTGTGCAGGATTGGCTCGACAAAAGAGATTTTGTAGCTGTTGGTGAGATAGGGCTTGATTTTTATTGGGATAAAACCTTCGCTGCAGCGCAGAAAAAAGCATTCGATCTACAAATGAGTTGGGCATTGGCCAGGAATAAACCCATCGTTATTCATACCCGTAATGCCATGCAGGAAACCATTGACATGGTAAAACCCTATGCAAAAAAGGGGTTAAGAGGCATTTTTCATTGTTTCAGTGGAAGTCATGAATCGGCGATACAAATCACGCAAATGGGGTTTTTATTGGGAATCGGGGGAGTTTTGACCTATAAGAATGCAGGTTTACCCACCGCTTTGGAGGGAATCGGGTTGGAACACCTTGTATTGGAAACTGATGCTCCTTATTTAAGCCCTGTTCCCTATCGAGGCAAAAGAAATGAAAGCAGTTATCTCCTGGAAATAGCCGTCAAATTGGCGGAAGTAAAAAAAGTCTCTTTAGAAGAAGTTGCATCGATTACAACTGCAAATGCTCAAAAAATATTCGGAAACTGAGTGGTTTAGCGCTATTTTTGCAGTCCTTAAAAAATAGGTTTTCTGCTATTAAGTGGATAGCATAGAAATCTTAGAATTTATGGAGAGGTGTTCAGCCTAGGCGGATTGAAGGAGCACGCCTGGAAAGTGTGTATACGGGAAACCGTATCAAGGGTTCGAATCTCTTCCTCTCTGCAAATAGTTCTTTATCTAATTCATTACACAGAGAGGTGTCCGAGTGGTTGAAGGAGCACGCCTGGAAAGTGTGTATACGGGAAACCGTATCGAGGGTTCGAATCCCTTCCTCTCTGCAAATTTGAATCCTGCTCAGCGGGATTTTGTATTTTTATATCACAATGTACAGTACCCACCAGATATTAAATATCTTAAAAGAGCGAAAAGCAGAGCTGAAAAAGAAGTATCCTATTTCAGAACTGGGTCTTTTTGGCTCTTTTGCACGTGGCGATCAGAATGAAAAAAGTGATATTGATATATTGGTAGATTTTAATGATCGAATTGATGCGTTTGCCTATATCCGTTTAGCGCATGAATTAGAAGCGGCTTTCAATAGAAAAATCGATCTCGTATCTCGAAAAGGTATTAAGCCTCATTATCTTCCCTTTGTTGAGAAAAGTCTAATACATGTCTGAACGCTCCACAAAACTTTTATTAGAGGATATTTCTGTAGCAATACAAACAATATTCCAGTTTACTGAAGGGTACTCTTTTGAAAATTTTGAGTCTGATCTTAAAACAAGGCAAGCCGTAGAAAGAAATTTTGAGATCATTGGAGAAGCAGTAGCTCGTTTACCACAAGAATTCAAGGATTTAAACCCGAACATAGAATGGCGTGTCATAAAAGATTTTAGAAATTTTATCATTCATGACTATTTTGGAGTCAATCATCAAATTCTTTGGGATACAATACAACTTCGCTTGCCTGAATTAAACCTAGATATTAAGAAAGTTATCGATAGTAATCATTTCTAATGATTGAATCGGTAGGTCTCAGAACTTTAAAATCACCTTAGGTAATATTCCCTTAACATTGACGTAACATAGCGGTAACATTGCGGTAATACTTTTGCGGCAAAATAAACGCTGTGAAATCTACTTTCTTAACCCTTTTATCTTTCCTGCTCGTATCTGTGTTATCTGCTCAAACAGGAACACTTTCCGGAAAAGTAACTTCTGCTTCTAATAATGAAGCACTTACCGGGGTAACCATTTACAACGCTGCTAAAAAAATCAATGTAACCACAGATGTGGAAGGTCGCTTTAGCATTAGATTGGCTCCAGGTTCTTATGAATTGACTTTCTCTCTGACAGGATATAAAACCAAAACCATCAACGAGATCGCCGTTGTTAATGGACAGTTGAATGAATTGAATATTGTTTTGGTAGAACAGAAAAAAGAACTGGATGAAGTAGTGGTAACAGCTACACCCGCTCGTCGCGAATCTGCAAATGCTGTATTAAGCATGCAGAAAAATAATACCAGTGTATCAGATGGTATCTCTTCTGAATCGATCAAAAAATCTCCGGATCGTAACGTAGGGGAAGTATTGAAGCGTGTAACAGGTACCAGTGTTCAGGATGATAAATATGTAATCGTTCGTGGATTGAATGACCGTTATAATATTGCTACCATCAATGGCGCGGTAATGCCCAGTACTGAGCCCGATAGAAGAACCTTTTCTTTTGACGTGGTTCCTTCCGATATGATCGACAACGTTCTGATCAATAAAACAGCTACTCCTGATATGCCCGGTGAGTTTTCAGGTGGTATCGTTCAGGTGACAACAAAAGATATCCCTTATAAGAATGCTTTCGGACTGGCATTCTCTACTTCTTACAATACCATTTCAACCGGTAAAGATTTTAATATCGGTCACAGAGGTAGTTTGGATTATCTGGGTTTTGATGATGGTACCAGAAGTTTTCCTTCACGTTTTCCTTCTACCAATAGATGGAGAACATTGCCCCTGGACCAAAAAATTGAAGTTTCCAAAAGAATGTACAATACTTATGGAGATGATATCTCAAAAGCATTACCGGGTTTAAATGGACAAATCAATTTTGCTAAAAAGTTCAATGGCAAGAAGGGTGGTACTTATGGTGTATTGGGTGCTATCACATACAGAAACTCACAAACCATTCAGGTTACTGACAGACAACAATACGGTGATGCTACCGGTACCAATAACTTGTTATTTGATTATGCAGATACTTCTTATTCATTTAATACCAGCCTAGGTGCGTTATTAAATATTGGGTACAAAAAAGGAAAGAATAAGATCGTATTGAAAAATCTCTTCAACAGGGTATTTGAAAACAACAACACCATCAGAGAAGGATCTAATTTTAATGACCTCCAATACATCAATAAGAACAGGATCGCCATTGCCATGGTGAAAACCATTTTCAGTACGCAACTGGAAGGTGAACATGCGATTGGTAAAAAGAATGATAAGTTTAAATGGAATCTGAACTATGCTTTCACTCAGAAAGATCAGCCTGATTACCGTTCACAGCCCTATCAGAAAAGTTTGTCTCAGCAAAATGATAAATCGATTCCATATGGTATCGCCCTGAGAAATACCTATCGTTTCTGGAGTGAGCTGTTGGAAAATACCATTGGTGGTAAAGCCGATTACAGTAAACAACTAAACTGGGGTAATACTACTTCTTCTTTAAAAGCCGGTTTCTTAGCTCAATACAAGCTCCGTGAATTTGATGCCCGTGCCTTCCGCTATGAAGCAGCAGATCTTAATAATTTCAACAGCGCATTGTTGACCCTGTCTCCGGGAAGAGTATTCAACGACGGTAACATGTATGCAGAAGGTTTTTACCTGAATGACATTACCAATAACACCGACCGTTATGATGCGAATTCATTATTGACAGGTTCTTATTTGATGTTGGATAATAAATTCAATGAAAAGTGGAGATTGATCTGGGGTGTACGTGTTGAAACCTTCAATTATGAAGTAGAAACCGGTAATGTTTCCGGTACCAATACCATTATCAAGAAAAATTATTTGGATATCCTTCCATCTGCTAACTTGATTTATAGCTTTAACAACAAATCAAATCTGCGTTTCTCTGCTTCAAGAACCGTATCCAGACCTGATTTCCGTGAGGTAGCGAACTTCTCTTATTTCGATTTCGTAAGAGCGGCGATTATTCGTGGTAATGGTGCATTGGAAAGAAGTCAGAATACCAACATTGATCTTCGTTTTGAAACCTATCCTCAAAGTGGTGAGATCATTTCTGCTTCTGTATTCTTCAAGCATTTCAGCAAGCCTATTGAACAGCGTATGTCCGGTGAATCATCATTGGAATACCAGGTGATCACATACTTCAATCCTAATAATGCCTATGCTTATGGTATTGAATTGGATCTACGTAAAAAGCTTTCTTTCTTAGGTGATGGAGAATTCTGGAACAACACTACTTTCAGTGCCAATACCTCATTGATCAAGTCTACGGTGGACTTGGATAATTCATCTAATCCTTACGACACCAAAAGACCTATGCAAGGACAGTCACCTTATCTGGTAAACTTGAGTCTGACTTATGCAGATACAGATGCAAACTGGAGCAGTACTGTTCTTTTCAACAGAATTGGTCAGCGTATTGAAACCGTAGGTGCTTTTGGTATTCCTGATGTATACGAGAACGGAAGAAGTATCCTGGATTTCCAGTTGGCGAAGAAAGTGCTGAAGAAAAAGGGGGAGATCAAGATCAACATGGCAAACTTGTTGAACACAAGACAGATCTTCTACAACAATGTAGAATCTAAAAAAGAGAACAGAGCGTATAAGAGCAGTGAAGATAGAATTCAGTGGAGTAATTTATTTGGTGCCAGCTTTGGTATCGGGTTCTCTTATAATTTCTAATTCGGCTTGAATATAAGGAGTAGGTACTGGGTACTAGGTACTAGGTTTGAAAGCTAATCGCAAAGCGATTAGTATTATTAAACCTAGTACCTAGTACCTTGCACCTAGTACCCAACTGATCACCTGATAACCCGGCAACCACCCTCTTTTACGCTCCATACCACGTAACAATTAGTTAACGCTGAGGTAACATACCCATTACATTAAAGCGATTCTTTTGCAGCATAAAAACATTGAAAATGATACGTTCACTTATGATTTCCCGTCTTGCTTTAGTGGCGCTGGCTGTTGCAGCTATGACATCTTGCTCAAAAAATGATGATGAAGATGATATTATCGCACCGCCAACAAATCCTAATGAAACCATTTTGTCAGGTACATTATCAGCAAATAAGACCCTTACAGCTGATAAAACCTGGACATTGAAAGGTTACGTGTATGTTCCAAATGGAGTTACACTTACAATTGAAGCAGGTACTACGATTAAAAGTGATAAAACAGAAAAAGGAGCTCTTTGTATTGAGCGCGGTGGAAAAATTCAGGCGAACGGTACTGTTGATAAACCTATCGTAATGACTTCAGGTCAGGATGCCGGTGCACGTAATCCGGGTGATTGGGGTGGATTAATCATTTTAGGTAATGCACCTACCAATCGTACATCTACTCCTGTAATTGAAGGTGGTTTGGATCGTGTATATGGTGGTACCAACGCGAATGATAACTCCGGTACTTTGAAATATGTTCGTATTGAATATGCGGGTATTGCCGCTTTCCCAGGTTCTGAAATCAATGGTTTGACATTAGGTGGTGTGGGTAGTGGTACAACGATTGAAAATGTTCAGATCATTTACGGTAATGATGATGCGTATGAATTCTTTGGTGGTAATGTAAACGCTAAATACCTGGTTGCATATGGTACTGCGGATGATGACTTTGATTTTGATTTCGGTTATACCGGTAAAATTCAATTTGCGGTTGCATTGCGTGACCCTTCTTTCGTAGATAATGGTGATGCAGGTAATGGTATCGAAGCAGATAACGATGGTTCCGGTACTGCTGCTACTCCTTATACGCGTCCTGTGTTGAGCAACTTCACTTTTGTAGGTCCGAATAACGCTACTGGTACTGCTGCTAATCATAATTTTGGTAACAGATGGAGAAGAGCGGTACGTTTTGTATTGCGTAACTCAATCTTGATGGGATGGCAGAAAGGTGGTTTCTCTATTGAGTCTGATGGAACTGCTAATGATTACAGTGGTGCAGGTGGTACTTCTGAATTTAAGAATAACCTGGTACATGCAGTTGCTGATCCTTATAGAGTGTCTGGTTTAACTACTGCAACATTAACTGCTGCTGCAATGAGAACCAAAGCTGAGTCAGAAGGTTGTAAGACTTATGCAAATGCTGCTGATATCAAGTTGACATCTCCATTCGCATTAACTGCTCCTAACTTGTTACCCGCTACTGGATCGGATGCATTAACCGGTGCTAGCTTTACAGGTTTGGATGCGTTCTTTGCAACAACTACCTACGTGGGTGCATTTGGTACCACGAACTGGTTGGCTAGCTGGACAAGATTCCCTGCAAAAGGACAATAATATTCGATACTATATTGAAAAACCGCTCTTTTATCCAGAGCGGTTTTTTTATTTCTTTGTGATTAAAATAATAGAGATGCGTTACTTGTTTCCATTAGTCATAGCTGTTTGCTTTTTATATGCTTGTCAATCTGATAAACAAACAGATGACGCCAATACCGGTTCAGATTCATTGGTGGTTGACTTACATCCTTTGCCTGAAATCAAAAAAGTAGATAGTATTGATATGCATTTCTTTCCCGATATCAATGATCAGAAAGTGTATACAAGATTTGGTGTGAATGATACTGCATTCATTCACAGCATTACATTCAGAGAAATGAAAAATGCATTTGCAGTAAATCCACCCTGTGAGTATGATACCAAATTCTTTTGTTTTGCTGATGGACAAATCGTGAAGACGCTGTATATAGCTGCACAAAAAGACAGCTGCCACTATATTGGATATATCAAAAGTGGTGGTGTTGCAGTGAAGATCAGTATGTCTGATTCAACGGCTTCTTTGATCAATACATGGAGGAAAAACAGTCAATAAAGCACTTACCAGTTATTCATTTGTTCAGGAACAATTCTTTCCGGTTCTTCAATGGGATGTTCTTGCCAATTTGGATCATATTTTACAAACCAGCTTAACCAAAGTGATCTGGATAATCGCATGATCAAGGGTTGCATGATGAATAATAATACAAAGGCTGTACCCATCCAATAGAAAATGCGGTTATCATCAATGGAGAATGTCATACCGATCAATACTTTCCATGCGATAAAAGTAGATACCAGAAAAGCTACTGATAAGGCATAACTCACATATCCCGTACCATAATAAAACCCCACTTCGATTTCCGTCGGCTGATTGCAAACCGGACATCTTTCATGCATGTCTACATTGGTCTTGAATTTATAGGCTT
>CAYMQQ010000098.1:0-4856 GCA_964392685.1 uncultured Sediminibacterium sp.
GTACGATCCAAAAGCACCGACCAACAGAGCCGCAGAAGAAATAGGCACCCCACAACTTTTGTTTCCGTTTGCATCGCCACATAATCGTACTATCACTTGGGATGATCTACTCAGACAAACCAGTGATTGGGAAGGAACACTTTGGGGCAAACCGGATTGGGCAGACAGACCGGACGCAGATGCGAATAAATGGTTGAACAGACCACGCAATAAACCCGGCAGCACTTATGAATACAATGATGTAAGGGTAAATGTATTGGCATTGGCAGCAACCAGTGTTTGGAGAAAGCCGCTACCACAAGTACTCAAACAAACCATTATGGATCCGATTGGTGCTTCCAATACATGGCGGTGGACGGGTTATAGAAATGCATGGATTGTTTTGGATGGACAGCCTGTTCAATCTGTAAGCGGCGGTGGACATTGGGGTGGCGGCATGTTCATCAATGCTTATGATATGGCACGTTTTGGTTGGCTTACATTGAATCGTGGAAAATGGAATGGCAAACAATTGTTGAGTGAAGAATGGATCAAAAAATCATTGACACCAACAGTTCCGAAAAACGATTATGGTTATATGAATTGGTTCTTGAATACCGATCGTAAATTCTTACCCAGTGCACCCGCTACTGCATTTACACATGTAGGCAATGGCAATAATCTCATCTATGTTGATCCGGAACATGAACTGGTAGCAGTGATTCGTTGGATTGATGGAAGAGCACAGGATGGGGTGATCAAAAAAATCTTAGAAGCATTGCCAACCAAATAACGCAAACGTTTGCTTAGCTAGAATTCTGATGTGTTAACCGTTTTTAAGTTGTTTTTAAACACATAAGACTTTAATAATAAATAGTATTGCATGATACAACCCCCTGATGTACGATTCTTCGCAGCAATATTCAACAGATTACCAATTCCTCAATGCCGTCATTGATACATTAGAAGAAGGCGTAGTTGTTCAAAATCATGAAGGGAAAATAGTTGGGTTTAATAAAAAAGCATTAGAGCTTTTACATGTGTCTGCTGAACAATTATTGGGTAATACTTCCGGAGATGAAAAATGGAATGCCATTGGTCTTGACGGCAACATTCTTCCCATTGAAGAACACCCGATGGTTATGACCCTTCGCTCAGGTGAGCCACAAAACAAAGTTATTATTGGAGTTACTACTGGGAATGGTGAGTTGAAATGGTTTTCGACCAATACTCGTATGATTGAGGTCAATCAACAAAAATTTGCAGTAGCGGCTTTTACAGATATTTCAGCACTTATTACCCTGAATAAAGATCTTGTTGATCAAAATGTTCAACAACTGAAAATTCAGGAAGAACTCGAAAAAAAGATCAGACAACTCAAAGATTTTGCAGGCATCATAACACATGACGTAAGAGGACCCGCAAATAATATCAAGAAGTTGTTACAAGTATATGAAAGTAAAAAAGACGAAGAATCAGGTCAACAAGCTTTTCAGTATTTAAAACAGGCCAGTAATGATCTGTACAATAATTTGAATGAACTGATCAAATTGTTACAATGGCACTTGGATCAAAAATCCCCTTTGAGTACATGTGATTTTGATGCCATCACCAATAGTGTACTGGTTCAATTAGACCATTTGATCCAACAAAAATATGCAGTCATATACAGGGATTTTACCGTAGCAAGTTTTGATTATGCAAAAGTGTATCTCCATAGTATTTTATACAATCTCATCAGTAATGCGCTCAAGTATAGTCGTGAAGAAACCCCGCTGGAAATTCGACTGGAAAGCTTCATGGATAACGGACGTGTTTGCTTAAGGGTGAGTGACAATGGCAAAGGGATTGACATGGACAAATTTGGCCCTACTTTATTTCGTTTCCAACGCAATACTGAAGTTGAGAATGACAGTAAGGGAATCGGATTGTACCTCGTCCAACATCAGGTCGATGAATTGGGGGGTACCATTTCCGTAACCAGTGAACCAAATAAAGGAACGAGTTTTACCATTATTTTCTGAGTAAATCCCCTACTTTTGCCACCCGGCAACGGAAAAGCGGATGTGGCGAAATTGGCAGACGCACCAGACTTAGGATCTGGCGCCGCGAGGCGTGTAGGTTCGACTCCTATCATCCGCACAAAAAACAAAGGCCCTCATTGAGGGCCTTACTTATGTAAAAAAGTTCTCTTTATACCGCTTCTCGCTTGACCAATAAACCGATCGTTTCATTACTGCCTTCATTGGCAAAAGAAGATTTCACAGTTTCAATGCCTTGGGTGGTGATATAACAATGAGGAGTATCCAACTGCTGTAACATCACAAGCCCCTGCTGAGCCAATGCCAGTAAATGCTTATGAATAGTATCCCAGCTAAATGTAGAATACAGGATCATCTCCCGTGGTGTACAGAGGTATTGCTCGGGATGGGGTTCTTCTCTTACAATCCTGTACAAAGTCTGCAAGGTGTAATAAGTGCTTTCCATATCTGTAAGATACAAAGCCCCCCTTTTTCTGTTGCTTCTCCCAGCCGGTATTTGTCAACATTGAATGCACGAAAAATAAACAAGAATGGTGAAAATATTTACAATATACTGATAATCATTGATTTAAAAATCCCATCATATTGTTAAGGCTTTAAATGTCATGACCACCCCTGTAGCAAAAACAAAGAACAATACGATTTTTCTAAAAGTCTCCTGAGGCACTTTATTCAAGATCATCTTGCCCAAATAAGACCCCAAAAAAGCAATTACAATAAGTCCGGGTAAATACCACCAATCTTTTCCCTGCACATAACCTTGATTGACATATACGATTGAACGACTGAGATCTACTCCAAAATCAATAGCTGCAGAAGTAGCAATGAAGACATTTTTTTCTAATGCAAAGGAGGTTAGGGTTATGGCACGAATAGCCCCACCTGTTCCAATAAATCCGGCCAAAAAACCCGCTAGTCCGCCACCTGCAATAGCATTACCGGTATTTGCTTTCATTTTCATGTGTGGTTTCCACCAGAAAAGGATAGCGAAGACCACACAAAAAATACCCAATAACAGTTCTGCATATTGAAAAGTTACCCGATTGGTTAACCAAGCACCTACAATCACCAATACCACACTGGGTATTCCTATCTTCCAGATCAGTTTCCATTGAATATCCTGTCTGAAAAGTACCAGTTTGGCAATATTGCTGAAGACATGCAATAATCCAGTGATTCCCAATACGGTTTTAAAATCAAAAAAGAAGCCTGCCAAAGGCACAAAGAAGACCGAAGATCCAAATCCACCCACAGTTCCTACAATTTCACTAAGAAATGCTAGCAAGAAAAAGAGAAAAGCATTGCCCATAGCGGCTTATTTGGTGTTTGACAGCTGTTTTTATGCGTTAAACTCCTACCTTTGCTGCCCGTTTGGAAAAAGAGTTTCTAACTTATTGAAGATAAGATTTGAGATTCAACCAATAAAATATCAATAAAATATATATCATGGCCACCGTTACCAGAGAAAACATTGGATTACTGACCGACAAATTGACCGTTACTTTAAATAAGGAAGACTACCTATCAGGTTTTGAGCAGAGTCTGAAGAAATATGCAAAGACCGCTAATATCCCAGGATTCAGAAAGGGAATGGTGCCTGCCGGATTGGTAAAGAAAATGTACGGACAAAGTGTTTTCACTGATGAAGTGTTGCGTACAGTAGAAAAGGAATTGAATACTTATCTGAATAACGAGCAGTTAGACATTTTCGCTCAGCCTTTACCATTAGACAACGATGCACGTGCATTAGATATGAATAATCCTGCTGATGTAAGCTTTGCTTTTGAGATTGGTTTAAAACCCAACGTTGAGATCGACACTAAAAAGATCAAAGTAACACGTTATGTGATTGATGTAACAAATGAAATGATCGATCAGGAAGTTGAACGTTTACAAATCCGTAATGGAAAAATGACCGAGCCGGAAGCCGTTGCCGGTGATGAAAACGTACTGAATGTAAAATTTATTGAGTGTGATGAGAATGGCAATGAAATTGAAGGTGGAATTAGCAAAGACAACTCATTACTGGTTAAATATTTTGAAGCATCATTCCGCAAAAACTTCATAGGTAAGAAAACCAATGATACCGTTGTATTGCAGTTGGATAAAGCCTTTGAAGACAAAGAGAAAGAAGCTATTCTGGCTGACCTTGGTCTCACTCCTGCTGATGGCAACCGTTATTTCAAGTTATTGATCACTAAGGTTGGACTGGTAGAGAAAGCTGAGATGAACGCTGAATTCTTTGCAGCAGTTTATCCGAATAACGAAATCACAACTGCTGAAGATTTCCGTGCAGAAGTAAAGAAAGAAATTGAAAATTACTACGCACAACAAGCTCGCAATCAAATCCATGATCAGATCTATCATCACTTGGTAGATCACACCAATATGGAATTCCCTGAAAGCTTCCTGAAACGCTGGTTACAAACCGGTGGCGAAAAGCAAAAGACTGCCGAAGAAGCAGAACAGGAATATCCAACTTTCATCAACCAATTGAAATGGACATTGGTAAGCAGCAAGCTGGTTGCAGACAATAAAATTGAAGTACATCCTGATGATATCCGTGAATTTGCTAAACAACAATTGTTCAGCTATATGGGCGGACAATTGGGTGCATTAGGCGATAACCAACAATGGGTTGACGATTATGCCAACCGCATGATGCAGGATAGAAAATACGTAGAGGAAAGCTACCACCGCATCAGCACCGAAAAATTGTTTGGTTTGTTGGAGTCTCAGGTAACTGCTAAAGAAGAAAGCATCAGCGCCGAAGCCTTTGCAGAAAAACTGCACCATCACCACCATTAGGATTTTTGAAGTTTGATTTCTTGATTT
>CAYMQQ010000098.1:4956-7335 GCA_964392685.1 uncultured Sediminibacterium sp.
TCTGATGTCAGATGTAAGAAATAGAATTAAGGCCGGATAGTCATATCCGGCTTTTTTATGAGCTTTCTTAATAAATCAAAGATCAAAAAATCAAGAAATCAAACTTTTGCCCTGCCCTCTGACATGACAAATCAGACATCCGACATCCTACATCAGACATTCCACGTGACTTGTTGTCTTAAACAGAGCTTTGCACAGTATTTGAACAAGGTTTTGTCCGGTGAAATAGCAAATCACTTATCTTCAAAGCGAAAATTGAATCAATATGAATTTTGGAAAAGAGTTTGAGCAGTATGCAGTAAAACACCGTGGTATCAGCAGTGCCACTTTGCATAGTTATCAGCAACACCATGTAACCAATCTCACCCCCTATATCATTGAAGAGCGCCCCCTGAATGTAGCCAGTATGGATGTATTCAGCCGCTTGATGATGGACCGTATTATTTTTATGGGTGAGGGTATCAATGATTATGTAGCCAATATTGTTACCGCACAATTACTATTCTTAGAAAGTACCGATCGCAGTCGCGATATCCAGATGTATATCAATAGTCCGGGAGGCAGTGTATATGCAGGTTTGGGCATCTATGACACCATGCAGTTTATTGGTCCGGATGTAGCTACCATTTGTACCGGTATGGCTGCCAGTATGGGACAAATTCTGTTGTGTGCCGGTGTAAAAGGAAAACGTACGGCATTGAAACATAGTCGTATCATGATGCACCAGCCCAGTGGTGCTATTGGTGGACAAGCCACCGATATTGAAATCACAGCCCGTGAGATCAAGAAACTGAAACAAGAACTATATTCCATCACTGCACATCATACCGGAAAAGATGTAGCCACCATCGCCCAAGACAGCGACCGCGACTTCTGGATGACCGCTCAGGAAGCCAAGGAATATGGACTGGTAGATGAGGTTTTGTTGACCAATCCGAGGAAGGAGAAGAAGTAGGAAGCGTATAGCTAATAGTTCATAGCTCATAGTAAATTGCTGTAAATTCCTACCATACGCTATGAACCATTTACCATATGCCGTTTACAACAAATTAATAAGTATAAACTAGGAAACATGATACACTCAAAATACATCAACCCCTACCTCATGGAAGATGAGGAAGAGAATGAACCAAAGGATGATAAACAAGAGCAGACTGGTTTTATGATGAAGAAGATGGAAAAATTGTTCTTTGAAAAAAGAGCGGTTTACTTGTGGGGACCTGTTGAAGACAAATCTGCACGTGATGTAGTCAGTAAATTATTATTGCTGGATGCCGATAAACCCGGCGAAGAAATCAAGTTTTATATCAACAGTCCGGGAGGCGTAGTAACCAGTGGTATGGTCATTTATGATACCATTAAAATGATCCAAAGTCCGGTAAGTACTATTTGTATGGGACTGGCAGCCAGTATGGGATCTATTTTATTGAGTGCGGGTGCCAAAGGAAAAAGGTTCATCTATCCGCATGGGGAAGTGATGATTCATCAACCTAGTATTGGAGGTTACTTCCAGGCAACCAGTGCTGATATTGAAATTCATGCTGAACAGATCCGTAAAACCAAAGAATTAGGAGCCAAAATTCTGGCTGATAATTGCGGGAAAACGGTAGAACAGATCATGAAAGACTTCGACAGAGACTACTGGATGAATGCTACTGAAGCCGTTGAATATGGCATTGTAGACGCAGTTTTGTCGAAAATTTAATCGAAATACACCTTATTTATCCTTTTTAACCCCGTTTAGTAGTCTGAACGGGGTTAACTTTGCAACATCGGACTGATGATTCGTGTCTAGCACAGAAATACAGGTCTGACAATCATTGTATGGCAAAATCAAATCATTTACACTGTTCTTTCTGCGGTAGAAGTCGCGATGAAGTGAAGATCCTCATAGCCGGACAGGAAGGGCATATCTGTGAAAATTGTGTAGAGCACGCACAGGAGATCATTGTACAAGAACTGAATAATAAAGCAGAAAACAATTCCGCCAACTCAGGTTTCAAACTGAATGTCCGCAAACCGGCAGAGATCAAGAAATTTCTGGATGAATATGTGATCGGACAAGATGATGCGAAGAAAGTATTATCTGTTGCTGTATATAATCATTTCAAACGCGTAACGCAGAAACAACAACAGGATGATGTTGAGATTGAAAAGAGCAATATCATCATGGTTGGTGAGACAGGAACCGGTAAGACATTATTAGCAAAAACCATTGCTCGTTTATTAAACGTTCCTTTTGCCATTGTTGATGCTACAGTCTTTACAGAAGCAGGCTATGTTGGTGAAGACGTTGAGAGTATGCTCACGCGTTTATTACAGAACTGTAATTATGATGTAGCAGCCGCAGAGCGTGGAATTGTGTATGTAGATGAACTG
>CAYMQQ010000099.1:0-1372 GCA_964392685.1 uncultured Sediminibacterium sp.
ATATCTTCTTTTTCATACCTGCAAATTATCAAAATAAATCCGATCAAACCTTCGCTAGATCAAAGGGTAACTTTCTGATTCGTTTTCCTGTTAAATCATAAATCGCATTGGTCAATGCCGGCGTGAATGGTGGCAATCCGGGTTCTCCAACACCACCTGCATCTTCATTGTTATCCATGATAAATACTTCAATAGGTGGAATCTCATTGATTTTTGGCATGCGATAGGTATTGAAATTTTTCTCTACTGTCAGTCCATCTTTGAAATGAATTTCATGATTGGTAGCGGCACCCAATGCCATTACGATAGAACCTTCTACTTGCGCACGAACGGTATCCGGATTTACATACCATCCGCAATCCATCACCGCCCATACTTTATCGATTTTGATTTTACCAGTTGCATCTTTAGACACTTTCACCACTTGCGCCACCGTACTACTGAAACATTCTGTGATCGCTATACCATAACCTTGTTTGGGTTTTCTGTTCTTCCATCCTGACACCTGCTCTACTTTATCCAATAATTTTTGACAACGATCACTCTTGAGGTTTTGCTTTCTGAATGCCAATGGATCTTTACCCGCAGCAATAGCGAGTTCATCCATGAAACTCTCATAAGCAAACCCATTGGTAGATGCATATACTGAACGCCACCACATAATCGGAATCGGCGTTTCAAAGGGCACATCTGAGAAGCTGATATTTTTGATACTATCAAAATAATGCGGTTGAAAGCCTTCCAACACACTATCATTCGGTACATCTTTTTTGCTACCCATCCAATGTCCGATGTTCTGTCCGCATAATCTGAACTTGATCGCACTGATCTCTCCATTATTTACAGCACCTTCCGCTCTGTAACTCACACCCGGACGGAAAGGTCCTTGTGTCATATCATCTTCTCTTGTCCAAATAACTTGCACCGGTGCTCCTGCTTCTTTGGAAATCAAACAGGCTTCATGTGTATAATCTAAAAATGCTTTGCGCCCGAAACCACCTCCGAGAAAAGTCATATTCACGATCACGTTTTCTTTTTTCACACCCATTTTTTGACTGATATCCCCTTGCACCCAATCAGGCGCCTGAATAGGTCCCCAAATCTCAATAGCGTCTCCTTTATGATGTGCGATACAATTCAAAGGTTCCATACAGGCATGGGCTTGATAGGGTGTTTCATAGACCACATCCAATTTGGTTTTTTGTTGTGCCAAGATTGGATCGGGATCACCTTGCTTTTTGGCAGACAATCCTTCTTTGGATTGTAACTCCGCTTTCATTTTTTTATAGATGTCTTCCGTATTCACATAATCAAAGCCTGCATCATCCCATACTACTTTTAATGCTTTTCGTCCCTGCATCGCAGCCCAAGT
>CAYMQQ010000099.1:1472-7183 GCA_964392685.1 uncultured Sediminibacterium sp.
GCATAACATTCTGCAGCAGGAACACTCCATTTGTTTGCAGCAGCGGTGATCAGCATTTCACGAGCGCTGGCACTGAGCTTTGATAAGTTCTTGTAAGTTCCTCGTACCGTAGAGCTACCACCGGTAATTTGATTGCCATATTTTACAGTATCCCCTTTACCAAAAATGATATTGACTTCATCGAGGTTTACTTCTAATTCCTCTGCAATCATTTGCGGGATCGCCTGATAAGCTCCTTGTCCCATTTCAGCACGGTGACTAACGATGGTGACTTTACCATTGGTATCAATATGTATCCATGAATTCAGTGATACGCCATAATTCTCTGCATCTTCTCCTTTGATAATAGTAGATGCCTTGGATTCACCTGAAAAATAAAAACCCAATGTGAGTGCAGTGGCTGATAAGCCGGTGGCCCTAATGAATTTTCTTCTTGAAATATCTTTTGGTTCCATGATTGGTCATTGTTGTGGTTGAATAATGTAGGTACTACCCTTTTACAGTCATTTTCTTGGAAGCTTTTTTAATGGCTTCTCGTATTCTTGGATAGGTACCGCATCTGCAAATATGTCCTTGCATGGCTGCATCAATATCCGCATCTGTGGGTGAAGTTTTCTTTTGTAATAACGCAACGGCGGCCATGATTTGTCCGGACTGACAATAACCACATTGCGGCACCTGTTCTTCTATCCAGGCAGCCTGAACCGGATGTGAGTTATCATCTGATAACCCTTCGATGGTGGTGATGGACTTATTCGCAGCACCGATCACAGGAATGGAACAAGAACGAACCGGTTGCCCCTCCATATGAACCGTGCAGGCGCCACATTGTGCAACGCCACATCCATATTTGGTTCCTTTTAATCCAACGATATCGCGGATAGCCCATAACAGCGGCATTTGGGGATCGGCATCAATCGTATGTTCCTTCTTATTGACTTTTAGTGTAATCTTAGCCATATAGTGATTTTAATGTATGATGATTGAGGATAGGTCTTTTGGAAAAATCCCTTTAAGTTAAAGTTTTTCTGCCAAACAAAAATGAAGTTTCCCCATACAATACCACTCCCATTCAACATGAAAATGGATCGTTTATAATTTTTAGCAAATATGACAGTCGAAAACAAAAAAAGATGCCGGACAAAATATCCGGCATCACTCAAAAAAAAATATCAAATCAGACATCCTAAATATCAATCGCTTCCCCATAAGCAGCCGCTGTTGCTTCTTTCAATCCTTCGCTCATGGTTGGGTGTGGATGCACTGCATTCAAAATTTCATGTGCAGTGGTTTCGAGTTTACGTGCAACAACTGCTTCAGCAATCATTTCAGTAACATTGTAACCGATCATGTGGCATCCTAAGAATTCACCATATTTCGCATCGTAGATCACTTTCACAAAACCTTCGGTAGCACCGGCAGCACTGGCTTTACCACTCGCTACAAATGGGAACTTACCTACTTTGATTTCATATCCGGCTTCTTTAGCTGCTTTCTCAGTATAACCTACACTGGAAATTTCAGGAATGCAATACGTACAGCCCGGGATATTATTATAATCAATCGCTTCCGGTAAGTGATGATGTTTTTTCTCTAAATAAGCCATATGCTCTGCTGCATTGATGCCTTCTTTGGCAGCAACGTGAGCAAGTGCTTGTCCGGGTGAACAGTCACCAATTGCATACACACCTGCTAAAGATGTCTGCTGGTATTTGTCAACTATGATCTTTCCTTTTTCTGTTTTGATACCATTTTCTTCCAGACCAATATTTTCGATATTGGCTACCACTCCTACTGCACTCAATACCACATCTGCTTCAAGGGTTACAACAGAACCATCTTGTTTTTTCACTTGTGCTTTTACACCGGCTCCAGAAGTATCTACTGATTCAACAGAAGCATTGGTCATGATCTCAATGCCTTGCTTTTTGTATTGCTTCTCTAATTCTTTAGAAACATCTTCATCTTCTACCGGAACAATGCGTGGCATGAATTCAACGATGGTTACTTTGGTACCCATGCTATTGTATACATAAGCAAATTCAACACCTATCGCACCACTTCCTACAACGATCATGCTCTTAGGCTGTTCAGGTAATACCATCGCTTCGCGATAACCGATTACTTTTTTTCCGTCTTGTTTCAGGTTCGGTAATTCACGGCTGCGACCACCGGTGGCGATCACGATATATTTCGCTTCTACAATTTGTTTGCTGCCATCGGCTGCAGTTACTTCCACTTTTCCTTTAGACTGCACTTTACCATAGCCCATGATGACATCGATCTTATTCTTTTTCATCAGGAACTGAACACCTTTACTCATTTTATCCGCAACACCACGACTACGTTTGATAACACCACCGAAATCATGGGTACCGGTTGCATTGATACCATAGTTAGAAGCATGTTTCAGGTATTCATATACTTGAGCACTTTTTAACAATGCTTTGGTAGGAATACAGCCCCAGTTCAGACAGATACCACCCAGACTTTCTTTTTCAATGATTGCTACTTTAAAACCCAGCTGAGAAGCACGGATAGCAGCAGGATATCCACCCGGACCACTTCCAATAACGATTACGTCGTATGCCATAAGATTTTGATTGATTTAATGATCCAATGACGATGTCATTGCGGATGCGAAAATACTGGAAAGAAGTGAAAAGTGAATGGTGAAAGGTGAAAAGAAGCTAACCCTCGACCTTACCCCTCGAAGAATACTCGGATGGTCTGGTAGAACCAGCTGGTATCGATAGATGGTGTCTTTTGGAGTTGCTCATTGAAACCCTGTAAGCCGAAAAGTCCGGCCATATTCCCATTCCTGAGGGCTATTTCGAGATAACCGGCGGAATTGAACCATGCCAATTTTTCCGTTTCCGGAACGGCTGTATAGTTGGCGCTGATCGTTTCGATGACCTCATTTCTTTTAAAAACGATCTTAAAGTTCCTTCCCTTACGATGTTCATTGAATTCAGCCTCTGTGATATTGATCACCACATTTTCAAACTGATCAATAAACAAAATCTGTCCTTCAATCCAATCTGGCCCAACCGTAGGTCTAAGTGGATATTTTTCATCGATTTGATCAACGGTTTGTCCGATACTACTGAGTTGTCCGGTTTTAGAGAACGTGTTGACAGCCACGGCTATTACACTGGTTATTTGCAAAAGATTTTTAGCTGTACCCAGTGGTATGGCGATGATTTCTTTGGGTTTTTCACCTGTAATCATGGTCAATAAGCCATTATCGGAGCAGATGATGAACTGCTGGCGGTGTTTGGCCATCAGCACATACTTCAAGGGTGATTCAAATAAATTGGCAATGATCAGATGAAAAGTACCTGAAGGAAAATGTTGAAAGGCATTCGCACAGATATAAGCCGCCTGCGGGAAATTGGTTTGGGGCAGGTAGTGTGTGATATCACAAATATTGACAGAAGGATCCAGTTGCAGGAACTGTCCTTTGATAGCACCCACGAGAAAATCTCGCTGGCCTATATCAGTTGTCAACGTTAGTATGGGCATGCCGCAATAGTAACGTCAGGATACGTCGGTTATTTCACCAATTGTCCATTTTTGAAGAAAAACTTACGAACCAGCTTATCTGTCAGCGAAGGGAAAAAGCGATTCATGAAAACAGTTCTCTTTCCTGTGAATGTGAGGACAATGGTTCTTTTTCTTTTTTCGATGGCTGCAATGATATGTGTGGCGCATTCTTCCGAACTCATCATTTTACCCTCATCCATGGGCGACTCTCCGTGTGATTGTCCGGTTTTATTCAACGCAACATTTCGGATATTAGAAGTGGTGAAGCCTGGACAAACCCATAGTACATTGGTTCCACTCTCGAGTAATTCGGTTCTGAGTGCTTCCATCCAACCATTGACTGCAAATTTGGAAGCGGAGTACCCACTTCTACCCGGTAATCCTCGATAACCGGCAATGGATGAAATGCCTACAATGGTTCCTTTGTTTTTCAAAATATGCGGTAAAGCGAACTTGGTACAATACACAGTACCCCAGAAATTGATGTCCATGACTTTACGTAAAGTATCCAATTCCACTTCTTCGAAAATGGAGCGCATGGAAATGCCTGCGTTATTGATCAGGATATCAATGGTACCAAATGACTTAATGGTGATGTCGATGAATTGTCTGCAATCCTGTTCTTTGCTAACATCCGCAGTATGAATCAATAAAGGAGCACCCGGGTGAGCAGACTGTAGTTGATAAAGTTTATCATAATTTCTTCCGCAAGTAGCCACTTTAGCACCCAAGACCAAAAAAGCTTCTACCAATGCTTTACCGATTCCATCGGAGCCACCGGTAACTACTACCACTTTGTTGAGGAATTGCGACATAATTCAAATCATTAAGGAACAAAAATACAGTTTCATATCACTTATAATGAATTGAATGTGAGTAAATACTCTAAAAAAGAAGCACAAAAATTTGGCTGGTTTTTTATTTCACCTATTTTTGCACTCCCAAAACGGAAATACAGCAATGTATTTTCAGTTCTAAGGAAGGAGATTCCGTAGCTCAGTTGGTAGAGCAATACACTTTTAATGTATGGGTCCTGGGTTCGAGTCCCAGCGGGATCACAGATAGAAAGGTTACGAATGATCGTAGCCTTTTTTGCTTTTTTGATTCTTGCTCGGTTTGGTAGAGCATCCCGATTTTATCGGGAGGGTCCTAGGTTCGAGTCCCAGCGGGATCACTTTAGCACCTCTGAAACCCGCGCTGGTCGCGGGTTTTGCTTTTTTTGTGTTGCATTCGTGTTGCATTTCATCCATTTTTCCCCCTTTTTATTTATTCTTTTTTTTTATTTTACATTTGAATATTTTTTTGGTCTTAATTTAACCCCATTTGACAATACCGATGAAGAACTGGCTTTGGCAAAGTATCAAATACGACCTCAAACCCACCCCTGAGAACTTTATCAAATTCAAATGGTATCATTTCGTCTTTTGCAGGAACGAGGACAGGACAATTTCCCCAGGCTTATATTTAAACAGCCTTCTGGATGAAATAAAAAATGAATTGGCCAAACACAAATCGGTCAATAAAAAATCCCTAACCCTTTCTGTCATACAAAATATCCTACAAAACCCGCGCGCCAAAAAAGAAATGACCAGTTTGTTTGAAGCGGCCCAGGTTTCAGATGAAGCCATAAAAGCTTTTTTAAATACTATTACCGCAGATCAAACCCAAACAATAGGTATAAAAGAAGCCGACCCGAATGCTGGTGAAAACAAAACTGAATCTTTTCATACCCGTACCTATATTATCGCTACTCATCTGTATTTTGAAATCAATAATGATGAGAGCCAGTATTATGCTCTCATGCAGGATACGCAGGCATTTAAAAAATTCCTGGAGCAAACATTCCAGGCAACTAACCTGTCCGGCCGCCTTTCCAAGTTGAAAAGCTTTTCATACAAGCATGTTTTAAAAGGGAAAAATAATGATGGAGAGAAAGGCCAATTAAAGCCTCAATTCAAGCAAATCATTTCACACCCGCAGATTTTCGGAGCCGATGTTTCCAAACGTGCCGAAGAAATATTAAAAGCTGATTTTCCTGAATCCTGATCCAAACCCGGTATTTATTAAAAACATTTTTTTTATGAAATTCACACCGGGCCAACCAGTAATCGTACTTAACACTGAATATAAACCTGCGGGAGCAGGCATTATAAAAATATTCAACC
>CAYMQQ010000100.1:0-7161 GCA_964392685.1 uncultured Sediminibacterium sp.
GTTATTTTTTGCATGGAATCATTCATGGGTTTGATACTCCATACAATATCATCCATGGCTTCCATCATGCGTTGACTGTTATCGCTGATCTTACCGAGGTATTCACTCACACGCACGTTATCCGTATTCAACTTACTTTTCGCCATGGTGCTGAGAATATTGATGGTGCTCAGTGTTGAACCCATATCATCATGCAGATCACGGGCAACACGGTTGCGTAAATTCTCAACGGCTAATATTCTATTGATACGCAGACGATGTATAAAGTATAAGAGTCCGAAAAATGCCAGACCCATTAAACTCAGGAACCACCATGTTTTCCAGAATGGAGGTTTGATATGAATGATCAGTGTGGTGATATCTCTTGATCTTACCCCGTCAATATTTTCACAATACACATTGAATACATATTTACCCGGTGGGAGTAATGAGTAATTGACTAGGTTTTGTCGATCTGCTTTTTGCCAATTTTCATCGATGCCATCCATTTTATAGTAATAGATCAGCTTATCACGATTGATATAACTCAGTGAAGAGAAATAAAGACTAAAAGAGTTCTGATCATATTTCAATTTTACCTGATTCTGTGCCACCAGGGAATCAATGGGCAGGTATTCGTTGAATAATTTGAAATCCGTTATACTGACATCCGGAGGTTGTTGATTGGTTTCAAACATTTCCGGTTGAAAGAACATCAGTGAATTAGACCCCGCGAACATTACATAGCCTTCACTACAGAGATAATCAGCCGTTTTTACTTTTTCACTCATCACCATACCATCTCTGTTGGAATAGGTGGTGATATTATTATTATACGGGTTGTACCTGCATAAACCATTATTGGTATTGATCCATAAGTAACCGGATCTATCGATTCGTAAACGTTGGATGGAGTTGGAGGGTAATCCTTGTTCGTAAGAAATAACTTTTACTTTTTTTGTTTGCTTATTGATAAGATTCAATGCACCTGCTCCAAACGCAATCGTGCTGTCATTCAACTGATCGATATCTGTTCCGGTAGAAGCATACAATCCATTGTCTGCTTTGGTATACTGTTGTAGTATTTGTCCGGTTTCACTGTTGATGGCAACAATACCTGTTCCCTGAACAGCTGCCCATAGCCATCCGTCTTTATCAAACATGAGTTTAGGAATGATGGCAGTTCCAAAATCTTTGACAACGGTAAATTTTTTGTTGTCATACATGATGATTCTTCCTCTTTGTGTGCTGAACCACAAACGCCCCTTTTTATCTTCTGTGATATATCGAACGGTTGCGTTGGCAAACTCGGGTGGATTGTAGTATGTAGTTTTATCGGTTACCGGATTATAGCGAGTAAGAATACCACCGTTTGATCCAATCCAAACATCACCACTGGCTTTTTCCTGATGCATACACCAGGTTAGGGTTACGCCTTTTTTTGTAGCTAAAGGCCAAGAAGAAGGTCTGGGTTTAAAAATATTGTACTGCTTCTTTTTAAAAGTTCGATCAAGTGTTACAACACCCATACCCCAACTGGTTAACCAATAATCGCCATTATTGAGTTCCAGAATATCGGTGAATTCATGAGACCCTTTCTTATCCATTATCATCATATTCTGCACGCCATTGCCATCGGTGCCGGGAGAAGAAAAATACAAACCTTCATTGGTAGCTACCCAAATACCACCTTCTCGATCTTCTATGACCTGATGTACAATTTCATAATGGATATCAAAAGTTCTAAGTGGGTCGCTTTTATAATAAATGAATTTGTTGGTCTTTTTATGGAAGCTGAATAATTTATCCAACCCAAAAACCCAAATTCCACTTTTCGGCAGTTCTGCCATATTCCTGTACTCACCATATTTACCGGTATATACAACCAGTCCGGCAGTATCTTTCAAATAACGTGTTCCTGTGGAATCCAAACAATGGATCACTTCACCACCACCTCCCCAAACCGGCCAGTTATACAACCAATATCGACCACTTTTATCAATGAATATATTGGCGATACTTTCTTGCACGCGCCAGTTATTGAGCAGTGGAATTTTTTTAGGATTGTATAAGTGCGTGTAGGTCTCGCCGGTTTTATAATCATATGCTGCCAAGCCCTTATCTCCAAACGTAAGCCATAACAATCCGTTACGTGGGTCTTCAGCAGAACGTATACCATAGCTCCAGTTTTCAGGAACTTTAAAAGGAGCAGAAGATGTAAAAGCACCGGCAGCACTGTCATATTTTAAGATACCGGTAGGTTGAATGGAAAGATAAATACTTCCCATTCTGTCTTTCCACAATCGTGCATTGATTCTTGGTGGAATAGGTTTATCGGGACGGATAGGAACTTTACGATAAATAAATTTAGAAGGATCAAAAATGCCCACTTCACGTAATTCAGGAAAATAGAGCCATAAGGTTCCATTCTTGCCGGGTACAATATAATCGAGTGTTGAAATAGGTAATGGATCGCTGTCTTTTTTACCCGGCATGAAAAAGTTGACAAACTTGGTACCATCAAAGCGTTGTAATCCATTTGAACTTCCTACCCAGATAAAACCTTTTTCATCTTGATGCAATGCATGTACATCGTTACTGGCAAGACCATCATCTGTACTGAGCTGGGTGAATGTATAACCTACTTGTGCAGTAGCCATCACTGCACAAAACAGGAATCCCACTATATAAGAAGATATACGAAGCAGCACTTTACAAATCTACTATCTGCAAAGGGTATAAAAAACAGCATATTTATGTGATGGATTACCCCGCTAAACCTACTTTTCAAGCAATCGTAATGCCTCAAAAAGTCTGGCGGAAAAACTATTGTCAGTATAAATTCCAAAATCTACCTGATCCACAGCTGTTACCGGGATGATTCGTTTGGTAGAACTGGAAACAAAAGCTTCTTTGGCATTACGGATATCATCCAAACTTACCGGTCTTTCTTCCACCTGCATCATTTCCCTGGCTACGGAAAGGATATTGGCCCTTGTTACTCCTTTCAACATTCCTTCATTGGGGGTTACGAGCATGTTTTCTTGTGTAATAATAAAGAAGTTGGAACGTGGACATTCACTCACCCATCCATCGGAATGATACAATACATCTTGTGCGCCTTGCTCTTTGATCCATGGTTGTAGCCAGATGGCCATAAGATAATCTGTGGTTTTTACCTCGGGTAATTGTCTGCGGTATTGATGGGTAACTAGTCGGTAGGGTGATGTCAATATTGTATTCGGTGGTTCTGGGATGAACTGTTGTACAATGATAAGATGCGGCTCAACGGGTGTATATCCATCCGGTGAAGCGCCGCCGGTTACGGTGATGCGTATGCCCGAATGTGGTAATTGATTTTGATCAATCAAGGATTGGATAATGGTGATCAATTCTTCTTTACGATATGGTAATTGTAAACGCATGTATTCCAATGAGCGATACAATCGATCGATATGTTGTTGTAGAAAAAGAGGTTGAGACCCTTTTACACGCAAGAAATCAAAAACACCATACCCACGTTGTAAACCCAGATCGTTGACGGGAATGGCGGCGGCTGTTGAATCAATAAATGTTCCGTTGATGTATGTGATCATAATATACTTGATGTTATTTGTTGGGCCGCAGATTTTCTCCACAGGAGTCCTTTGGATATGATTGGTTATGATTTTACCCTAATTATTTATCATCATAATCAATCATAAAGATCTGCGTTCCATCCTACTTCATTTAATCTTATTATACTTCCTCAAAATTTCTTTCACTCTCTCCACCGGTAATCTCGGTATTTCACGATTATTTTTTCCTTTCATCGTAACAGACATGAACAAAGAATTCAACACCGCTTCTTCTGTGGCTTCAATAGCTGCAAGAAATAAAGGGGTAACAGCATCATTCACCAATAATGACGAAGTAATTGTTTTTGTACGCGCAACATGCGGCACTCTTAAACTACTATCTGTTGAAAATGCAATCACATAATCACCACTGCCATTGGAAGCAATACCTCCTGTTTTTGCCAATGCCATGAATGCACGTTTGGCTAAGCGTTCCAGGTTGCGGCTATCTAGTGGTGCATCTGTAGCTACAACAATCATGCAAGAGCCATCAGATTTTTTACTCAACTCTTTGCTAAAACTAAATTGACCGAGCTCTTGTCCAACAGGCACTCCATTGATCTCTAATACACCGCCAAAATTGGTTTGTACAAGAACACCAACAGTATAACCACCTAAGCTCTCCGGTAATTTTCTGGAAGAACTACCAATACCTCCTTTGAAACCAAAACAAACCGTTCCGGTACCGGCACCCACTGAACCTTCTGTTACCATTTTATCGGAAGCTGTATGAATAGCATTCAACACGTCTTCTTTACGAACATGTCTGCCACGAATATCATTCAAACCACCGTCATTGGTTTCACCCACCACTGCATTCACAGACTGTACTTCTTCATTTCCTTTTTGCGAAAGGGTATGATCAATTACTGCTTCCATGGCAGTGGCTACACTTAGTGTGTTTGTGAGAATGATGGGCGATTCGATATTACCCAGTTCTTTTACTTGTGTGCTGCCGGCCAGTTTGCCAAATCCATTTCCTACATAGATAGCAGCGGGTACTTTTTGCTGAAAGAGATTGCCGGCATGCGGTAAAATAGCCGTAACACCGGTACGTATATCAGTGTCACGAATAATTGTGGTATGTCCCACTTGTACACCTTTCACATCGGTAATGCTGTTTAGTTTTCCGGTTTCGAGTACACCTATTTTCAACCCGACCTCACGCGCTCTTTGCTGTGCAGTTGAATAATGGAAGCAAAGTATCAGTAAAAAGGCAGGTACAATTTTCATGAAACTTGGTTTTAAAACAAAACTAAATATAGTAATATCAGCTGTGATTCCCCCTCCGTGCTACTCTGTGCCAAACTCCGCTTCCTCTGTGGTTTTTTTTAACCACAGAGTTACACCGAGTTTGGCACAGAGTAGCACGGAGAGACTTTGTTTACCGATTTTAGGGGTCATTCATCAAACTCCTTATAAATCTTGTCTGTTCTTTCTTAAATTACCGCTTCATTTTAATTACTGTTATGAGAAAATTATCCATTGCCTTGTTTTCTTTGATGGCTTGTTTACAGTCATCAGCACAAAACGATCCTAACTGGATGCGTTATTCAGCTATATCACCCGATGGTAAAACCATTGCATTTACGTACAAAGGAGATATTTATAAAGTGCCTTCTTCCGGAGGTACGGCTACCATGCTCACATTGCATGAAGCCAATGACCTCATGCCGATCTGGAGTAAAGATGGTAAACATATTGCTTTTGCAAGTGATCGTCATGGCGACTTTGATGTTTTTTTGGTAGCTGCCGAGGGGGGAGAGCCTAAGCGACTTACCTATCATTCCGTACCTGAATTTCCTTACAGTTTTACAGCAGATAATAAATCTGTACTCTTTGGTTCAACCCGTCAGGATGCTGCGAGTAATCGTACCTATCCTACCGGTTCACAACCTGAACTATATAAAGTATCTGTGAATGGAGGTCGTGTAGAGCAAGTGCTTACCACACCTGCGGAATGGGTCAATCTGAGCAGTAATGGACAATTCATGTTGTATCAAGATAAAAAGGGAGGAGAGAACCAATGGCGTAAACACCATACTTCTGCTATTGCCAGAGATATCTGGATCTATGATAACAATGCAAAGACACATAAAAAGATCACCACATTCAATGGTGAAGATAGAAACCCGGTTTTCACCGATGCAGATAAAGCTTTTTATTATCTGAGTGAAGAAAGTGGTTCTTTCAATGTACACAAATTGGGAATTGAGGGTGGTAAATCACAGCAATTGACCAGTTTCAAAAAACATCCTGTTCGTTTCCTCAGTGTAGCGAATGATGGTACACTTTGCTTTGGCTATGATGGCGAACTGTATACCATGAAAGGAAATGGACGTCCACAGAAAGTGAGTGTCAATATTGTAACAGATGTACGCAGTAATAATACAAGAGTAGTGCCCGTAAATGGTGGCGTAAGAGATATGGCGGTTTCTCCTAACGGAAAAGAAGTAGCTTATATCTTCCGTGGTGAAGTATTTGTAAGCAGTGTGGATGGAGGTGTTACCAAAAGAATTACCAATACGCCGGAGCAGGAAAGATTGGTAAGCTTTTCTCCGGATGGTAAAACATTATTATACAGTTCTGAAAGAGGCAATAGCTGGAAAATATTTGAAACAAAAAAACAAAGAAGTGAAGAGCCTTATTTCTATGCTTCTACTGTATTGAATGAGACGGCAGTTATTGCTAATAATAATGAAAACTATCAGCCTGCGTATTCACCAGATGGAAAAGAAATTGCTTTTATTGAAAATAGAATGACACTGAAAGTGTACAATATTGCTACTAAACAAACCAGAACCATTCTTACTGATAAAGAATTGTTCTCTAATGGAGATAATGATCAGTACTTCCAGTGGAGTCCGGATGGTAAATGGTTCTTGTTTGACTATTCTGTTCCCGGTGTTGCTCCGGGTGAAATAGGATTGGTGTCTGCTGATGGAAAAGGGAAAGCTATTAATCTCACTGAAAGTGGCTTTAATGATAGTCGTGCAAAATGGATACTAGGCGGAAAAGCCATGATGTGGTTCAGCAATAGAGATGGTTTGAAAGCGGTTGCCCAGAGTGGGGGTGCTCAGGCAGATGTGTATGCTATGTTCTTCACACAAGAAGCCTTTGACAAATTCAAGCTGAGTAAAGAAGACGCTGCATTGCAAAAAGAAATAGAAGAAACGAAAGCAAAAGCAGATACCAGCAAAAAATCAGCAGCCAAAAAAGACAGTGTGGTGATTGAGTGGGAAGGATTGAATATGCGCAAAGCCAAATTAACCATCCATTCATCTCAAATGAGTGATGCATTGGTGAGTAAGGATGGAGAAACCCTTTACTATCTCACACGTTTTGAAAGAGGCGTGAATCTCTGGACCACCAATCTGCGTACACGCGAGACCAAGATGCTGGTAACCTTGAATGCACAAGGTGGAAACATGGTATGGGATAAGGAGCAGAAAAATATTTTCTTATCTGCCAATGGCGGGATATCAAAAATTGAACCCAACAGCGGTAAAAGAGATGTCGTAAGTATCAATGGTGAAATGACATTGGATGTAGCGGCAGAAAGACA
>CAYMQQ010000101.1:0-6896 GCA_964392685.1 uncultured Sediminibacterium sp.
GTTCTCAGCATTTGTTCTTTAAACCATGAATTGAAAGAGTAGGAATGAATTGGCGAATAGCTTTTTAAAATTGGTAACAATCATGGATGAACTGCGCGAGCAATGTCCATGGGATCGTAAACAGACCATCCATACGCTTCGATCAATGACCATCGAAGAAACTTATGAACTTGCAGATGCTATTGACGCCAATTATTGGAAGGGTATCAAAGAAGAGTTGGGTGACATGATGCTGCATATTCTCTTTTACAGTAAGATTGGTACAGAACAGCAGCAGTTTGTTTTACAAGAGGTAATCGATGGAATTGCTGCTAAATTGATCAATCGTCACCCACATATTTATGGTGATGTGAAAGTGAATGATGCAGAGGATGTAAAAAGAAATTGGGAACAGATCAAGATGAAAGAAGGTAAGAAATCTGTTCTGAGTGGTGTTCCTCAATCTTTACCTGCCGTCGTGAAAGCAGCAAGAATTCAGGAAAAAGCAAAACAAGTGGGTTTTGAGTGGGATAATCGGGAGGATGTATGGAAAAAAGTGCAGGAAGAAACCGGAGAATTGTTGGAAGCTGTTCAATCTGAAAAAAAAGAGGCAATAGAGGAGGAGTTTGGGGATTTGCTTTTTAGTTTGATCAATTATGCACGGTTTTTGCAGGTTGACGCCGAAGCAGCTTTAGAACGAACAAATAAAAAGTTTATGTATCGTTTTCAAGAGATGGAAAAGATGGCGGCAGAGAAAGGTCTTCAGTTGGGTAATATGTCACTGGAAGCCATGGATGAACTCTGGAATGAGATCAAAAAGAAAAAATGAACACCTTGATCAGTACACTTAAAAAAGCAATGTATAGGCATGGTTATTTGATCATTACAGCCGCATGGTTGTATACTTTCTCATTTATTTTCATCAACTACTGGAGTTATAATGCATCACCGGAAAAAGTTCAATCAAAACTTTCACAAAGAATAGCCCGCCTGGAAGAGAAACTAGAAAAGCTGGTAGAAGATACAACTAGTATCAATGCCCTGATCGGACCTAATAATAATGATCAGAAAGAAAAAATCGTAAAAGAGGGGTATGGGTTATTTAGTTATGATCTCGATAGGGGTTCCTCTCCCTCATTGTTGTATTGGAACACCAATCAATATTATATCGTACCGGATGATTTATACAGACAAGATAGTAGCTGGTTCTCCGTAAAACGAAATGGAGAATTTGAGATCATTAAGAAGAAGGTTGTATTAAATGATGCTGAGCTATTGGTGGTAGGTATGATACCGATACGATGGTCTTATTTCATTGAAAACAAATATCTCCATAGTGATTTCGCAGGGTATAACGGATTGGATGAGCAATATGAGTTGATCACTGTACCCGGGGAAGGCGTACTGCCTATTTATACCAACAAAGGTGATGAGTTATTTGGGATTCGATTAAAACCGGGTAAATCCTTTCTGTCTTACGATAGCGTCACCATTGCATTGCGAGTCCTCGCAATTGTTTTTTTGTTGATTTTTCTACATTCCATTTGTGTAGAAGTAATGCAAAGAAATGGATTTCGAATGGGCTATATCTTGTTGGTTGGATTGGTTGTATTCATTCGACTGATTGCTTATCAATTTAATTTTCCTTTTGATTATTCCAAACTGCCATTGTATGATCCTTCCATCTATGCTTCTAATGTATTACACCCATCATTAGGAGATTTATTGGTCAATGCTGTTTTATTGTTTTGGTTAATTGGTGTCTATAAAAATTATACAGATGGCAAGACTTGGTTTATAAGGCCACTACCGGTTAAAATCAGGAACTATGGAGGTGTTTTTTTGCTCACATTCATGGGTTATTTGGTGGCGGGAGTCATTAAAAGTCTGGTTCAAGACTCAAAAATATCAACAGATGTAACCAACTTTTTTAGCCTTGATTTTTATAGTGTTATTTCTTTCGTGATCTTATGTTTTCTCGTCCTCAGCTTTTTTGAATTCTCACAGATCATTCTCCGACCTATAACAGAACGTCAATTTCCTTTGTTTGAACAAGCTATTACTGTAGCAGTCAGTGGATTTCTGTGTTTGCTGGTATTTTATTCGAGTAAAGAGATCCCATCAGGATTAGGGGTATTGTTATGGTTGATTTTATACCTCGTCATTTTACATTTACGTAAATCAGACTTGCATTTGCCTTTATTGCGATCATCCTTTTTTATTTTTTGGGTGATGTTCTTTACTTTTTCCATAGCTGCAGTGGTGATGTATGAAAATCGGATCACAGAGTTTGAGCAACGTAAGAGGATCGCACAAAAATTAGCATTACAAGTGGATCCATCAGGAGAAAATTTGTTGAATATTGCTGCTACTAACTTTGATGATGAGTTTTTAAAACAAAACTTTTATCGTTTTCAAAGTGAGTATACGAATAAGTTTATCAAGGATAGTCTCATCAATCAGAACTTTTCAGGATACCTTAATAAATATGATACCCGTATTTATACATTTGATAGTCTCTACCATCCTTTATACAATGAAGACTCTACTGATTATGCTGCTATTAAGACCATTGTCCTAAACCAGGCAAGACCTACCGTGATCCCGGGATTGTACAGTTATGATAATACCGGTGAAGGGTTTAGTTATCTCTATCAAAAAGAAGTAAAAGATCGAAAAAACACTTTGGGTTACATTTTTGTGATCGCAAAATCCAAACGCTATAAAAGCGAAGCTTTATACCCGGAATTATTCAATCAGGCACAGGATCTATCTTCGGATTTGAATACGAATTATGCCTATGCTATTTATAACAAAGGTGCTTTGATCAATTATTTCAATACGTATAGTTTCCCATCGCGTCTCAATAGAAAAGAAGTACCTGAATTTGAATATACTTATAAAGTGGTAGGAGACTATAGTGAGTTATGGTATAATAGTGGAGATGATAAACAGGTACTTTTGGTCAAAAGAAATACCTGGCTGGTAGAGTCTTTGACCTTGTTTGCCTATCTATTTTGCTCATTTTTATTCATAGTTTTCTTATTTCATACCGGCGGACAATTGTTAAAAGCAAGGTTCAAATGGATTGAGATTAAAAAGTTATTCCGGTTCAATATTCGAACACAGATACAATCCACTATTATTTTCCTGAGCGTTTTTTCATTTGTAGTGATCGGTATCGCCACCATTTCCTTCTTTATCATCCGATTCAACAGAAGCAACGAAGAACGTTTATCCAAGACCATTCAGGTCATGGGTAATGAGATCAACAGTAAACTGAATTCACAGTTTAGTTTTGATGATGTATTGACGGTTCAAAGTAATGTGCTCACAAAAACCCTGGAAAGAGATATTGCTGAGGTTTCTGATTTGCATAATGTAGATGTCAATTTTTATGATGTCAATGGGAACCTGCTCGTTTCAACACAACCTTATATCTACAATAAGCATTTGCTCAGTACCCAAATGGAGCCTAGGGCGTATCAGCAATTGCATTTTGATAATAATATTCGTTATATCCAGTCAGAAAAAGTAGGTGACTTTGAATACCTGAGTATTTATGTACCGCTTTCGGATGAATCCGGAGAAAACTATGCATACCTGAATATTCCATACCTCAATTCACAGAATGAATTAAACCAAGAGATATCCGGTTTCTTGGCAACATTGATCAATTTGAATGCTTTTATCTTTTTGGTTGCAGGTGCCATCGCTTTCTTTTTAACCAACAGGATTACTGCCTCATTCAGTTTGATTGGTGAGAAGATGCGGCAAATGAATATCGGTAAAGACAACCAGGAAATTATCTGGACGCGCAATGACGAGATTGGCTTGTTAGTAGCAGAGTATAATAAAATGGTAAAAAAGCTGGAAGAAAGTGCACAAGCGCTGGCCAGAAGCGAAAGGGAAGGCGCGTGGCGAGAAATGGCAAGACAGGTGGCGCATGAGATCAAGAACCCGCTCACGCCCATGAAGTTGAGTATACAATATCTTCAAAAAGCCATTTTGAATGGGGCACCTGATGTTAAACAGCTAACATCGAATATGGCTGTTACACTCATTGAACAGATTGATCAGCTCTCTAAAATAGCCGGAGAGTTTTCACAGTTTGCTAATATTGGGAATGCTCAGATCGAGAAACTGAATCTTCAGGAAGTCGTTGATTCGGTTGTTCGATTGTATCAAACACATCCCGGATTACAGATTCATTGGGAACCTCAAAACCTTTCTATACCTGTATTGGCAGACAGGGTACAAATGAATCGTTTATTGACGAATTTATTACAGAATGCATCGGAAGCAAGATCCGGTGACGAAGCGGTTGAAGTTGTTGTTTCACTAGAAATGAAAAACGAGGCAGTGTATTTGTCTATTAAAGACAATGCAGGAGGTATCCCAGCATCTATGCAGTCGAAAATATTTACGCCCAACTTTACAACCAAATCTTCGGGCACAGGATTAGGTCTCGCCATGTGTAAAGGGATTGTTGAGAATGCGAATGGACGCATTTGGTTTGAAACTGAAGAAGGTGTTGGTACTACTTTCTTTATACAATTACCGGTAGCAACTACCTAAAATTTGGTTATTTGATTAGGGTCTTTTGGCATGTTGTTGTACTAAGAATGACTCGAATTGCTCTTTCGAAAAACTACTGAGATTCTGTTCTTTCGTTAATCCGGCTTTTTGGGCAGCCAGTACTCCATATCGGCAATCTTTAAATCCATCAATAGCGTGGGCATCAGGATTGATGGAGATCAATACACCTTTATCCAAAGCTTTGCCAATCCAACGCCAATCAATATCCAATCTGCGTGGGTGAGCATTCAGCTCAATTACTACATCGTTGGCGGCACAGGCATCAATGATTTTTGCATGATCTACGGGATACCCATTTCTACTCAGTAAAAGTCTGCCGGTCATGTGTCCCAGAATACTGGTATAAGGATTTTCAATCGCATTGATCAAACGCATCATGGCTTTATCCTGCGGCATTTTGAGGGTTGAGTGAATAGAAGCAATGATGATGTCAAATGTTGCAAGAACTTCATCGGGATAGTCAAGACTTCCATCATTCAGGATATCACTTTCAATGCTTTTATAAATGCGAAATGATCCTAGTTGTTGATTGAGTTCATCAATTTGTTGGTGTTGCGCAATTACCCGCTCAATGTCTAATCCACTGGCATAAAAGGCAGATTTAGAATGGTCGCTGATTACCAAATATTCCAATCCCTGTTCTTTTGCGGCTTTTGCCATTTCTTCCAGGCTATGACTTCCATCACTCCATTTACTATGGCTATGGATGATGCCTTTGATATCTTCCGGTTGAATAACCACCGGCAGTGATTTCTTTTTAGCTTGTTCTATCACTGATGGATCTTCACGATAGTAGGGTGGGATATAAGCAATACCTGCTTGCTCAAAAATGGCTTCTTCTGAAGGGTATGTGGTAGAAGCATAGGATGGATAGATTTTTTTCCAAGCCAATAAGAATTCTTCGCTGCAACTCGTTTCAAATTGTCGTAGAAAATAGGAATCAGTAGAAGCCATATAAAATCCAAGCGTTACATTTTCTATTGCTTTTACGGATAAGTAAGATGTATTTTCAGTGACAATTGTAAATTGTTGTTGGATAAAAAATGTCTTTAATTGCTCCAATGAAGCCGTGGTAACCCACTCAAGGATATCCACAATTTCATGCTGTTTTCGATATGCTCCTGTGGATAAAAATGATACTTCGGGGAAGCTTTCTAATAGCTTTTTGGTGGCTTTGGGTTCAAATTCTTCCATCTGCTGGTAGAGATAGCTGCCCAGTGAGTTGAAATAAAACTCAATGGCTTCTCTAATATTATGCTGCGTTTTTTCTCCAAATCCTTTGTAGAGTGTTAAACGATTTTCGTTACAAGCGTATAACAGTTCCCCTAAAGTTTCTATTTCCAATTCTTTCCAAATGGTGGCAATTTTCTTTGGACCGATACCTTTAATCCCCAACATCTCAATAATTCCTTCCGGTGTTTTAGAAAGGTATTCATCCAAAACAGAAAGTCTGCCCGTTTCCAATTGCTCAATGATTTTCTTTCCGGTACTTTCTCCAATTCCTTTCTGAACAAAAATTTTGTCGTGAGACAGGCTAGATAATTCAACGGGTAGTTTGTCTATGCTGAAAGCCGCACTGGCATAGGATTTGGCTTTAAAAGCATTATCGCCATGGATGTCCATGAGTTTCGATAACAATGAAAAATTAGCCGCAATAGCTTCGTTGGTCATATTGAAAATGTATAAGAAGAGGGTGAAGTTAGCACAAAAAAAGTCCCGCAATTTGCGGGACTTTTAAATCTATTTTAGCAGAAGCTAAACTAAGATTACTTCTTTTTAGCGGCTTTCTTAGCAGCTTTTTTAGCAGCCTTTTTAGGAGCAGCTTTCTTTGCAGCTTTTTTAGGAGCGGCTTTCTTTGCAGCTTTTTTAGGAGCAGCTTTCTTTGCAGCTTTTTTAGGAGCAGCTTTTTTAGCAGCTTTTTTTGCTGGAGCTTTCTTAGCAGCTTTTTTTGCAGTTGCCATGTTTTTTAGATTTAATGGTTAGTAAATAATACATTAAAAATAAAAACTTATTTGTAACTACAAAAAATTTTTTTTATGCAGTCTCTGCAACGGGACTAACTGAAACAGTTGTCTTGTCGTTTCTTCCTTTCTTAAATTCAACGATACCGTCTGATAATGCAAACAAAGTATAGTCAGATCCAACACCTACATTTTTACCGGGATGGTAAACAGTACCTCTCTGACGAACAATGATATTACCAGCGATAGCAGGCTGACCACCATAAATCTTTACACCGAGACGTTTGCTCTGTGAATCGCGGCCGTTCTTTACACTACCGTCACCGTTTTTGTGTGCCATGGTTTATTGTTTTAAAA
>CAYMQQ010000102.1:0-6874 GCA_964392685.1 uncultured Sediminibacterium sp.
CCTGTTTCTGAAATGGCTGAGCCATTATCTGATATCAATTTTCCATACACATTGAATACGCCAAAATCACTGTTTATAATTGAATCTGTACGTATATCAGGAATAGAAGTAATGGTTGTAAATTCAGTGGTATCAGTCATTGTTGAGCCCATGGTATTACTGGCAATCCCTCTCACAAAATATTTTTTACCCGGACTAAGTCCATGCATTTGCCATTTGACAACCGTGCTTCCTGAGCCGGCAGTAATGGTAGGGGTAGAAACAACGATCGGGTGAGACATTGCAGCGTTGGTATCATATTCAAATCTGACTGCTGTATTGGAAAGATGATCATTCACTGTTGTTCTTATGGATGCTGCTTTTGTTCCAATACTGTCAATTATGAGTTTACCAATAGAGGGGACATTGATTTCGGTAGTGGCTGAAAAAAGAAAGTCGTCAATGGCCATGCCATCATCATTTCCTGTTTCATCTTGATCATCCCAACGCAGGATTAATTTTTCACCGGGTTTCCAAACAATATCATGAATGGTGATTGAGATCGGGTATTGGTTGATTGAAAGGTGTCCATTCAGTGTGGCACTGCCGGTGGAATGGTGTATGGAGATCAGATTGCCTTCATTTTTTTTAATCAGGTTGCCGGTATCAATACTACCGGCATGTCTGATTTGATAAGAAAATTGCCATTGATTGCTATTCCCCGAGCCGCCTTTGCGCCATTGGGTGGCTTTGTAGTGAATTTGTATTTTATTGAGAATGCTTCCGGTCAGGTTCTCAAATACAACACCAAACGCATAAACTCCGGTTCCTGAAGCAAGTGTGCCCAAAGCGCGATTGTTATTGCCGGAAAGTCCATAACTGTAAATACCACTACCTGTACCCGAGCCGGTGCCTGTTAGGATATTCGTATTAGACTGACTACCGCTGATTTGCAGCAGTTGCCAACCGGAAAGGGTGAGCAATGAAAAAGGGGCTTGGTCTAGTGCGTGAGGACCTTTTCCGGTCAGGTTAAACGATCCGGAAGAGGGGAGTTGATTAAAATTTTGCTCATAACTAGTACCGGCAGTTGTGTAGGCAATAGCAGAAAATTGAGCAAAGGAATCGAGTTGGCTCAAAAAGAAGGTCAAAAACAGCGGCCATTTGTTCATACAACTAGGTCTTAGGGTATAAACCTAGTTATCAAAATACCAGCGTTCGCGGGTAGGGGTTTAATTGCGTATTAATTCAAGTAATTAGCAAGTATTTTTACCTGATAGATAGAAAAAATAGAAGCTTTGAGGGGTGATAAGAGGGCTATTTATGCCTAAATCGACTTAAAAATGAAAGCTTATCCACAGTTTGGATCAAAACTTTTGAAAAGTTTTTGAATTTTCAGTTGCAGCCATTACCTTTGCCGTCCGAAATTTTAAACGGTAAATAATGCCTACAATACAGCAATTAGTTAGAAAAGGTCGCGAAATTATCAGGGCCAAAAGTAAATCAAGGGCTTTGGATGCTTGTCCGCAGCGTCGTGGTGTATGTACTCGTGTATACACAACTACTCCAAAGAAGCCTAACTCAGCTCTGCGTAAAGTAGCGAAAGTGCGTTTGACCAATAAAGTAGAAGTTATCGCTTATATTCCTGGTGAAGGTCACAATCTTCAGGAGCACTCAATCGTATTGATTCGTGGTGGTCGTGTGAAGGATCTTCCGGGTGTACGTTATCACATTGTTCGTGGTAGCCTTGATACTGCCGGTGTTAAGGATCGTAAGAAGAGCCGTTCTAAATACGGAACTAAGAAAGAAAAGGCAAAAAAATAACCTAATAATCTGTTAATCAGCTAATTACTATACGTCATGCGTAAAGCACAAGCCAAAAAATTACCACTTGCACCAGACGGTCGTTTCAATGACAAACTGGTAACCCGTTTCATCAATAACCTTATGTGGGATGGTAAGAAAAGTACTGCAATCAATATTTTTTATGATGCAGTTGATAAGGTTACTAAAATGACCGGTGAAGATGGTTATGAAAACTGGAAAAAGGCGATGGACAATGTAACGCATTCTAAAGAAGTAAGAAGCCGTCGTATTGGTGGTGCAACTTTCCAGATCCCATCTGAAGTACGTGCAGACCGTAAGATTTCATTGAGTATGAAATGGTTGGTTCGTTACAGCCGTGAGCGTAATGGTCGTACCATGGCTGATAAGTTAGCGAATGAGATCGTAGCCGCCAGCAAGGGTGAAGGTGCTGCTTTCAAGAAAAAAGAAGACACCCATAGAATGGCAGAAGCTAATAAAGCATTCTCTCACTTCAAAGTATAAATTCAATAATTTTATATACAAGCCCTCTTCGGAGGGCTTTTTTTTGAGATTATAATTCCATTAAAACCCTTAAGTAGTGTTTTTACTACACGGATATAGTAATATATTTGCATTACAATATCCAATCCTACAAATCACCAAAGCTTTTAATCCGCGCCTTGACAACCAAATGAGTAACCCCTCATTTGAACATCTACACCAATCCAGTCCTTGAAAAGCTGTATTGTTCCCAAGCGATGTATTGATGATCAATATTTCGCGATTTCAAAAAATCCTATTCTCTGAAGACAGCGTTGATAAACGCCGGTATACACTGGTATATATCAAACCTGACTTATCCCAATCCTCTGAAACCAACCGATCCAATCCATCCACGGCTTTTTTGATCTGTACGGTATCCGGGTTATTCCAACAACCAACCGTATGGAAGACAAGTAAGACGTTATCCTCTGTTAGGCCCGTTCAATCGATAAGTCGATTAGAGCGCAACCCAAACTAATCCCACGGAAATCAACAAAAGATGAAACCAGTTCCAAAAATGAAGGCATTTATTTTGGCTACCCTATTGGTGTCAGGTGCTTTATTTTTTACAGGATGTGGTAAGGAAACAATTCCCCCTCAATCGCAGCATGAAAAGCTGTTTGATAACCTGACCAGTGTTTTAGGAAACAAGCAATGGTTTTTAAAAGCGATTTATGTAAACGGCGTGTTACAACCATTGACTGATGCACAAAAAAGGTATTACAAAACCTACACTAGAACCCAGAATCCATTTACTGCAACTTTTTTGGATGATGATGGGAACAGGGGTGAAGCCTTTTTATTGAGTGTAATTCAATTAAGAGAAAACATTACAAATGGACCATTGGGTGCTCTTACTCGTGATTATGTAGTAAGGGAGCTCACCGAAAAAGCATTAGATATTGAAGTGGTAAATCCTCCTGGAGCGCCAACACAGGTTGTGAGAGAAGTTTATTATGCCAATTAAGAAGTTAACATATTTCATGCTGTTACTGATATTTACCTGCACGGTGGGTAAAGCTCAGGTATCCTCTATGGGAACTAGTTTCCTGAGTGGAAATGGCGGAATTATTACAACTCCTACCATGCCGGTTTCTGGGTCAGCAAAATGTTTGTCGGTAGGCGGTTATGCTTCAGCTTTGAATATTGCTAACAACGGTACCGGTTTATTTGGATCAGGATGTACAGAAAAGCCTCCTGTTGCAGATACTACAACATTCTCTTTGTCGTTAAATGTGTATCCCAATCCAACCAGAGGCTCAACGATCTTGAAGGCAACCGGTGATTTCGATGAAAAACTCTCTTGTTTGATAAAAGTGATTGCCATGGATGGTAAAATACTCTTAGGTCAGATGGTGCCAATGAAAGATGTGAAAAAGGGTTATATGATCAATGGAAATGCATGGGCAGCAGGCAATTACACTGTGATGGTTGAATTGATGAATAAGCGCTATAGTTTAAGGTTAATTAAATTGTAGTAATTCGGTAAAGGGTTGATTATATGGTATTTTTGTAAGCGAAAAAAAACGTAACTTACTGGATACCAATGAATAGAAAGATATTGACATATCCTATGAAAAACCAATTTTTAAATGTCATGTCCTCTGAACAACTATTGAAAGCCGTATCCTATGAAAAACCTTTAAGTCTAAACCTTTATGGTAGTCGTATTTAAAGTAACGTTTATGAAAAGTACCATTGTTAAAATGAACATACTGCTTGTGTTGGTTTTACTGACTGGTAGCTTGTTCGCACAACCACCCGGAGCCTTTTATTTAACCGGTGTTGCAAAAGACAACCAGGGCAATCCGGCACGTAATCGTACTATACACTATGAAGTTACTGTTCGTCAAGGAACAGTGACCGGTACGGCTGTATACCAAGAGTCGCACAAAGTACAATCTAACAATGATGGGGTATATGAAGTGGTGGTAGGTAGAGGGATCAGAAATACAGGTGCCGGTTTAACTGATTCATTATCCAAAATTAATTGGGCAAATGGACCTTATTTCTTGAATCAAAAAATTGCGATTGCTCCATCTATTCCCGCACCATGGTGGATACCTGCAAATAATTTCGTGGATTTGGGAACCCAACAAATATTGAGTGCAGTGTATGCCATTTATGCGGGTAATGCAAGTGTTACAAATGTGAATACGAATATTACTGCTGGTCCTCCAAACACTTTTTTAACAACAGATAGTTTGGGAAATGTGAACTGGACTACACCGCAAGCGGCACAAGTGAACACAACGGTTGTTTATAATGCAAATTTGACTTTTACTACTGGTACAGATGCACGTATTGGTGCTAATACAACTACTGTCGTTGAAATAGAAGTTCCAAACGCTAGGATTGGCGATCCAATTTTGATTACGGCTCTCGATGATTATCAATTCTGGACAGTATATGGAGCTTGGTGTAAGCGCGATAGATTTGTTTCAGTTCGTTTTGCAAATTTTACAGCGCAACCGGTAACAGTATTAGGAAGTCAGTATAAAATAGTAGTCGTAAAATAAAAAAGTATAAGTGGTATCTCTCTATAATGTATATCAGCGAATAATAAAAAATCATAAATACATAGTCATATGTATACTGATGATTTTTGCCTTGGTATCTACTGTCCATGCGCAGCGATTCGGTGATAATCTAGGTAACCACACTGCGACTGATACTTTACGCATGAACAATTTTAGAATTGTCAATGCCCAAGGTATTGCTATTGGTACTGCAAGAATTCTGAATAATAATATTGCTCTTCAGATTGATGGATTGGATAAAGCCCTTTTGCTGCCACGTGTTTCAGACACACTGGCCATACCGGATAACAATGCAGTAAATGGTATGTTGTTGTACAGTTTGGCAGATGATAAATTTTATTATCGTCAGGCCGGTATTTGGAAACCTTTTGGTAGTGCAGATGGCAATGGCGTAGTATCTTTTAATGGACAAGTAGGTGCCATTAATATGAATGATGATGGTGCAACTATAAGAGTTACGAATACAAGTGGGAATGATTGGATAATAGCCGCTAGGAATACAACAGCCTTATGGAATGCGAATAGACTGATGAACCGTCAGATTTCTGGAGCCGTTCCTACAGCTGGTCAAGTATATGTATATAATGCAGTAACTCAGACTTGGGAGCCTAAACCAATTGGACCACTCACGGCAATCGGACAAAGATCAGATTCTCTGGTTACTACATTAAATGGTGTTCTTAGGAAAATTGCTTCTTCTGATATCCTTTTTGTTGCAGATACAGCCGCTATGTTAAGCGGCTATGTTCGTGAAAACAGGTTTCTGGATTCATTGGCTGCTATAAGAGCGAGTATCAAAAGAATAGATACATTACCAAACCTTGTAGTAACAGGAACGATCAGTGGTGGTACATTCAGCGGCACTTTGTCGAATACTGCACAGGCAAGTATTACCAATCTTGCGAATTTGCAAGGATTGACTGCTACCGGTAACATTACAGCCAATACAATATCCGGAACACTCACTACGGCCGCTCAACCCAATATCACTTCAGTTGGAACATTAACTAATCTTTCTGTTGCTAATAACATTACAGCAGGGGGAACTATTAGTGCCAATACTCTGAGTGGGACACTTTCGAGTGGACCTCAGCCCAATATCACGGCAGTTGGGCCGCTAACAAATTTGAGTGTAACAGGTGTAATTGAAGGGGGGATGTTTAGTGGGACATTGTCTCCTGATTTATTGGCTAGTCTACAAAATACAGGAACGTTCACGAACATAACAGTTACGAATTTTATTTATGGTAATCAGATCAGTGGAACACTGACTACAGCTGCGCAACCTAATATAACTTCTGTAGGTAGCTTGAACAACTTGACAGTTACTGGAACTGCGCAAGCTGCTACCCTGAGTGCAACAACCGGTAACTTTACAACGGCTAATATTACAAATTTGTCGGGTCTCGCTAATTTGAGTGTAACTGGAACTGCACAAGCAGCAACGGTAAGTGCAACGACGGGTAACTTTACCAACATCAATGCAACTGGAACGATTACTGGCGGAACTTTTAGTGGAACAATCAGTCAAGGCGCTGCGAATACAATTAATAATCTTGCAAACATTACAAACCTGACAGCTACTAATGCGAGCATTACAAATGCGAACATTACGAACCTGACAGGAGTAAATAATTTAAGTGTAACTGGAACAGTAGATGCAGGAACGATCAGTGCAACGAATGCAACGATCACTAATTTAAGTGGTCTAGCAAACTTGAGTGTTACCGGAACTGCACAAGCAGCGACTGTAAGTGCGACTACCGGTAACTTCGATAATTTAAATGTAAGTGGTCTGATCACTGGAGGAACTTTCAGTGGAACGATCAATCAAGGATCAGCCAATACGATTACCAGTCTGACAAACCTGACTACACTGTCGACTACGAATGCGACAGTAAGTGGTAATTTGACGGCAACGAATGCAAATATCACGAACCTGACAGGGTTAACGAACCTAAGTGTAACCGGAACAGTAGATGCAAATACCATCAGTGCGACAACAGCGA
>CAYMQQ010000103.1:0-6796 GCA_964392685.1 uncultured Sediminibacterium sp.
ATCGGAATATCAATGCTTTACGGGTGGCTTATGTACATAATTTGGATTTGAGGAAAAAGTAAAAGAAGCAGGGCGGACGGAGTTTTTCTGGACAACTAATAGCTTTTTCTTAATGTTTAGTGGAGTCTTGGGTAATCCTAAAGGCCATATTTCACGTATTTTTACCGTGAAATCCGCAATGTCCGACAAAAAAATTATAGAGCAACAACCTAATCGAACCTGTCGAAAGATAGTATGTCTTTTGGCATTGGTATTTGGTTTGGTGGTGATGAATGTTGATGGAATGGCGCAGTGTACTGAAATAACTGCTGCCACCTATGTAGTTGACTTTTCATCAGCAAAAGATACATCATGGTCTGTGTCATCCAAAAGAACTGAAAAAGGGTGTGTTGATGGTAATGCGGGAAATACATGTGTTAAGTTCATTATTAAATTAAATCCAGGGTCAGATTTAGTAAACTTTACAACTGATCAGAATACTGGGGCTAGCTTTTATTCTGTTAATTGCGGACAAACTTATTCCATTAATACTCCCGCTTGTATAACGGGTGGGACTACTGTATGTATAACTTTTTGTAAACCTGGTAATAATACTGAGTTATATACTGTTACTGCATCTAGTATCATTAAGGCCTCAGGCGATCTGATTTTACGTCAAAATTGTTCTGGAACGATGAGTGTTAGTGGCGTATCAGCAGCATCAGTCAATTGGAAATCTGTTTTTCCTGGAACACAAGGATTATATGATGGATATTTGAGTGCAACATCAGGGGTGACCAGTGTCACTGTTACTCCAACTACTGGAGCTCCTTCATTTATCGACTATGAAGTGAGTGGAACTGGGGCTTGTGTCGGAGTGAGAAGGGATACAGTTCGTGTTTATACAGTTCCTCCAATGACAGTTGCAATCAATCCTGCTACTCCGGCAATTTGTAATGGTGCGAGTGTTACACTAAGTAGTGCTGTATCTGGCGGTAATCCGCCTTATGCTTATTCTTGGAATACGGGGCAAACTAGTACAAGTATTACGACCTCAACTCCGGCAGCATATACATTAACGGTTTCGGATAATACAGTAGGTTGCCCGGCAGTTCAACAGGTTGCTAATGTAGTAGCAGCTCCTACACCTGCTGCTCCAACAGCATCAGGTGTTACTATTTGTAGTGGTACATCTGCAACATTAAATGCTTCTGGTTCAGGTGGCGATACTTTTCAATGGTATGATGCTATTACTGGAGGAAGCCCACTAGCAACTGGTGCCTCTTTTACAACGCCGATACTTACAGCTAATAGAACTTACTATGTGCAAACAACGGTTAATGGTTGTACCAGTACAAGAACAGCATTAACGGTTACGGTGAATAATATTCCTGCTGCGCCCACAGTATCAGGTGTGAGTATTTGTGCGGGAACTACGGCATCGCTTACAGCGTCCGGATCCTCGGGTAGTTATCAGTGGTATGATGCTGCTTCCGGAGGGAATTTATTAGCACCTTCTGCAACCTATACGACAGTTCCTTTAAATTCCAATACAACTTATTATGTGCAGGCCATGAATGGAAGCTGTGCGGGGCCGAGAACAGCGGTAACGGTTACAGTGAATGGCATACCTGACAATCCTACGATTGTGGGTGCATCTATCTGTAGTGGTAACAGTGCCACACTTACAGCTACAGCGCCGGGTGGAACCTATGTATGGTGGGATTCTCCATCAGATGGAGCAAGTTTTGGTAGTGGTATTGCTTATAATACAGGAACATTAAATACAACCACCACTTATTATGTGGAAACAACTGTAAATGGTTGTAAGAGTGCGGGGAGAACTGCGGTAACTGTAACGGTGAATCCCACACCAACTGCGCCTGTTGTAAATGGTGCTAGTATTTGTGGAGAAGAATCAGCTTCACTATCTGTAAGTTCTACAGGTGAAACATACAGATGGTATAATGCAGCAAGTGGAGGAGATCTTTTAACAACTGGGTCATTTTATACTACTCCACAATTAAATACAACCACTAGTTATTATATATCTGCAACTTCTGCTGCTGGATGTACAGGTTCAAGGACAACAGCTATCGTAAATGTGACTCCTAAACAAAATCCTGCTTTTGTATATTCAGCAGGTACCTATTGTACTTCCGGAGGAATTAATCCCTCCCCATTTATTCCAGGAGGGAATACAGGTACATTTACTGCATCACCTACGGGTTTGATATTCAGTAATCCTTCTTTAGGAGAAATTAATGTTGCTGCTAGTACTCCTGGTGTTTACACTATTACTTTTACTACTGGAGGAAGTTGTGTTTATTCAAGTAGTTCAGATATTCGAATTATTACTGGCGCAGCAGATGCAACTTTTATATATAATTCTCCATTTTGTGTGCAGCAATCGAATCCATTACCGGTATTTTCCGGTTTAGCTAGTGCAGGTAGTTTCACAGCTTCATCTACTAATCTGAAATTTAAAAATGAAAATACCGGTGAAATCGATTTAGCAACAAGTTTACCCGGCAGTTATAAAATTACAAATACAATTTCTCCATCTGGAGGATGTGCAGGTAGTATTAAAGACTTCGATATTGTTATTAATCAAAATACCACCGCAGATGCTGGTGCTAACTTAGTAACCTGCGATGCACAATCAATTACATTGAATGGTTTAGTAGGAGGCTCTGCAAACAACGGTTCATGGTCTATCATTAGTGGAACGGGTACATTTGGAAATACCAATGACCTCATCACAACTTTTACGCCAACCAGTGGACAGTCTTCTGTTACATTACAACTAACTTCCAATAACCCCATTGCTCCATGCCCAGTTGCTACTGATATTATGGTGGTAAATATTAATCCTGCACCAGTAGCACCAACAGTGAATGCAGTAACTATTTGTTCAGGAAATACGGCTACATTAATTGCGTCTGCTCCAGGTGGTACTTATAATTGGTATGCTGCTTCATCAGGGGGAAGTCCTCTAGAAACAAATCCTACTTATACAACAGGTGTCTTAACATCATCTACCACTTATTATGTAGCGGCTACTTCTGTAGATAATTGTGTGGGTCCACGCGCCCCGGTTTTAGTAACAGTAAATGCACTTCCGTCTGTCAATAGTTTACCAACAGGAACTGTTTGTTCTGGGGTTGCACAGAATTATAGTTTTAGTTCTACGATCTCCGGTAGCAGTTTTGTATGGAGTAGGGCAGCCATCGCCAACATTACTAATCCTGTCGTATCCGGTCAAACAGGAACAACATCTATTACTGAAACATTAAATAGTATCGTTACAAGTCCGGTTGATGTAGTATACCAAATCGTACCAACAGCCAACGGTTGTGCCGGACCTACATTCAATTACACCGTCACCGTAAAACCCATACCCGCCACACCAACCGCAACCACTACCGGACCGGTGTGTGAGGGAGCAGTGATTCAATTATCTTCTCCATTTTTATCAACGGCATCTTATAGTTGGACAGGTCCAGGATTCGTTTCTACATTACGAGAGCCACAGATTGCGAATGCAACAACAGCAAATGGAGGTACTTACACAGTACGCATAACAGTAGATGGTTGTGTTAGTGCGGGAGGAACAGTTTCGCAAACCATCAAAACAAAACCGGCAGCACCTGTTGTTTCCAATTCATCGCCTGTTTGTATTGGAGAAACTTTCTCATTAAATACGCCGATCGTTATTGGTGCGAGCTATACTTGGACAGGCCCGAATGGATTTACTGCTACTGAACAACAACCATCCATACCCAATGTACAATCTGTGAATGCAGGAGATTATTCATTATCTATTTCGGTCGATGGATGTGTCAGCAATGCCTCTACTACGAATGTAATTGTGAATTCACCACCCGCTCAAGTAGATGTAACGAGTACCGGACCGGTATGTATCACGGAAGAGTTGAGATTGATTGCTCAGGAATTGCAAGCGGCAAATTATATGTGGACAGGTCCCAATGGATTTGTTGCCAATAGCAGAATCGTTACCATCGCCAGCATGAATGAAGCAACTGCCGGTGCTTATCAAGTCATTGCATCAGTGGCCGGTTGTGCCAGTGTAGCGAATAGTGTAGATGCCTCATTAAAGCCCACCCCTGCAGCGCCTACCATCAATCCCATTTCATCAGTTTGCGAAAATGAGACACTGATTTTATCAGCTGCATCTGTCACAGGAGCTTCTTATAATTGGACGGGTCCGGGTGGATTTATCAGCAATACACAAAGTCCTGCCATCACCAATGTACCTGTATCAGCATCGGGAAATTATTCGGTGAATATTGTTGTGAATGGATGTAGAAGTGCGAACAATACTGTAGCCATAACAGTAAACCCAACTCCACCCGCACCACAAGTGAGTAACAATGGAGCCGTTTGTGAGGGTAATACTTTACAACTGAATGCAGTTACCATTAGCGGTGCTACCTATTCATGGACGGGGCCTTCGGGATTTGCTTCATCCAACCAAAATCCTGTGATCAACAATGCCCTGCAAACAAATGCAGGTGCTTATACGGCTTTTGTTACAGTGAATGGATGTAGAGGACCGGTTAGTACTACCACTGCCATTGTAAATCCATTGCCGGGTCCGGTCAATATTGCAAGTAGTGGACCGGCTTGTGAAGGAAGATCGCTTCGCTTAACGGCAGATAGTGTAACTGCAGGCTCTTATAGTTGGACTGGTCCCAACGGATTTAGTTCAAATACAAGATCTGTATTACTCTCATCCATGAATAATAACAATACGGGAGAGTATCGTGTAGCGGTGAGTGTTGCAGGTTGTACGGGTGTGAACAACAGTATTACTACGATATTGAAACCAACACCTACAGCACCGGTGATTACAGTGCCCACACCAATTTGTCAAAATAGTCAATTGAACTTAGGAGCCAGTATTGTTTCAGGTGCAAGTTATCAATGGACGGGTCCGAATGGATTTGACAGTAAATTATCATCACCGGTGATCGATTCTGTAAGATTGAATCAGTCGGGTATTTATTCAGTGAATATTACGGTGGATGGATGTGTGAGTAATGATCGCTCCGTGAATGTTACAGTGATTCCGGAACCAACAAAGCCACAGATCAATTCGAATAGTCCGCTTTGTTTGAATGATCCATTGCAATTGACTGCCACGGCGGGAGGTAATGCCAGTTTCCGATGGTTCAGTAACAATGGATTTAGTTCTACGCAACAAAACCCACAAATTGCATCAGTGAATTATAGAGATTCCGGTCAATATGCGGCTTTTGTTCTTGTCAATGGATGTGTGAGTGATACGGCTTTTACCAAGATTGAAATTGATCAACCTGCTGTTGTGAATGCAGGTAATGATCAGGTGGTATGTGCCAATAATGCGGTGGTTCAACTCAATGGATCTGTTTCCGGAGGTACCAATACCGGTATTTGGACAAGTAACGGTACCGGTAGATTTGGTACACGTACTTCTAGTTTAACGAATAGTTATATACCGAGTTCACAGGATACAGCCAATGGTACTGTTACGCTGGTATTGTCTTCAACGAATAATAAATCTTGTCGCACTGTCAATTCTTCATTATTGGTTCGTATTACAGATGCACCTTTTCTGGATATTGGTAATAATCCAACCATCTGTGCGAATGATTCTTTGTTGGCTGTGAATGCACAGTTAAGAAATGCCGGTGGTATTCAGTGGACATCCAATGGAACCGGAAATTTTGACAATAGGAATTCGCTTAATACCAATTATGTTCTTTCAAGCAGGGACCAATCATCAGGAAGTTTTAGGGTCTATGCTACTACTACGGGTAATGGTTCTTGTGTAGCGGTAACGGATGAGATCATTGTGAATCTGGCACCAGTTCCGCAGGTAGATGTAGGAAAGGATCTGTATATTTTTGAGAATACGCCTTATACATTCAATCCGCAAATAACTGGGAATGTACAATCCTATCAATGGACACCGGCTACTTTTTTAAACAATGCATCACTGCGTAATCCTGTTTTTAGAGGAAATGCAGATCAGAATTTAACACTAAGGGTAGTGAGTACCAATGGGTGTGTTGCTACTGATGAAGTATTTGTTACGGTATTGAAACCATTCCCGATTCCCAATGTGTTTTCACCCAATGGAGATGGTGTTCATGATACTTGGGTGATTCCTGAACTGGATAAATATCCGAATGCGGTGGTGAGTGTGTTTGATAGATATGGTAGGAGAATATTTTTTACAGAAGGGTATAAGCGACCTTGGGATGGAACATTTGAAGGGAAACCTGTTGCAGTTGCCACTTACTAATATATCATCGAACCGAGATTGATACCGGGAATATTTTCGGGGTCTGTTACGATTTTGAAATAGTTAATTAATCTTTCGGTGTAACAAACTATTATAGGTCAATAAAAAAAGGCTACGATCATTCGTAACCTTTTTTTCAGTGATCCCGCTGGGACTCGAACCCAGGACCCTCCCGATAAAATCGGGATGCTCTACCAAACCGAGCAAGAATCAAAAAAGCAAAAAAGGCTACGATCATTCGTAACCTTTCTATCTGTGATCCCGCTGGAACTCGAACCTAGGACCCTCCCGATAAAATCGGGATGCTCTACCAAACCGAGCAAGAATCAAAAAAGCAAAAAAGGCTACGATCATTCGTAACCTTTTTTTCAGTGATCCCGCTGGGACTCGAACCCAGGACCCTCCCGATAAAATCGGGATGCTCTACCAAACCGAGCAAGAATCAAAAAAGCAAAAAAGGCTACGATCATTCGTAACCTTTTTTTCAGTGATCCCGCTGGGACTCGA
>CAYMQQ010000104.1:0-6763 GCA_964392685.1 uncultured Sediminibacterium sp.
AATGGGCGCAGATAGGGATCGATCTTTTCTTTTAGATCACCCGGCAAGAAACCCAAACTTTCCCCGGCTTCAACAGCAGGTCTTGTCAAAATGATTTTCTTGACCAGTTTATTCTTCAATGCACGTACCGCCAATGCTACTGCGGTATAGGTTTTACCGGTACCTGCCGGTCCGATGGCAAAAACAATATCGTTTTTATCAGCAGCCTGTACCATTTTTTTCTGATTCTGTGTTCTGGCTCTGACTGTTTTACCGTTCGGGCCAAATACCAATATGTCATTGGGATTCCTGTCAACAAAATTGTCTACTGTCTCTGCATCATCGCCACCCAGGATCTGTTCAAAATAATTTTCACTGAGATGACCATTTCTTTCGAGATACTGAATAATGAGGTCAATTTTTTCTTTTGCTGATTCAATCTGTTCCGGAGCCCCGCTTAGTTTAATTTGTGTCCCGCGGGAAAGGATCTTTAATAATGGGAATTTCTTTTTCAGCAAATCTAACTTACCGTTGTTTACACCAAAGAACTCAATGGGGTTTACGGTTTCGAGGTTAATGATTGTTTCTGTCAATCTGTTACTGTTTTAGGTTCACGGATCATATTATACTTAACCATACCATCCTTCTCAAATTTAATTTTTTAAGCAGGACAATTCCTAATACATATTATACACAGATGTGGATAGGTTGGTTGACTAAAGTTCGTGAATTGCCTTATGTGGGTGTGTGAAGATTGGGTTAAGGATTGAATTGTAGTTGACAGGAGAGCCATTCACTTCTTTCTATCAACTGTCAACTGTCAACTGTCAACTATCAACTCACTCTACAACGCTTTCAAAGCCGCAATCGTACCAATCGGATCTTCTGAGCGAAAGACAGTGTTGCCGGCAACCAGTACATCGGCACCTGCATCTAGAATAGACTTGGCATTTTGCAGTGTTACACCGCCATCGATTTCGATATGGGTATGTAAGTTTCTTTCTTGAATCATTTGTCTCAACTGACGAATCTTCACCAATGTATGAGGAATGAATTGTTGTCCGCCAAAACCCGGATTCACACTCATCAAACAAACCAGATCAATATCCTGTAGTATATCTGCTAAAACATGAACCGGTGTATGAGGATTCAATGCCACACCTGTTCTCATGCCTAATGATTTGATCTGTTGTAAGTTTCTATGTAAATGCGTGCACGCTTCGTAGTGAACAGTTAAAATGTCAGCTCCGGCTTTTTTAAATGCTTCAGCATATTTCTCAGGTTCAACGATCATTAAATGTACATCGCAGATCTTGGTAGTGGCTTTTCTGATATGTTCTATTACAGGTAATCCAAAACTGATATTGGGAACAAAAGAACCATCCATTACATCCAAATGAAACCAGTCGGCCTGACTTTCATTCAGCATTTCACAATCTTTCTGCAGATTCAAAAAATTAGCACTTAATAAGGATGGGGCAATAATTGGCATACGACTGATTTAGGCGCGAAATTGCGATTTTATGTTGTAAGTATTCTTTTTTAATACACATATTTGTTAACCTGCTCCCAGTCTTTGTAAAGCTTCTTTTGCTTCTTTGATTGATGGGTCTAAAACCAACGCACGCTGGTATTCTTGAATAGCACTAGGCTTATCAGCCTTTTGTTCATAAGTTTTACCCAGCCAATAAAAAGCATCGGCATAAGTGGGACGAATTTCGATGGCTTGATTGAAGATAGCAATGGCTTTGTCGGGTTGTTGGGTATCATAATACACAAATCCTTTTTCCATATAGGCTTCCATATATTGATAATCATTGCTAATACAACGGTCAAACGATGTTAAAGCTTTCACCAGTTCTCCGGTTCTGGCATAATAAACACCTTTGATAAAACTACAGTGCGCAAGGTATTCTCTCCCCAATCTTAATTGCTCCACTTGGTCACACAAAACCAGGGCTTTGTTATCCTTTTTTTCAGCATAAAGATTTGCCATACTTAACAACACATCCGGAGATGGATAAATACGCGCAGCTTTATCATAAGAGCGTAATGCCAGGATGCTATCACCCGCTTTTTCACTCAACTGCGCTTTATGAAACCAAATGCCATAGTTAACACTATCTCTCACGATCAATGAATCCATCTGGGCTAAAGCTAAATCCAGCGAACCAAGACTGTCCAATACATTCACCAACTGAACACGTAAGGGAGTACTATCAGGATAGGCGGCAACTTCATTATATATTTTTTGTGCAGCTTCAGGAATGATAGGAGACTGATGGGTAACAGACTTCTCTTTTTGTTGACATGCGAAAAGTATGATGAAAAAAACCGGGATGAAATATCGTTTCATAGATCAAAATTACTGAAGCATCTGCTTTTTATGAGATAATTACCACCGCTATTCCACCAAAACCACGTTAAAACCGATCATCCTTGGATGAGGCAGGTGACAATTCTTTGACAATTGCCCATCTGTCTAACCGTTAATTTTGCGGCTTATTTAATTATATGAGTATCAGATCTATTCTTGTTTCTTTGTTCACTTTGACTGTAGTATCCGTTACTGCACAAGGTACTGTTAATGATACGGTTCACTTCGAAGGTGAAAAGCATTTTAAGAATGTACAACAATTGACTTTTGGTGGCGATAATGCGGAAGCTTATTGGAGTTATGATGGTAAATACATCATATTCCAAAAGACCTATGCAAAAGAAGGCATCAATTGTGATCAGATATTTATTGGTAAAGTACCCACCCGGCCCGGAGAAAAGTTTCAGCCAAAACTGGTGAGTACCGGAAAGGGTAGAACTACTTGTGCCTATTTCTTACCTGATGGTAAACATATCATCTATGCATCCACACATTTAGGCAGCAGTGATTGTCCACCCACACCTGATCGTGCGAAATATGGTAATCGCTATATATGGCCATTGTACAGCAGCTATGATATTTTCATGGCAGATACCAGTGGGAAAATTGTAAAACAACTCACCACTGCAAAAGGGTATGATGCCGAGGCAACACTTTCTCCTGATGGAAAAAAGATGATCTATTGTAGCGATAAAGATGGAGACCTGGAATTGTATGTAATGGATCTGTCTACCGGAAAAGAAAAACGCATCACCAACATGTTAGGGTATGATGGAGGTGCGTGGTTTAGTCCGGATGGAAAGAAAATTGTATGGAGAGCTAGTCGTCCGAAAACAGAAACAGAAATTAAAGAATATAAAGAATTATTAGCAGAAGGTATGGTAGCTCCCACCAATATGGAAGTTTGGGTAGCCAATGCAGATGGAAGTGATGCCAAACAAATCACAAGTCTTGGACAAGCCAATTGGGCACCTAATTTCACTCCGGATAGTAAGCGTATTATTTTCTGTAGTAACCATGAATATAAAAGAGGTTTCCCCTTCAATATGTATCTCACAGATATCAACGGAAAAGGCCTGGAGAAGATTAGCCGTGACAAAGGATTCGACGCATTCCCGATGATTAGTCCAAACGGTAAGAAAATAATTTTTGCCTCGAACAGAAATAATGGCGGAACAAGAGACACCAACTTATTTATTGCTGATTGGGTAGAGTAGGAGTAGTCCATGGTCCATGGTCGATAGTCCATAGCAGTGCACTATCCGCATTTGCTATAAGCCATCAACTATTAGCCATTGGCCATGGACTATGGACCATGGACTATCAACTAGGTTCCCTATCTTGCAGTAAACAAAACAACGCCATATGGATACCGGATTACTGCATTTACATAACCTGTTACGTTGGGTTATTCTCATTTTATTATTGGTTTCTATTGTAAAAGCCTGGAGTGGATGGCAGAACAAAAAAGTGTTTGCTCCCGGCGATAAAAAGACCTGGTTGTTTACAATGATTGCAGGTCATACTACACTATTATTGGGTTTGTATCAGTGGGCTGCTGGTCGCTATGGTTTTTTTACTACTACATTACCCGAAGGAGTGAGCATGATGAAAGATAAGTTCTACCGTTTCTATTGGTTAGAGCATCCATTGACCATGATATTGGCGATTGTATTTCTCACCCTTGCTCATGGTATGGCTAAAAAATCTGTTAGCGACGAAGTGAAATACAGAAAAGCATTTTTTTACTTCCTAATTGCATTGTTACTCATCCTTGCAGGTGTGCCTTGGCCATTTAGAGGTGAGCCGATTGCAAGAGGCTTGGTGCCGGGGATGTAATAACTAATTTGAAAATTTGAAAATGTGGTAATTTGAAAATGGGAACTGTCATTCTTCTACTCATTTTCAAATTACCACATTTTCCCTAATGGGTCCTTTGGACAAATTTTCAAATTCATTATCTAAACTTTCACACCCTTCATCACTTCAATAAACACTTTCATCTCATCCATCGTTCCAACACTGGCTCTTGCCCATTTGCCATGAACATAATTGGAAGAACGCAAGAATATATTTTTCTTCAGCATATCTGCGGCGAAGTCGCCGGAATAATTCGGGATAGGGAAGAAGAGAAAATTGGTGTATGATTTAATAACATCAATATTCATTTTTTTCAACTCTTGATAAGCATATTCCCTTGCAGCAGCATTTTTTTGTTTACTCAATTGATGCCATTCCGGATCTTTCAAACTTGCTAGCGCAGCACTCATAGACAAAGCAGACATAGCTGCCTGTGTTCTGTTGAAATAATTATCAGACAATGCTTTGATCAGTGTGGCATGCCCAATCACCCAACCAATCCTCAATCCTGCCATGGCATGGATCTTTGAGAAAGTGCCGATGATAAATACCTTAGGATGTTTTTCGATGAGTTGCATCATGGATTCATTGTCCGGCGCATCCAGAAAATCAATATAGGCTTCATCCACTCCAACATACGCTTTTTTGGAAGCCTCTATACAAAAGCTTTTAAGTGAAGCAGGAGAAACAATCGTGCTACTTGGATTAGCAGGGTTACATACATACACGAGTTCCGTTTCATTGTCTACTTCTTTCAACATAGCTGGCAGATCATGTTTTTGATCGGCAGTAAGCGGCACTTCAACTACTTTGTTTCCCAACATTTTTGCCGTAGCAGGAAGTATTCCGAATGTAGGATTGGCGGTCACCAGTTTACCTCGAAAATGACGGGGTAATAATCCCAGCGCCTCACCGGAACCTGCTGTCACCAGAATTTGATCGGCATTCACACCATAATGGTTGGCCAACTCTTTTTTAAAGTCTTTCAGATTGACATGATTGTATTGATATCGATGTGCTTCACCCAAAGCACTCAATAAAGCTTCTCTCGCTTTGGGGGATATACCGTAAGGATTTTCATTGGAACTTAGATTGATCAGTCCATCTGCACTGCCGTAATTACGCAAGATGCCTTCTTCATTACCCAACCCGAATGAAGGTAAACGCAAACCCATTCCAAGGGCTGCCAGGGAGCCAAATTTTAAAAGCTCACGACGATTAACAGAGGATGACATAACGATTGATTTACTTTCCGAAAAATTACAACTTTCTGTTGATGGGAGAAAATTTCATAAAAAAGCAGGCGATGATGACGCCTGCTCTCGATGGGTATTATTAAAAAACATTATTGTTTATTGATCCTTGAAAAAATTTTACTCACGATCTTCCATTCCCCATTGATCTTGACCATATTCATATAGTCATACATGATCACAGTCTCTGTTTCGATCTTGATCTTGGCATTGGCAGCAGTGCCTTCTATATTCAAAGACAAAATGCTGATACTTCTTTTGGGAGGAGTTGTATTAGACTTTACCCGAGCAATATATTCTGCAATGGGAACATCTTTGAATTCGCCGGTACTAAAGTCAGTGTACTTCATGGTAGCGCTGGGATGAAAAGCTTTTTCCACCCGGTCGCCCACACCACTCATGTAGTTTTCCAGGCAAGCCCTGGCAGCAGCTTCTTCATTATTCTGCGCATACATGGTGGTTTGTAAGAGACAGAAAAATAATGCTGTGAAAAGCATACGGGTAAATCGGTTCATGTGTATGAATTTTAGAACACCAATTTAGGGATGAGTAGGATGAAGATGGTTGTTAAAATGTGATGAGTGGTGAGAGTGAAGGGTATGAATAGAATACTAAATAGGCCATCCAATCGTATTAGTAGCATACAACTTCATCTTCAATACTCGCTATTCAATATTTTTTATCTTCCTCCTAACTCAATCACCCTGCAATTCTTCATTTCACTCCCATCAATATCTAATCGTACCAATGTCCTCACTTTATGCCAGCCTTGTTTTCCTGCAGCACCCGGATTGATGTGCAGACAATTCAGCGCATCGTCATACATCACTTTCAAAATATGTGAGTGCCCGGAAATAAATAGCTGTGGTCTGTATTGTTGTATTAAAGGTTTAGATCGACTATTGTATTTAGGCGGATAGCCACCAATATGTAGCATCATCACACGAACTTCTTCACAGGTCCATTGTAATAATTCAGGATAGTGGGAGCGGATATCTTGTCCGTCAATATTTCCATACACGCCTTTCAAAGGTTTAAAAGAACGTAGTTGTTCAGCCAGTGTATCATTGCCAAAATCACCCGCATGCCAAATCTCATCACAGTCTTCAAAATGACGAAAGACTGCCTCATCCAAAAAACCATGGGTATCTGAGAGAATCCCTATTTTCTTCATAAACTTTACTAATTTCACTTAGCAATTGCAACCTATGCCATTTAAACGAAATTTTACTTACTGGATCGATAAACGCAGATGGAAATATTATTTCCTCATGCTCTCTCTGGCATTGGTCGA
>CAYMQQ010000105.1:0-6654 GCA_964392685.1 uncultured Sediminibacterium sp.
TAATCCTGTTTTTGGTTTACTTTAGGTGTAAACCTATTTCAGGACTAGACAGTGTGATCGTAGACAGAGTCCTCTATTGAGAGACGTCGAGGAACGTTTTAAATAGTAGACAATTGGGGAAGTAAGCAAGCGCACCCAATTGACCGTGGTGGAGATAACTCCCTGAAAAAAAATATCGGATACGCAGTTGCCTTACCGGTAACTGAAGGAGGCTTTTCGGCTATAGCGATTTTCCATAACCGTATAAGTGTTGACGATTGCGTGGCATTAATGTAATCAAAATCTGAAATAGAATTTCACAAGTGCCATCCTCGGCCTTATCCGATAACTGCTCTCTACAATACTGTTCGCAGATAAGAGCGCAGTCCCATAGGTATCAAGATTCGCTAAATTTGTAAATAATAATTCAATATCTGTTTTCAGTTTATTGAGCTTATAGGTAAAAGCCGCATCGATAAACGTATAGCTGTTCGTTAGCGACCCTGGTATATTATACCAATAATTATCACCGCCCAGTTTGAAATAAAAATCACTGCTGATTGAAAAATTTGCACTCAGATCATGCCGCAATTTCTTGACTGCGGGTTGAGCTGGAAGGGTTGCATAACTGGTACCGGTTTGCCGGCTTTTGAATGTGCTGTATGTCCCCGTATAACTCATGTTGAACCAGGAACTGAATTTGGAATTGATACTTGCACTATAAGTATAAGAATCAGTTTGCATCTGGAGCAGAACGGCATTTTGCAATTCATTACTTGCTGTTCTCTGCCAAGACATTCTACTATTAAGTGTGGTTCTCAACGGTAAAATATATTTGCTTAAAGAAACAAATGCATTGGCCGATTCAAAAATATTCTCAAAAGGAATCAGTTTTGATTGCTGTAACACAGAACTGAGTCTTGTGTCGCTGATCGTGTTACCTTCACTTTTTGCATACCCCCCGCCGACAGAAAAGAAAAATAGTGCCAGAGTATTTTTGTAGACATAGGAACCATTTACAGAATGGGTTTTAGACTCGTTTAGTATGGTACCGTTATTGAAAAAGTTACGGTAACCTTTCATAACATAGCTGTCGTATACCTGGGCAATATCGCCGTATGTATTGTTATAGGTATAGTTTAGGGTGAAAAATGCCTCTTTACCCGTCATCCATTTCAGATATACCCTGGGCGTAATAATAGGACTCATTAGGTGGTTACTGATTACACGTCCTGAATAACGTATATCCTGATAGGTAAAAGGAACGGTGCCCGTAATTGTGATAGGCCCGTTATTATAAGTGAACTCCGTTTGTAAGTATGCCCTGACCCTTGTCCACGTTAGACGGTTAACAAAACTGTCTGCCACCGTTGTCTGGACCCCGCTCAACTGCCTAGATTGGAGAAGACTGTTTAATTGCTGTTCCTGGTAATTCAAACCGATTCGGTAATGCATTTGGAAGCTTGGCCAGATCCTACTGAAACTGAGAAAATTATCGGTAACAAATGTGGGAACTCCCGCTTGCTGAATCAATGCTGTATAAGGAATATTGTTGTTGAACTGACCGGCATACAATCCCGGTTCAACAGTAAGGCTGGCAGGATTCCGGATGATATTGAAAACGGATGTGCCTTCCAGTATCCTACCATTCGCAAATTTTTTAATAAAAGTAAAACGGTTCGAAAACCTAGAAACTGTCCCGGAGAGATATTGGGTAATATTATTATTAGATGTTGCTTGCAAATTCGCCAGCACTTCTGTCAGCTTGTTTTCTAGCATGGCAACGTTATTCACGTAATAATTTTTTTTATTGGTAGTAATCGTAAACTGTGTATTGAATGTATGGGCGATCGTTCGGGTATCCTCGTTTTCAAAATAACGGATGGTATCGTTAGGCAAAAAATAAGTGGAACGGTATTGAGGAGATTGAAATTGCCGGTCCCACAAATAAGATGCATTAACGCGCACCTGGTATCCATTTTTCAGATTCACCAGGTCATTTGCCGCAGCAAGACCTTCGTTATTGAACAGATATCTTTTTTTGAGCAAGTCCGGGTTGCTGCTACCAACATTCATTAGGCTTACGGGTTCTGCCTCATTCCCGCCGAAATGATTGATTGTTTCCTCGCTATTGTCGGATCCCGTATTATTCATTTTGATATAGTTGATAAATTTTACCTTTTTCTGGAATAACATCGTATTGGCTGAAACATTATACACCCCCGGAACTCCAGCAGCTGCATCGCCTGAGCCGATGATCTTTAGTCGTGCTTTATCTTTCAGGACAATATTCATCGCGGCTGCATCGCTTTTTACATCTTTCAAAACATCGATCGGCTGGTGATTTTCAAGCACCTGGATCTTTGATACAAGGTCGTTAGGGATTCCTTTGGTTGCGATATTATATTTTCCGTCCAGGAGATTGTCGCCGTCTATGTAGAAACGATTGATGGGCTTGCCTCCATACAAGATCTGGCCATTATCCGCGACCTCCACGCCAGGCAATTTTTTGATCACATCACCAATAGTCCGGTCCTGTTTATTACTAAAAGTCGCCACATCATACACTAGTGTATCACCCTCTTTTTTTAAAGGAAGTGTTTTCACTGTGACATTTGGTAGCTTCGAGACAGACTCCGACAGTTTGAAATTTGTTGTTTGCGTAGAGCCAGTAACGGGACGTGTCTGTTTTATATAGCCAATGGCATTGGCCTCGATCAGCAAACTATCCTTTACATACGCGCCCTTATATTCTATTCGATAACTTCCTGCATTATTGGTGATGGCAAAAGCCAGTAACATACCGTTTGACTTTTTTAGTGTGATGCTTAAAAACTGCAATGGACGACCCAGACTATCGGTTACCGTTCCATTCAAAGAGACCTGCGCATGCAGGAGACTGGCTGGTATGCCGATAAGAAAAAAGAATAGTATTTTGATATGTCGTATGTCCATAAGTAGCGCCGTGTTCACCAAGGCATCCATCTCCATCACAAGTTAACTCAATGTACGAATCTGAGCAATCTCAGTCTACTTATCCAATTTTTCAGATAGAATCTCTCCTTTACCAGTAATCTCATACATACTATTAAGGGCAAATGAATGTGCAAAAAGATTACTGGAATCCAAAATAATACAGGAGCGAAGCGAAAGCCCCTGTATATACATCTTAGCCATTACAGGGTTGGATACCTTGAACAAAAGAACACTTCCGTTTCCTTTGCCATATACCTTCTCTTCAAATGCTAGGGCTTTTGCAAGACAGAAAGAACAGTCGCCATCCAGGTAAAGCAAACTGATTGGATATACTTGCTTAGAGCATGATGTAGAGATAACTGTCAATTCTTTATCAGATATTTTTCTGTTGAACCGCGCCTGGCAACCAGAATAGATGGTCACATGTAAAAGTAAACAAATGAGCAGCAACCAGCTTTTATCATTGTCCCTAATCATAACTGGAAGATAACTATTTGAGGTGACGACCCTTCCGTTCTTAATCCGTATAAGCGTTTCGTACTCGGATTGATTTGAAAATCGAAAATAGGAGTATTTAATTTATATCTTGTTTCAGGGTGTAGCTGAATGGTAAACTCGAACAAGTCAGTTACATGTTCTCCATGCTTTCTGTCCTTTCCGTCGTACAAGACATATATCGAGCCCTTGTTGATTTGCGCCCTTCCTGCATACCCGTTACGGCCAGATGATGGAATAATCCGCTCACCGTTGCCAGCCTTTTCCAATTTATAGCTAACGTCCAGTTCTCCGGGGCCAATAGCAGAAGCTACCATTTTGCCACTGGTGTCAAATACAGATAGATAATCCGTAGTCAGGCTATTAAAAACAAGATATTTATTGTCGCTGGAGATACTGAGGCAACCGTCGAGCACTTGGGGTAGCAAATGCGGAGGAATATCCTCTGTCGTTTTGGGATAAAACCCAAAACTGTCCCTCACGGAAAGATCGTTCCGGTATTTGTTTAATAACATACCCGAGTGGTTAGTTCCACTCCCTCGTACGTCAATGAAATTATATGAGTCGTCAAGGATCACGGATCTCATCAATCTGTTGTTGTTAATATTTATGCCGCGATATCCGGTAAATGGATTACCGATGGTCTTGAACGGCTTTTCATTACCCGCTATCAGTGAGTCTGCCTTATATACATTGATTTGTTGTTTGATTACATCCATGATATAGATCTCACCGCCGTTCCTGCTGTCATATTGCAGTTGAAATGCGCCAAGGAATTCGCCATCTGCTTGTCCGTTAGTTAACACCGACCGGATCAGTTTGATGGAATCAAGTGAATAAATGCGAAGCCATTTCTTGGTAGATCCAAAAGCGGCTTCAAAGCACATGAGCACATTTTTTTCCGGAAGTATCGTTAACCTGACAGGCCTTTCTATTCCAGTCAACGGCATTGACTTTCCCTCTAATTCAACCGTTTTACGAAAGTCCTGAAGTGTAAAAACCGGCTTGACTTTTGAGTAGGGACTTGATGAACTGCAGGCTAACAGTGCACATAAGATCGAAGAAAATAATAATTTCATATTAAGAGGTTCAGAAAACAGGATTTAAAATGAGTTCCATAAATAAGTAAGTAAGCGGATGCAACTATGTTTCTTTAAGTCGCATCCGCTTGGATCAACTTACGACCTTACCCTTTGGTAGATGTAATCATAGGACTGTCCATCACACTTACCGCCAATCCAGAATACGTGGCAAATTTGTGTTGAACTATACTCGCATAGTGACTGAACCTGTTCATCGGTCGGTTTGCATGGGTCTACTTCGGTAAAAGCAGATAATACCATGATAAAGATGGTGCAGGCCAGAAGTTTGAGCATTTTTTGTTTCATAATTTTTTATTTATGGTTTAAGGTCAAGTTAAATCGCATCTGTCTTTTAAAAAATAGGGAATATCACCCTATTTTAAGCGATGAAGAAGCAGGTTCCCGAACACGAATAACCCCTTCCGTTTGGCGGCTGAAACCGAGCGTTGATTAAAATTTTCCTGCTGCTATTCTTTTTCGATCGGATTATTCAGTGATCGACGTTTGTTTTTTGTCTGGGACGCGGCAGCACCTGGCGAAACCGTTACGGCCATTAGTGTTCCAGCTGGATTTGCCAAGGCCATTCCCGCTTTTGGATCCTGAATAAACGCTTTTCTTGTTATTTCGAATTTTTCCGCACTTATTAGGGTTGCATTTTTAGCGAACACAATCCGAGGCGCATTTTTTTCGGGCATGGTGAGCTTTGTACAGGTAAAGGAAATTTCATTCTTGTCATCGTTTGCCGCAAGTATGATCCCGGGCAACCCGTTTAACTTCCATGGTCCGGCATTAACGGGAATACTAGGAGCAAACCACGCCGTATAGTGACGGCCCTTAAAGGTTGCTGTTGCCATCTGGCATTCCTGATCGAGGATTTTCTTTTTTTGAGATTGGATCGTCCAGTCGATGCTCGGCAATGGCTCTGATTTTGTATATAAAGTATTCCAGAAATAGCTGCCTGTAATAAGCGTTTGCTTGTCGAAGTCGGTATAGATCTGATCGCTGGTTACCCCGCTTACTGCATCCTGGATATCATTTGGATCATCATATATCCGGTCTGTGGCGATCCCGCGATATCCCAGGTAGCGCAATGATCTGTAATAATCGTCGAAAACTGATCGCTTGGTTCCGACTAATAACATGCAGGGGCTTATCCGGGGGTTGGTGGGTTGTGTGATATCTACCACATGGACCATCTTAAACTCAAGTATCAATCTAATGCTGTCCTGGCTCCTCACACCATGAATGGAGGATAAAAGGATTACGAGGCAAAGGGCTTTCATACGCATAGCAATTGGATTTCAATGATATAGTATATTTTTCATGGCCACCGTTTTTACTGTTGAAAACTTGGCCAGTTTCATTTTGATACAAAATAACGTGAGATTATGCCTGTTTTGAACGCCTAGTTTTTTGGCTACGCTATTGAACATATTGTCTACCGTCTTTTTGGAAATGAACATCAACTTTGCAATTTCACCATATTCAAGACCTGTTGCGTTTAATAAAAGGAATAACGATTCCCTTTTCGTAATGCCATATTTTCCAAAAATGGCATTACGATAGTCACGAAGGTTTTGGTGAAAGATTGAATGAAGAGATGCGATATCTCTCAGTGTGGTTTTCTTAACACGAAAAATTTCGTCACCAAAATTCGGGATTTTAAAAACAATACTTGCATCTGATCGGGTCACTACTCCGACGGCTCCGGCTTCCGAAACATTACTGATGATTTCACTGTCAATTTCATCAACCACGAATACCACCCGGATATCCGGGAAGTAGGTGCTTAGATAATCTGCCACCGCACTGCCATCAATCTTCAACAAGAACATTTCGGTAAATACTATGTCGGGTAATTTTTTGGCATTTAAGCAATGACTAATAAACTCAAACCCGTTATCGAATTCAAGCCAGTCCATTGCTGAATAGATCCCCAGTAAATTTTCTTTCAGGACGGCAAAAAAATCTTTTGCCGGACCGATAACGGCCACTCTCACAATCATCTCATGTCAATTTGAAACGAGTTTACAAACGAACAACGCTCGCAAAAAATTTTTGATTAAACTTAGAGCCTGTTTAAAATTTATTCAATAAAAGTTTTATAGCAGAAAGTTTAGTC
>CAYMQQ010000106.1:0-6545 GCA_964392685.1 uncultured Sediminibacterium sp.
GTTTTGAAAATTACTACGACTGTTGTTCAGGATATCATTGTAAGAAGTGTATACACCACTCACTGTAGAATCTGCTCTTTGTGTATTAGAGTTGTCAAACTGACCTCTATTATAATTGGCAGCGATTGAAATTGTATTTCTGTTATCTACCAGGAAATCAAGTCCACCTCTGAAGAAACCAAAGAAACCGGTGCTCACACCTTTACCTACAATATACAAGCTGCTAGGTGTAGAGAAAAGGTTATCGCGGTCATTCATGGTATTGGTGATCGATTTACGCTGATTGTATGAGCCACTTAAAAAAGCATTGATCTTATTCTGACGAATATTGATATCACCACCCAAATTAATTCTTCCACGAGAATCAACACCCGATCTCAAACCACCATTGTAACCTACTTTCTTGTTTTTCTTCAAAACAATATTCAAGATACCCGCATTACCACCCGATGCATCAAATTTTGCTGAAGGGTTGGTGATCAGTTCCACTTTGTCGATGATATCGGCAGGTAATTGATCCAAAGTAATGGTGGTTGGACGACCATCAATAAAAATAGTAGGTGCTGCATTACGCAGGGTAACATTTCCGTCTACATCCACATTCAAAGCAGGAATGTTTTTCATGATCTCAGTAGCGGTTTGTCCGGCACTCACCAGATTTTTATCTACATTGAAGATCTTACGATCGATCCCCATTTCAAATTGCGGCTTGGCAGAAGAAGTTACGGTAACATTACCCAGATCAGTCGCATCCTGTTCCATTTTGATATTGCCCAGGTCTTTATCAGTCATACCTGCCATCTGCTGAAAGTTGGGACTTTCACCGCGAGCAGGCATTTTGATACCAAAAGAAACCGTTTTTTCCAGGTTCGCATAACCTAATGCACTGAATTTCAGCTTAAAATTGCCAAAAATAGGAAGGTTTTCAAAGCTGAAATCTCCATTGGCACGTGTAATTTGAGTATTCAGAACCGCTTCCACCATTTTCTTGGCTACGGTATCAAATCGGTTACCTGTAATTTGTACAGTTACGCCCTCAATGCCTTTATTGGTCTTACTATCAACGATTTTGCCATAAAAATGCCCCATATTCATATTTGGAGGCGCGCCGGCACCACCCATTCTGGCACCCGGAAACTGGGCAGCAGCGGAAAAAGTCAAGAGGATGAAGGCGAAAAATGTAAATAATTTGTTCATGATGATCTATTGAAATATGCTGATGCAAAGTTGCATCGATGATTCGGGAACTTCTGTTTGTTTATACAGACGGTAGTAAGACAATTTTAAAGGGGTAAAGTTTGAAGCCAGCGTACCGGCAATAGGGGTATTCTCGGTGATACCATAGTTTTATTCGGTGACTATGTCAAAAGCGTCAATAAAACCTGTAATAAACCGATGATAAAACCTAAAACGGCACCAATCAGCTCCACAAAACGGAATTCTTTGGATAAAATAGATTGAAGGATATCTTCTAATTTATCGCTGGAGAAAGCAGCTACTTTTTGGGTGACAATTTTTTCCAGATCCAATTCCTGCTGTAAATGACCCATATAGCGCTGCATGATCACAGGGAACAGGCTTTCCAGTTCTTTCATGAAAATACCTTTCAACTGCTGAATTGTATTTTCACCGATAAACATGCTGATCACAGGCATTTCTTCTGCCAGTTTCTTGCGTAAGAACTGATCAATATGTTCTTCTACTACCGGCATTAACTTCTGTATATTATCGGGATGCACCAGTTTTTGTTGGATATCAGCAAAAGACAATAACTCCTGACTTACCAGTTTACCCAGTTTTTCAGCGAATTGTTGTTGTCTTTTCGGAAATATGCCCTGTATGGTAATCCCCAATATCTTTTTAGGCTCTTTGGGGTGGAACAGCATTTTAATGGCGATCCAGTTGGTGAACCAACCAATGAATGCAGAGATAACCGGAATCAGAAAAAGGATATAACTCATGTATAGAAATTTAAAAACCTATACGCCTTAGGAGTATAGGTTTTCGAGGGAGAACGATGGGTCTCGAACCCACGGCCTTCAGTGCCACAAACTGACGCTCTAACCAACTGAGCTACGCTCTCCGTTTTATGGGAGTGCAAAAATAGGGTAAAACAGCATTTTATACATCATTCAAGGCTGTTTTTTTTAAGCCAACCGTTCATCAAAACCTTTGTTAATTGGTTCTACAGAGAGCGGAACAAGTGATGTTTTCAGTTATTTTTGGATAGAATCATGCAAAAATTCAAGGAATTTATGAAGAGTAGAAAAGGTTTAGTATTGCTCACCGTTGTATTATTCGGTGCGCTTTTTTTCGCATTCCGTTATACATCCTCAGGTTATACGGATGTAGTGGTTTCGCAAAGACAAAGATTATTGTCTGCAGTAGGGTCTTTATTAGAGTCGCAGCACTACAGTCCAAAAAATATCAATAATGATTTCTCCAAAAAACTATTCCAGAAATATTTAGATGATCTGGATGGAGATAAATCATTTTTTCTGCAGTCAGACATCAACGCGCTGAAAAAACATGAATTGACGCTGGATGATGAGATCAAAGGTGCAGAAATCAAATTTGCACCGGAAGCCGGATTGATCTATGAAAAGCGGTTGAATGCGGTTGGTGTTTTATACAAAGAAATTTTATCCAAGCCCTTTGATTTTACATTGGATGAAACAGCGATGCTGGATTCCGACAAACTCGGATATGCAGCCAATGAAGCTGAACAAAAAGATCGTTGGAGAAAATTACTGAAGTATTATACACTGGAACGTTTTGTAGAGTTACAAGAACAGCGTGAACAGAACAAAGGCAAAAAAGATTTTGAAGTAAAGACCGATGAGGAGCTGGAAAAAGAAGCACGTGAAAAAGTACTCAAGGCAATGACCAAGAGATTTGATCGCATCAAAAACACGATCAAAGAAGAACAGCGTTTCAATACCTATATCAATTCTGTCACCAGTTTGATGGACCCGCATACCGACTATTTTGCTCCGGTTGAAAAAAGATCTTTTGATGAGCAGATGAGCGGTCGTTTTTATGGAATCGGTGCACAATTAACAGAAGATGATTATGGTGTAAAAATTGCCTCGATACAACCGGGTGGTGCTGCATTTAAATCAGGAGAATTATCCGTGAATGATGTGATCCTGAAAGTAGCACAAGGAGCGGCAGAACCTGTTGATGTGGCAGGCTATGCTACGGAAGATGTGGTAAAATTGATTCGTGGTAACAAAGGAACAGAAGTTCGCTTGACCGTAAAAAAATCAGACGGACTGATCAAGACCATCATTTTACAAAGAGATGAAATTGTATTGGATGAAACATTTGCCAGAAGCGCTGTTGTAAATGAAGGCAAAGAAAAGATCGGCTATATCTGGCTGCCGGAGTTTTATGCGGACTATGAAAGAGAAAATGGTAACCGTTGTTCTGAAGATGTTGCGAAAGAGATCATTAAACTGAAAAAAGAAAACATCACCGGACTGGTGATCGATCTGCGTAACAATGGCGGTGGTTCATTGTATGAAGTGATACAAATGGTGGGTTTGTTCATCAACCAAGGTCCTGTGGTTCAGGTACGTGATAGAGATGGTAAGGCGAATGTATATGGTGACCAGCGTCCGGGTACCTTGTATGATGGTCCGCTGGCAGTACTGGTGAATGAATTGAGTGCTTCGGCGAGTGAGATCTTCGCAGGTGCTATTCAGGATTATAGGAGAGGGGTGGTGATTGGTAGCACTTCTACCTATGGAAAAGGTACAGTACAAAAAACAGTTCCTTTTGGTAAGGTTGTAGATTTCAATAGTGGAAGAACAGATATGGGTGCGGTAAAACTCACTTTCCAAATGTTTTACCGTATCAATGGAGGTTCTACTCAACTCAAGGGTATTGAACCGGATATTGTATTGCCGGATAGTTATGAGTATTTGAAAATTCGTGAAAAAGATGTGCCCCATGCATTGCCTTGGGATCAGATAGAGAAAGCTACTTATCTAACCTGGCACAAAGACTATGGTCATGATCAGGTGATACAAGCTGAAAACGAAAGGGTGAAAGAGAATTCTTCACTCAATCTCTTGAAAGATAATTTGATTTGGCTGTCTAAGTTGAACGAAGAGCCGGCAAGTCTGAATCTTGATAAATACAAGTCCTTGCAAAAGCGAATTCGTTCAACGGTTTCGCAGAATAATACTTTGTTGAGACTAAAAGAAGAAATGAATATAGTTCCTGCTGTGAGCGATCAGGATAAATTTTTCAATAATCCGGATAAAAACAAAGGAGAGCGTTATCAGGCATGGTTAAGAGCTTTAAAGACAGATATGCATATCGGAGAAACTGTGAAAGTGCTGACCGGACTCTCATCAGAGTTTACAAAAGCCACTGCTGCGGTAAAATAGACATGATTTTTACTATGTTTGCAGGCATTACAGTTGTAATGCCTGTTTCTTTTTAAGACCTAAGTGAGCACATGGAACCTGAGAAAAAATGGTACGCTTTATACACCAAACCCAGATGGGAGAAAAAAATTGACAGTTTATTGGTGCGCAAAGGAATTGAGAGTTGGTGTCCTTTGCAGAAAGTAGAGCGTCAGTGGAGCGACCGCAAAAAAATCATCGAAGACCCGCTGTTTAAATCCTACGTCTTTGTACATATAGACCCTTCTGAACGCACCAAAGTGTTAATGACAGATGGGGTGTTGAACTTCGTATACTATCTAGGCAAGCCGGCAGTGATCAAAGATGAAGAAGTGATGACCATCAAAAAATACCTTGCAGAAAAAGATGCGAGTCTGGCTATCTTAAGCGAAGAAGGCTATCAGGCTGAAATGAAGATCATGGTCAATCACGGCGTATTCATGGGGAATGAAGGCACTGTGATCAGAGGGGGTAAGAAAAAAGTATATGTGAAACTCGAAAGTTTGGGGCAGGTGATGGTGGTGGAGTTTCCGACGGAGTATTTGTCGCCGATGTGAGTAGTGAATTAAAAAAAGAATGCCAACAGAATTAGTAATAATTCTTTCAACTCATTTTTCAATACTCTTTTTGCCTTTCTTCAATTCCTTATTTTTCTTCGCTTCCGGTAAATAGTTCTTAGATGACACAACTTTCTCGCCTGTCTCTAATTCCAGCGCTTTTCTTGCATCTCCTGCAATTTTTCCACCTTGATTCGCAATCTTTTTATTTTCAACAAAGCCCACAGGATTTTTCTTTTTCACTATTTCCGTTGTTGATGCTTCTCCCAACATTGAAAAAATCAATTCAAGGTCGGTCATGTGGTCTCGCAAGTTCTGACTTTGAAGTCCTTTTACTTTTTTGTATTCAGAAGGCGTCAGACCGAAAGTTGCTTTGGAAATTTCTGCGGTTAGGATAGCATATTCAATTTGTTCTTTTACACCTCTGTTTTTCCATTCTTCGGTGAGTTCCTCGCGAATAGCAATACTTCGCATCCGCTTTTCAATCCAGTCATCAGGATAACCTTTCAGCTTGTATAGTTCTCTTGTTCGTTGAGTTGCCAGTTCGGGGTTTTCAATTTCCTCCAATCTATCTGCCCCTACTTGGGCTAACCAACGCTTAAACGGCTCTGCTTTGGGTGATGGAATACTTTGAATAATGCGAAGCATCGTTTTAGCATTTGCTACATCTGTCAAGTAAAATTTACCATCAGCTGATTGCATTTTCAGTTGTCCCAGATTTTGGGACAACTCCTCATAACCTTCTTCTAATATCTTGGTTTTAAGTGCGTTCCAATATTTTCGAGGTCTTGGACTTTCTGTCAAAACTTCAATTACATCAATGATAGAAAAATACCATTGATGTTCCTGGTCATTCCACTCGGAACGTACCTTTTTATTTTCAAAAAGTTTGATGTTTCCCATGTGGTAAATCTACTCAAATAATCATTCTATAAAACGATAGTGGTAAGTGCATTTCGATGAACTCTCATAAGTAAAAAATTGATCACTGCGTTCGTAATGAACCATTTCTCCAACACTGCCGCTGAACTGTAAAAGGTTGTTTTGATGGGCCATAATATTAGTTTGAATAAAATATGTTAAATTTGTTTAAAGTATCAGTACTGCTGCGCTTTTCCTCCGTTATAAGTGCGTTACAAGTCCGTTATAGGTCTGTTATTCATTCGATGTTCATTTGACTATCGTCCACTGCTCATTCGAGGGCTCTTCTACACTACGGAGGGGTATCTGTACATCAATTAAAGGGTAACGATAGTCTATACCTTGTAAAAGGAGAACAAGACTCAAAGAAAATACATAGATGTATTGAAGATGATATCACTCAGGTACCGAAAGAAGTTGAATCCCCATTCGTTATTGTGCGACAACATTTGGAGGGTTTATTAAGTACTTGAGCGAATACTGTTGTATCCTTTTTCAAAGGGACTAGTTTTTTAACGTTTTGCAAAACTGTTTTTTATTGAGAAGGCTGCGAACGCACACATCAAACCTATTTGTCGGAAAAACAAATGGTATGATTAACTCCATGCGAAACTTTTGGAAAGTTTCGGAACTTTCCAAAAGTTAACTCTCA
>CAYMQQ010000107.1:0-6530 GCA_964392685.1 uncultured Sediminibacterium sp.
GGAACAGAAATGATGCGTGTAGCAGATATGCGAAGCATTGAAATTCGTGTTGATGTTGGTGAAAATGATATACCCAAAGTAAAACTAGGAGATACAGCTTTGGTGGAAGTAGATGCTTATACCAATCGTAAATTCAAAGGGCTGGTATACAAAATCGCCAATCCAAATACACAGGCTACTACAACAGCAACCAGTACTGAAGTCACGAATTACAAAGTACATATCAGATTGATTCCGGATAGCTACAAGGATATGATGATTCCGGGCAGGGCTTTCCCTTTTCGTCCGGGTATGAGTGCCAGCGCAGATATTCAAACCAATACGAAACAAAATGTACTGGCAGTTCCACTCAATGCAGTAACCACGCGTGAGAAGAACAGTGATGAAAAAGATGGTAGTTCCAAACAAGTATCATCAGAGGATAAACCGGGTATTGATGATGAGGCAGTAGAAGAAGTGGTCTTCATTGTTCAGAAAGATAATAAAGTGAAAAAGGTAAAAGTGAAAACCGCTATTCAGGATCTTAACTACATTGAAATCACAGACGGACTCAATGATGGAGATCAGGTGGTAACAGGTCCTTATAATACGGTGAGTAAGATCTTAAAAGATGGTAATCTGGTGAAAATTGTACCGAAGGATAAGCTTTTTGAAGATAAGAAAAAAGAATAGAGAGTGAGCAATAAGAAATAAGCAATAAGAAACAAGGAACAAGAAAGGCACAAGCGACAGGTGATTAAGAATAGGGACGACTTTAAATAGCTCCGGACTTCAGTCCGGAGTTTTTTTAATAGCAACATTCGTTTGCCATGAACCATTTTCCATTACCTATCTGCATCCCATCACAATTCCTATCTTCGCAGTGGAACAATTCTTTGATGCATGCGATATGGAATCATTGGTAGTGGGAGTTGGGCAACAGCGTTGGCTAAAATCCTTACAGATAATGGAAACAATATTTACTGGTGGGTAAGGAATGCAGAAACCATTCAGTACATCGAAAAGCGAAAACACAATCCACATTATCTCAGTGCTGCGTATTTCAATCCCTCTCAATTGGTACTCAGTAGTCATCTGAAGGATGTAGTGCAAGCCGTAGATGCATTGGTGATTGCAGTGCCTTCTGCTTTTGCAGAACAAGTGTTTGAACAATTACAACCGGAAGATCTGCAAGGGAAAAAAATCATTTCTGCCATTAAAGGTATTTTACCTACTGATAACAGGTTGTTACACGAATACCTGTTTACTCATTTTCAGTTTCCGGTAGAAAATTATTTTGCTTTATTAGGTCCTTGTCACGCAGAAGAAGTGGCATCAGAAAAATTATCTTATCTCACTTTCTCGGGAAAAGATAGTGCAACTACACAACAGATCGCTGCTGATTTTGGAACCGAATATATCAATACAGTTGTCAATAATGATGTGGTAGGTGTTCAATATGCAGCTGTACTTAAAAATATTTACGCGTTGGGTGCAGGTATCGCACATGGATTGGAATATGGTGATAATTTTCTCAGTGTCTATATCGCAAATAGTGCTAATGAAATGGTTGCATTCTTACGCAAGTTGAACGAAAAAGAAGGTGTCGAAACAGATAAGGGACATAATTATGCTGCATCTGTTTATTTGGGTGATCTACTGGTAACTTGTTATTCTCTGTATAGTCGTAACCGTACTTTCGGAAATATGATTGGTAAAGGGTATTCGGTAAAAGCAGCCCAATTAGAACTGAATATGGTGGCAGAAGGCTACAATGCTGCCAAATGCATTTACCGTACAAACCAAAGTGTTAAAGCCCTAATGCCCATAGCTTCAGCCATTTATGAGATATTATGGGAACAGCATTCTGCCGCTGATGGATTTAAGAAAATAGAAGGTTTTTTGGTCTGACAAAATTGGTAACTTTATTCCATGCCAGTTTCATTTACCTTATTAAGCCCAATGGTACTCCTGATATTGCTTGGTGCAGTCATCGGTATCAATCTTTTAAGGAAACTGTTGCGTCATGAATAATAGCCTTTAGTAATAAGCTGTAAGCTACAGGCTTCAAGCTTCAAGTGAATTTTTCTAGGCCATATAATTTTTTTAGCCCAGTTTTATAGTAATGTTTATTCAAATTGCACGGCACTTCAGTGCCGTGAGATTTGGAGATTATTCTACAAAAAGATCTGCAGCAATACCGTCTGCCAAAAATTTTCCTAGGGCGGTTAAAATGATGTTCTGGTTTTGCAATTGAATGTTTTGCTGTGCTATATGAAGTTGTGCTGCTTTCAAAACTTCTTGCTTCCTTTCTTCTCCCCAATTTTTTTCCAAGAAATTCAATGAAATACCTTCTATTGTTCTTAAGCCGGTCATCAGGTACTCATTGATTCTTTGAACAGTGGTTAGCGTTTCAGATTCAAAAGGAATGATTCCTTGTTGAAGACTGCTGATGTATAACGTGTTATTGGAAATGTTCCATTGTCTGGTTACATGACCATCAAAAGAATGTGCAGAAGGTCCTAAGCCCAGATACGGTTTACCTTGCCAATAACTACTGTTATGTTTACTTCTAAATCCCGGTTTGGCAAAATTGGATATCTCATAATGCTCAAAACCTACGTTCTGTAAAGTTGCTGTGAGGATATTAAAATGAATAGCCTGATGATCAGTATCTACTTCTTCTTTCGTGCCTTTTCGTACCATAACATCCAGCGCTGTGTTGGGTTCTACAGTTAATGCGTAACAGGATAGATGGGGAATGCCTAATGTTAATGCTGTTTCTATATTTTGCTTCCAGCGTTCGTTGGTGAGGCCGGGGGTGCCATAAATCAAATCGATGGTCAAATTATAAAATCCGGCAGTTTGTGCCAGTTCAATACAATGTTTTGCCTGTTGAGCATTGTGCGCCCGATTCATCCATTGCAGGTCTTCTTCAAAAAAAGATTGAATACCGATACTCAATCTGTTGATACCAGCTTGACGCCAATCATTCAACTTGTCTATATCAATATCATCCGGATTGGCTTCCAGTGTTATTTCGGCATTAGGAGCAATTGTATAGTGTTCGTTCAGGGTATTAAGCAGCATCTCCAATTCCGAGCCTGATAATAAAGAAGGAGTACCCCCACCAAAGTAAATGGTATCTACAGCTTCTTGTAAAAATGTTTTTCTAAGAACCGCTTCCTTACAAATGGCTGCTACCAAATCAGACTTCAGTTGTAGCTGTGTTGAAAAATGAAAATTACAATAGTGACAAGCTTTCTTGCAAAATGGAACATGAATGTAGATGCCGGGCATGATGCAAAGATAGGTGCTCGGGTGCTCGGGGGATCAGGTAATCGGGTAATCGGGTAATCGGGTTTTATTTTTTAGTAATAATAAGTGCTACAACCTAATCACCCGATTACCTGATAACCTGATCCCCCGATAACCCAATCCCCAACTTCCCTTATTTTTGCAACGATGAACCTGATGAAGCAACTTTCTTTACTGATTCTCACCTTATTGTTACAGGTATTAGTGGTTGCACAGAGTGATACACCGGTGCGCAATAACTCACTTCAACAAAGGGGGCGTTTGGATTCCGGTAGACAAATACAAACTACTCAGGTACAAAAAGATTCTTTATTCTCGCAAACAGATTCAGCTGCTCTTTTAATGGATTCAACAACTGTTGATAGCCTGCAATCATCTGTTTCGATAATGGCTGTGCAAAAGAATGATACCAGTACCTATGCTAAATACCTGGTTCATCCTTATCTGCCTTTATCTGCAAAGCCCATGTTCATGATTTCTGATTTTAGGGAAACACGAACACTGGATGATCTGTTTTATTTGTTGATGGGAGTATTACTATTATTGGCTTTCATCCGATCTGTCTTTCCACGTTATTTCAAGAACTTATTTGTACTGTTTTTTCAAACCTCCCTCAGACAAAAACAAACACGTGACCAGCTATTACAAGATAATCTCGGGTCTGTCTTTGCGAATCTTTTATTTATTGTCAGTACCAGTATTTATGGTGCCCTGATTATACGACACAGAGAATGGCTCGATTTTCCATTCTGGCATGTGATTTTCTTTGGTGCCGGGTTATTATCTATCGTGTATTTTGGAAAATTTCTCTTTTTGCAGTTCGCCGGATGGGTATTCAATTCCCGGGAAGCGGCGATGAATTATACTTTCACCGTTTTTTTAGTTAATAAAGTGTTGGGGATCAGTTTGGTTCCTTTTCTCTTTCTGATGGCATTTTCTGCGTCATCACTGAGAGAAGTGGCTTTTACGGTATCCATTGGGTTAACCGGGTTATTGTTATTATATCGCTATGTTGTGTCCTTTGCCAATATTAGGAACACATTGAAAGTGAATGCTTTACATTTTTTCCTATACCTTTGTGCTGTGGAGATATTGCCGCTATTGGTTTTATATAAACTGATGGCTGATTATATCGGCGGAAGGTTTTAATTTTGCAAAATCTCAGAAAGCAAGCATGGTAAAGAACGGATCCAAACAATCAGGAGCGACCCAAACCGCGAGAAGAATCCTGATCTCACAGCCTAGACCGGAAAGCGATAAATCGCCCTATTTTGATCTGGAGCGTAAGTACAAAGTAGAGTTGGTATTTCATCCCTTTATTAAGCTGGAAGGGATACCTGCTAAAGAATTCCGGAAACAGAAGATCGATATCATGCAATACTCTGCAGTGATATTCACCAGCAGGAATGCCATCGATCATTTCTTTCGTACCTGCGAAGAAATGAAAGTAACCATTGGTCAGGATACTAAGTACTTCTGTATCACCGAAGCAGTAGCACTATATCTGCAAAAATTCATTTTATATCGCAAGCGAAAAGTTTTTTATGGTGCTGATGGTACCAATAAAAGCATGTTAGATGTGATTAATAAACATAAAGAAAATTAGAAGATAATTTATCTATGCATTGATAACCAGCAAGACAATGAAATCGTTACTTGGTTGAAATCCAATAACTGCGAATTTCAGTTGGCATTCATGTACAGAACGATCAGTAATGATATCAAAGAAGTGATTGATGGAAAAGAATATGATGTGATCTGCTTCTTTACACCTAGTGGAGTTAAGAGTCTGTTTGATAACTTACCCGGTTTTAAACAAAATGGAACGGTCATCGGAGCTTTTGGAAACAATACCTCTAAAGCAGTAGAAGATGCAGGATTGAAATTGGAAATCAAAGTACCATCACCACAAAAACCTAGTATGGTATCAGCCTTGGATCAGTTCCTCGCTTCAACCGTATCCAAAAAATAATATTTCATCTAATATTTTTTAAACCCCTTGCATGGTCAAGGGGTTTTTTGTAGCATGCTGTCTTTAAAATTCAGGATTGAGGTGTATTATATTTGATTACTTAGAAAATAAATAGATACAAAAATTACAAAGCATGAGCTAGCTACAGTAATAATTTTTAATCAGTCCTTGTGGACGGGCCTCATTGGGGTCGGTGTCGAGCGTAGCGAAGACAGATGAAATCATCCGCCGCGGCGGAGATTTCATCAGAGGCCAATGTCCGCCTGAGGCGGAGGAACAAGGACGGGGCCATTCGGCCCAGGAGCAATATAGAACTCCAACAATTAGAGTGACTTATTTTTAATCGTATAACACGTTAAGGGTTATACTACATTCATCATTCAATATTTATATTCATCCATGCCAACGGGTCATACACATACCAATCGATTGATTCACGAAACGAGTCCCTATCTTTTACAGCATGCACATAATCCGGTAAACTGGTATCCTTGGGGAGAAGAGGCTTTGGCTTTAGCGCGCAGTGAGCAAAAACCCATTCTGGTAAGTATTGGCTATGCAGCCTGCCATTGGTGTCATGTGATGGAAAGAGAAAGTTTTGAAGATGAAACAACTGCAGCATTGATGAATGAACATTTCATCAATATTAAAATCGACAGAGAAGAAAGACCCGATATCGATCATATTTATATAGATGCCGTTCAGGCTATGACAGGTAGTGGAGGATGGCCATTGAATGTTTTTCTAACACCTGATGCAAAACCTTTTTATGGGGGCACTTATTTTCCGCCTGTTCGCGCGCATAACAGACCCTCATGGAAAGAAGTATTGAGTGGATTACACAAAGCTTTTACAGAAAAAAGAGAAGAGATCGATGAACAGGCTGAAAAACTCACTGCACACCTTTTGAAATCCAATCAGTTTGGGATAGGATCTATAGCAACGGATGGATTATTCCATCAGGAAATGCTGGAAGACATCTGTAACAATATGCTCAAGCAGGCGGATACAGTATGGGGTGGTTTTGGAGCGGCACCTAAATTTCCACAAACAGCTACGATCCGTTATCTGTTGCGACATCATTATTTCCATCACCATCAAGCATCATTGACACAGGCATTATTAAGCATTGACAAAATGATCGATGGCGGTATTTATGACCAATTAGGTGGGGGCTTTGCCCGGTACAGTACTGATACCGAATGGTTGGCACCACACTTCGAAAAAATGTTGTACGATAATGCATTACTCGTAAGTACCA
>CAYMQQ010000108.1:0-6494 GCA_964392685.1 uncultured Sediminibacterium sp.
TGACTGAAATTTACTTATGTATGGCCCAGCTTGGCAATCTTGTCTTTGCCAAAATTTACTTTCAATGATTTGAGATTGGAAAGATGTCCGGCAGTGAGTGTACCATGACTGCTGGTGATATGGGCTTCACCGCTGTAATCGCCCAGTTCCATCGGACCAAAACTGTTGACAGCATTTAATTTGTCTTTGGCAGGAAGGTATACAGTGTAATCGATATTCATTTTGCTACTTTGGTTACTGCTCCATCCTTTTTTCTCATCACCGATCTGGGTTCTAAAGCTGATTTCATCTGCTGTTTTTTCATCTTTTACTTGGATAGCATCCAATAAATTGTTGGCAAAATCCTCTTCCTGTGTGGAAACCACGATTTTGACATCTACTTTGATTTCATTTTTATCCCAGGTTTTGATCTCCATTTTCCCAAATTGATTTTTGAGGGAAAGGGTCTCATTATTTACGGGGTAGGATTTGCTATAGTCTTTTTGTTTGGTCACCGCCCATTTGTAGTGATCCTGAGCTTGTGAATTATTGTGAATCAAGACTATGCAAATGAACGTACATAGTATAGTGCGTAATAAGATGATTGTTTGTTTCATACTGCGGGTTGTTTTTCAGGAATAAGAGATGTTGAGTGTAAAAAGGTTGGAAAAAGGGGCTTAGATTGAATGTTAAAAACTTGAAAACAAATAAAAGTGCCACAAAACCGGACTTAGAAGCCGCATCCCTGTAAATTTGCGCCGTTAACAGGCGACCGAACCTAAAAGAACGAAATCAAAAAAAATTACACTTTATGGCTGCCAGAACCGATCTATTTCAATCGCCGGATTATTATCAGTTGGATGAGTTATTGTCTGAAGAGCATCTCTTGATTCGTGAATCTGTACGCAATTATGTGAAGAAAGAAATTTCTCCCATCATTGAAGACTATGCTCAACGTGCTGAATTTCCGGAACATATCGTGAAACAATTGGGCGATTTGGGATGCTTTGGTCCAACTGTACCCGTTGAATATGGTGGAGGCGGGCTGGATTATATCAGCTATGGATTGATGATGCAGGAATTAGAGCGTGGGGATAGTGGGGTACGAAGTACGGCAAGTGTACAAGGTAGTTTGGTCATGTATCCCATTTATGCCTATGGCAATGAAGCACAGCGAAACAAATATTTACCCAAGCTGGCAAGTGGTGAATGGCTGGGTTGTTTTGGATTAACGGAACCGGATCATGGCAGTAACCCTGCCGGTATGTTAACCAATATCAAAGATGCCGGTGATCACGTAATTCTGAATGGGGCCAAAATGTGGATCAGTAATGCTCCTTTTGCACAGGTGGCAGTGGTATGGGCAAGAAATGAAGAGGGAGATATTCAGGGAGTGATCGTAGAGCGTGGCATGGAAGGGTTTAGTACACCTACTACACATGGTAAATGGAGCTTGCGTGCTTCAGCTACGGGTGAACTTGTATTCGACAATGTGAAAGTTCCGAAGGAGAATATTTTACCGAATGTAAAGGGATTGAAAGGTCCATTGGGTTGTTTAACCAAAGCCCGTTATGGCATTGCCTGGGGAGCTTTAGGTGCAGCGATGGATTGTTACGATACGGCTTTGCGTTACAGCAAAGAAAGAGTTCAGTTTGATCGTCCGATTGGTGGATTTCAGCTACAACAAAAGAAACTGGCAGAAATGATCACTGAAATCACCAAAGCGCAGTTGCTGGTATGGAGATTGGGCGTATTGATGAATGAAGGAAAAGCAACGCCTCAGCAAGTAAGTATGGCCAAAAGAAACAGCTGTGAGATCGCGACCAATATTGCCAGAGATGCACGTCAGATGCTGGGAGGTATGGGTATCACCGGCGAGTATAGCATCATGCGTCATATGATGAATTTAGAAAGCGTGATCACCTACGAAGGAACCCATGATATCCATTTACTGATTACAGGAATGGATGTTACGGGGATGAATGCTTTTAAGTAGGGAGGCGTGAATTGTCAATTGTGAATAGTGAATAAGGATCAACCTTTGTATTATTAAAGTCTCAAAAATTGACAACTCACAATTCACAATTCACAATTGACAATTGACAATTCACAATTCACCATGAAAATATTTCTCATAGGCATGATGGGCTCCGGAAAATCTTATTGGAGCAGGCTGTTGGCAAAAAAACTCAAAACAGGTGGGTATGACCTCGATTTTCTGATTGAATCACATGAAGAAAGAACGATCAGCGAAATTTTTGAGGAAGAGGGCGAGGATTATTTCAGAAAAACAGAATCCAAAATCCTTCGTTGGTTTGGTGAGAAGAAATCTTTTGTACTGGCTACGGGTGGTGGCACCCCATGCTTTGCTGACAATATGGAATGGATGAACAAACAAGGGATCACCATTTGGATCGATGAGCCGGTAGAAATACTGGTAGAACGATTGATACCTGAAAAATCACACCGTCCACTTATCCGCGACCTATCAGACAAAGAACTAACCGATTTTTTGATGAATAAGCGAAAAGAAAGAGAAGTTTTCTATGCGCTTGCCAAACATCATTTGTCGGACGGATCGATTACAGAAGCTAATTTTAAAAAAATCATTCAACAATATGCATAAAGGATATTTGGTCATTGCCTCTTTTTTGGGAGCACTTTCTGTAGTACTGGGTGCATTTGGTGCACATGGATTGAAGAAAATTGTTTCGGCAGAAGCATTGGTGACTTATGAAACAGCGGTTCGATATCAGTTTTATCATGTATTTGCACTGGCAATTACGGGATTGGTTTTTGCATCCGGACAAGCTCCATTGATGAAAGCAGCGGGTGTATTGTTTATGGCGGGTATGTTCTTTTTCAGTGGGTCTTTATACCTGCTTACTTATAAATCTGCAGCACAACTCAATGGACTCTCATGGGTAGGTCCAATAACACCACTGGGGGGTACTTTACTGGTAGCAGGCTGGATTTGTTTGGCATTGGGTATCAGTAAGGGCGCTTGATAAAAGTGGAAAACTCTGCATCTGTTTATCAGTTTTGCACATAGGTGGGTAGTCAGATGGAGCGGGCATTGCCTTAGCTTATATTTGTTTTCATGGCAAACCGCTTGAAGAAAAAAACACCACCTGCTCCCAATCCGGAAGAACTAACGCCTGATAAAGAACCGGAAGTAACGGTTACGGAGGTAGTAAAGGATGAACGCACCACCAAAATCCTAGGTGCTTCCAGTTTATTGTTGACTATCTTCTTGTTTGTTGCCTTCACATCCTATCTATTTACTTGGCAAGAAGATCAGGATAAAGTACACCAATTTGGTATCCGTATTTTTAAAACAGATGATGTAAAAGTGAATAACCTCCTAGGGGTTGTAGGTGCTTATGTGGCACATAGTCTTTTTTACAAGGGTTTTGGGCTGGCATCTTATCTCTTCTGTACTTTCTTTTTTGTACTTGGAGTGAATCTCTTGTTTGGTAAAAAAATATTCAGTCTTGTTCGTAATATCCGTTATGTCATTGTGGGTTTGGTAGTGTTGAGTATGGCATTTGCCTTTGTATCACGCGCCAGTGCGTTCTCTTGGGGCGGAGGTGTAGGTGAATTGTTGAATGCCTGGTTTATAAAATGGATCGGTAATATTGGAACAGGCGCACTGTTGTTGTTATCCGTCTTCAGTTATGTGATCTGGCGTTTCAATCCCAGTTTCAAATGGCCGGAATGGAATTTTTCTTCGCCTACAGTCAATAAAGCACATGATGATGATTTTAAATTGTCGATCGATGATGAAGTTGCTGTAAAGCAGGAATGGGATGAGACCGGGGCAGTTGCAGCTGAAACAGAGGAAGAAAATGGATTACCGGTCAGTCAAAATAAATTGAAATCAGATGCAAGTGGGGTGGTGGTGATCATGCCAAAAGAAGAAGAGGAAACCACGGATCCTATGAATGAATTTGATATGGTGGAGAAAGAAGAAGAGGAAGAAGAATTTGAAGAGGAGGAGGAAGAAGAAGAGATGGATCTAGAAACGGAGGAAGAAATTTCCAAGCCGGAACCTTTGATCAATGTGATACCTCCCAAGAAAATGAATGTAGATGCGGATGGACTCGAACTCGAGATCAAAGAAACACCTGAGGAAGAAGAAGAACTAGATGTAGCACCGGTAGCTACACCCGGTAAACTGAATACCAAATACGATGCAACACTGGATCTGAAAGATTATAAATATCCGGGATTGGATTTATTGGAAACGCATGGCAGTGAAAAAATTGTTCATGATCCCACTGAATTGGAGACCAATAAAAACCAGATCATTGCCACACTTAAAAACTACGATATCGCCATTCAGCGTATTGCTGCAACCGTAGGACCTACTGTAACATTGTATGAAATTGTACCGGCTCCGGGTGTGCGTATCAGCAGAATTAAAAACTTGGAAGATGATATTGCCTTGAGTCTGGCGGCCCTTGGTATCCGTATCATTGCGCCAATACCGGGAAAAGGAACCATTGGTATTGAAGTACCGAATGTGCGAAAGACCGTGGTGAGTATGAAAACCTTATTGGCGAGTGACAAGTTTCAGAACAGTGCATTCTCATTACCGATTGCGATCGGTAAGAAAATCGATAATGAAAACTTTATTGTAGATCTGGCCAGTATGCCACACTTGTTGATGGCGGGTGCTACCGGACAAGGAAAATCGGTGGGATTGAATGCGATACTGGTATCCTTATTGTATAAAAAACATCCATCACAACTCAAGTTTGTATTGGTGGATCCTAAGAAAGTGGAGTTGAGTTTATACCGTGTCATTGAAAAACATTTTCTGGCCAAACTTCCCGGAGAAGAAGAATCAATCATCACAGATACTAAAAAAGTGGTGCACACTTTGAATGCTTTGTGTATTGAAATGGATAATCGTTATGATCTGTTGAAAGAAGCAGGTTGTAGAAATATCCGTGAGTACAATGAAAAGTTCACCGCCAGAAAACTCAATCCGGAAAAAGGACATCAATACCTTCCATTCATTGTATTGGTAGTAGATGAGTTTGCGGATTTGATCATGACAGCAGGTAAAGAAGTCGAAATGCCGATTGCACGACTGGCGCAATTGGCTAGGGCCATTGGTATCCATTTGATCATTGCTACACAACGTCCATCTGTTAATATCATCACCGGTACCATAAAAGCGAATTTCCCGGCGCGTATTGCATTTAAAGTATCCAGCAAGATCGATAGTAGAACCATTTTAGATGCCGGTGGTGCAGAACAATTAATTGGAAAAGGGGATATGCTCGTAAGTTACAATGGTGAAATCACCCGCTTACAGTGTGCTTTTGTTGACACACCGGAAGTAGAAAATGTATGTGAGTTTATCGGCGACCAACGAGGTTACCCGCAAGCCTTCTTGTTACCGGAATATGTGGATGAGAAAGAAATGGAAGGAAGGGATTTTGATGCTAGTGAACGCGATCCACTTTTTGAAGATGCAGCAAGACTGATTGTTCAAAGTCAGATGGGTTCTACGTCTCTCATACAACGCCGAATGAAACTAGGCTATAACCGAGCCGGACGACTAATGGATCAATTGGAAGCTGCAGGCGTAGTGGGTCCTAATCAGGGCAGCAAAGCCAGGGAAGTATTGTTTAAAACCGATATGGAACTCCAAGAATTCCTCGATTCTATGTCATGATTTTGCCATTTCGCCGATTTATAACAGCATCTTAACCCTTGGGTATAAACTAATTGGCATGCTTTCTGTCATACAAGGCAGTAAAACTTATATTTGCGCCCTCAATTGAAAAGAATGAAGAAATTATACTCGATTGCGCTTGTTCTGTTGGTGATGTTGATGCAAGTGAACGCTCAGAATGATCCCAATGCCAAAAAAATATTGGATGCTGTTAGTGCCACGGTCAAAGCATATAAAACCATTTCCGCTGGGTTTACCATCACTTCTGTTACCAGTAGAGGTAAAAATAATGGAACAAAAAAAGGAACGATTGTTACCAAAGGTCAAAAATATGTGCTGAAAGAAGGGAAGAACGAGATCCTGTGTGATGGTGCAAAAACCTATAACTATGATGGTTCCAAAACCATTACTGTTTCTGCTGTAGAAGATGGTGGACAAACACTCAGCCCACAAAAAATATTATCCGGTGCCTACGATAAAGATTTTTCTTATAAACTGATTGGTACCAAAGGTAATTTTCATGAGATCGAATTAAAACCATTAGATAGCCGTAAGAATTTTTCTAAAGTCAACATTTTCGTTGATAAGACTAAGAACATGATTACACGTGCGGTGATTTTGGATAAAGGAAACAATACTGTACAAGTAAGCTTCACCAATATTGTACCCAATAAAGCAGTAGCTGATAACGTGTTTGTATTCAATGCTGCAAAGTATCCGAAAGATGTAGAGATATTGGATTAGGGAGGGGAAAAGGTGAAAAGTGAAAGGTGAAAACTCTGTGCCGTACTCCGTGTCGCTCTCTGGTTAAATTTTTACCACAGAG
>CAYMQQ010000109.1:0-523 GCA_964392685.1 uncultured Sediminibacterium sp.
AGAAATGCGCGTTTTTTAGGAGCGGCCCTTCCATTCGAGATAAGACAATACAACCACCGCAATCAGGATAATGGCTACGATGGCAGCATTACGTGCATTTTCACTAATGTGAAATTGTGATTTTGTGTTTGACATGGCAAGTAGATTTGGTACGTAAAAAGGTTTTTACGGTCTTCCAGAGGATATTTTATATCGTTCAGAAGAAATCCAAGCTGTCAATAAAACCGGGGCTGTCGGGGGTGAATTGAATCTTTGTTTGTCAGATATGGTTTAATTCCCGAATTTACAAGCCTTATTATATGCGATTTGCTATTGTGGATATCGAGACAACGGGCGGTTTTCCGGAACAACATGGAATGACCGAAATCGCTATCGTATTACACAATGGTACCGAAGTAGAGGGTAAATATGAGACCCTGATCAATCCCCACCAGGAAATTCCGCCCCACACCACAAACACTAACAAAAAGCCTTATAAATCAATAATTAATGAGGCTTTTTTTATTTGTGGTACACAGTGGGG
>CAYMQQ010000109.1:533-6482 GCA_964392685.1 uncultured Sediminibacterium sp.
TATATCGCCAATATGACCGGTATTTCAGATGCCATGGTTGCCAAAGCACCCTCATTTGAAACGGTTGCACAAGAAATTTATAACCTTTTATCCGGGCGGATATTTGTAGCGCATAATGTGAATTTTGATTATTCTTTTGTGAAGTATCATTTACAAAAGGCAGGTTATCAATTACATGTGCCTAAACTATGTACGATCCGACTCAGCCGGAAAGTATTTCCGGGGTTTCGCAAATACGGTTTGGGGCATCTCTGCCGGGAACTGGATATTCACATCACCCATCGTCACAGGGCAGGGGGAGATGCGCTGGCCACTGCACAGATTCTGGACATGGTGATACAGAACAATGGGGAACGTTTGATCAAAGAAATGCTGAAAAAAGACAATCATGGTCAAACCCTACCCGCACACTTGCCGGAAAAGCAGGTAATGGGCTTACCGCAAAAACCCGGAGTGTATTATTTCCATGATCAAAAGGATAAAGTACTCTATGTTGGTAAAGCCAAAAATCTAAAGAAAAGAGTGATCAGTCACTTTACCGGATTGGACATCAGTAAAAAAAGACAAGAACTTTTACGAACTGTCTATCGGATATCTTACGTGGAATGTCCAACAGAATTCATCGCTTCCTTATTTGAAAGTGTTGAGATCAAAAGGCTTTGGCCTATTCATAATAAAAGTCAAAAAAGATTCGAACAAGTTTGGGGTATTTATCAGTTTGAAGATAACAGGGGGTATATCAGATTGGGGATTGATAAAAAGAGAAAACATTTACAACCCATTGCTTGCTTTGCTTTACTGGCAGATGCACATCGTATGTTATGGAAACTGGTAAAAATGCATGATTTGCATCCTGCGCTTTGTTTTCTCGATTTAACAGCGCAACATATATGGCCTGATGTGCAGGAGTATAATCAGCGTGTACTTGCCGCGCTACAATGGGTCGCAGAACAGAAAGAAACTTTTGTGATTCGAGATCAGTCGGCATATGTATTGGTAGAAAACGGAGTCTTTTATGGAATGGGAACTCCATCCACAGATATTGGGGTTCATGAATTAGAGGCATTGAAAGAGCAATTGACCATGTATCCAGAAAATGAAGTCATCCGTTCCATGATCCGAAATTATACGGAGCGTTACCCCTCCAAAGTCATCCGTATCGCATAAATCTTCTGTGTCATTCAGTGAACTCAGCGGCAATCAATTGCCACAGAAGACACAGAAGAACACAGAACTGGTCATATTTTTTTATACCCTCATTTCCTTCCTTGATTTTTATTGTATTGATTGGTATTGAAACCTTTATACCTATATTCGTAATCCCCCATATGTATTCAAAACTGAATCTACATGCTGGAAAACGAAGATTTCAGAAGGGTTTTTATGGCAATGCCCATGCCTTCCTTATTATTAAGTGCTGATAGTCCGGTTTTTACGATTATTGATGTGAATGAAGCTTATTTAGAAGCAACAGGTAGTAAGGCATCTGATCTCCTACACAAAGGTGTTTTTGAAGCTTTTCCCGATAATCCTGATCTGGAAGATGCCAATGGCGTAAGTAATCTGAGAACATCACTTGATCTGGTAGTCCGCACAGGATCTGCCCATAAAATGCCGATACAGCGATATGATATACCTATACGTGGTAAAAATGAGTTCGAGTTAAGATACTGGCTTCCACACAATGTTCCTGTATTAGATAAGGTTGGGAAAACGTATTGCATTATTCACTCTGTTGCGGATGTGACAGCAGAAATTGTGAATCAGGATAAAAATATAATTGCAGAAAGGGATCTGCATAAGGCCAAGGATTTGTTATTACAGGCTGAGGACATTACACATATAGGAAGTTGGGAATTGGATCTTTCCAATAATGAATTGTATTGGTCTGAAGGGGTATTTCGAATTTGTGGTTATGAACCGGGAGAAATTCAGGTAGATTTTACAACAGGATTAGGCGTCATACACCCGGATGATCAGGAGATGGCCGTACAAGCAATGCAGCGTACCATAGAGCAAGGAAATCCTTATGAAATCATCAAAAGATTTGTACGTAAAGATGGTAGTATTCGTATCATCAACTCACGTGGAAAAATCATCTTGAATGAGAAGGGAGAGAAGGTGAAACTGGTAGGAGTATTTCAGGATATTACAGATGATCTTGAAAAAGATAAAGCATTATCCGACAGCAAATTTGAGCTGGAGCGAAGTAATGAACGTTACGAATATGTATTGAAAGCAACATTTGATGCGGTCTGGGACTGGAATATAGCATCCGGAAATTTGTATCGGAGTAAAAATTTTGAATTGATATTCGGTCATCGATTCAATGAGTATGAGACAGAATTGTCTTCCTGGTATCAGTTTATTCACCCGGAAGATCGGGATCGTGTGTTGAAAAGTCTGCAGCATTGCTTGGACGAAGATGCCAATCACTGGGAAGCAGAATATCGTTATCAGCGATCGGATAGGCGTTATGCGTATGTGCATGACAGAGGTATCATCATTCGTGATCGGCATGGTAAAGCTTCGCGTATGGTAGGCGCTATGCATGATGTTAGCTTACAAAAGAAACAGGAAGCAGAAAGTCATTTTGCCCTTAAGCTCAATGCAATTTTTAGTGCTGATGATGCTTTAGAAATTTGTTTGTCGAAAGTGAATCAGGCATTATGTGATTATGCTGATATACCTGTGGTAGAATCTTGGGTGACGAGTTTTGACAAAAAAGAGTTATTGCTGATGTCGCAAGATTCTATTAGAATAGAACTTAAAGATCGAAGTGCTATCCTGAAATTCAGTGCGGGAGAAGGATTGCCCGGCACCGTTTTCAAAGAACAAAAGGAGATTTATGTTCCTGATCTTATTCAAAGTGATCTATTTGTCAGAAAAGAATTCGCTCAACAAAACCATCTACTCAGTGCCAGAGGGATACCCGTCTTTTTCAAAAATGGTATTGTTGCGGTCTTTATCTGTTATTATGATAGTAAGATGTATGAAGATGTTTCATGGTATCTTACCCCTAATCTTTTAACGCATCTTGGAGTAGAGATTCAGCGGAAAAAAACAGAAACGGAGCTGAGACATTTCTTTGATTTATCTCCGGATCTTTTATCAGTATCCGGAACAGATGGCTACTTCAAAAAAATAAATAGGGCATTTACACAACTGCTCGGTTATTCAGAACAAGAAATATTATCCATTCCCATTTTAGACCTGATTGATCCTGATGAGCATGATATGGTTCGATCTTTTTTTAGTCAAAGAGAAGAAGGTCAAGTGCAATATTTTGAAGCAAGATGTGTAACAAAAGATGGGAAACATAATTGGTTGGCTTGGACCATGCTTCCTGTACCGGAAGAAGGGCTGGTGTATGGTATCGCGAAAGATATTGATCAGAAAAAGAAAGATGAGGAAGCGCTACAAAGATATAATGCTCAGATCACTAACATTCTCGAGACCATTTCTGAAGGATTTTTTACCATAGATGCTCATTGGAATGTGCAATATTGGAATAGAATGGCAGAGCAAATGCTGGGTGTAAAACGTGAAGAGATGTTAGGTTATAGCTTGTGGGAAAAATTTGCACCTGCTCAAAAAACAGCTTCTTTTATTAATTACAAAAAAACACTGGAAGAAAGAGTGTCTGTTCACTTTGAAGATTATTTTGAGCCAACCGGACAATGGTTTGAAGCACATTCTTATCCTGCTGAAAATGGTATGGCTACCGTTTTCTTTCGTGAGATCACAGAAAGAAAAAAAGCACAACAAGCTTTAGAAGATGCTTATCAGGAGAAGCACATGATTCTGGAGAGTATTGGGGATGGCTTTTTTGCAGTAGATAAGGAATGGAAAGTTCATTACTGGAATCAATCTGCCGAGCGAATTCTGGGGCTGTCGCGAACAGGAGTTCTGGGGAAACATATTTATTCAATCTATCCGGAACAACAATATGCTACTTTTTATACCAACTGTGTAATTGCAGAGCGTGATCAGGTAACCATGCATTTTGAAGAATACGTGGAGCCGCTTGGTATATGGATTGATGTGAGTATTTATCCTTCTCCGTCAGGTTTATTGGTTTATTTCAGAGATGTTACAGAAAGAAAAGAGATTCAAAAGCAATTTGAATCAGTTGTCAATAACATGCCCGGTATTACCTATCGTTGTTTGTTGGATGATAAGTGGAGTATGCTTTTTATTAGTAATGGAGTAGAAGCGATTACCGGATATCCGGCTGCAGATTTTGTCATACATAAGACTCGTACATTTTCAAGTATCATCCATCCGGATGATTTGAAGACTACTTTTAATATTGCAGAAGCATTATCGCAGGGAGAAGTATTTAGTATTCAATATCGGATCATGTGTGCTGATGGTTCCGTTAAGTGGGTAGAAGATAAAGGAAGAGGTGTATATAATAATAGTCATCAATTAATATATATTGATGGTGTGATCATGGATGTTACAGAACAAAAGCAGTACCAAGAAACACTGCTTCGACTCAATGAAGAGTTGAATAAGCGGGCGCATGATCTGGCTATTTCTAATGCAGAACTTGAGCAATTTGCTTATGTGGCGTCTCATGATTTACAGGAACCCCTTCGAATGATCACCGGATTTTTGTCGCAGTTGGAAAAGAAATATAAGCACGAATTGGATGATACGGCCAGACAATATATCGGTTTTGCTACAGACGGTGCTAAGCGTATGCGAACTGTAATATTGGATTTATTGGAATACTCTCGAGTAGGAAGCGCAGATTATGAGAAAGAGCTGGTCAATATTCATCAAGTCATTGCAGAAATTTTAGAAATGAATAGGAATGATTTGATCCGAAGAGAAGCGAGGGTGTTTTTTGACGGAATGCCATTGATCAAAGCAGCTAGAACGCCTATTTCACAGCTATTCCAAAATTTGATCACCAATGCACTCAAATATCAGTCGCCGGATCAGCGACCTGAAATAAAAATTACAGCTACTGAATATCCATTATACTGGCAGTTTGCAGTAGCAGATAATGGAATCGGTATTGAAAAAGAATACTTTGAGAAAATATTTGTAATTTTTCAAAGATTACATCATCGGAATGAGTATTCTGGAACGGGCATTGGACTTTCCATTTGTAAGAAAATAGTTGAAATGCACAATGGAAAAATTTGGGTAGAGTCCTTGCCGGGAAGAGGAAGTACTTTTTTCTTTACAATTGAGAAATAAAGAATCATATAGGCAGAAATTGAGTCATATAAAATAACAAATTTGAAACCGATACACATTTTACTGGTAGAAGATAATGAAGGTGATATTCTGCTCACAACTGAAGCATTGAACGACCGGAAAATTGCCAATGAAGTAAGTGTTGCCCGTGATGGGACAGAAGCATTGGATTTTTTGAGAAAAACCGGAAAGTTTAGTGAGGCAGCAACACCCGATTTGATATTGTTGGATATTAATCTACCCAAAATGAATGGCCATGATGTTTTGGGTGTCATTAAAAACGATGATGAGCTGAAAAAGATTCCAGTAATTATGTTAACGACATCTTCATCAAAAAGAGATATCGATATGTCATACGAAAAAGGAGTCAATTGTTATATCACCAAGCCGGTTGACATGGATGACTTCTTACATACGATATCTTCCATTGAAAATTTTTGGATATCAGTTGTTCAACTTCCTACACGCTAAGTAAATATCCATGGAGAAATACAACTGGCATGTACACATTCTGGTAGTAGAGGATAATCCCGGTGATCTTTTGCTAATAGAGGAGTTTCTAAAAGATGAGATTACCTTGCCGGTTATTCATCATGCAACTGATTTTAAAACTGCCGAAGCGTTACTGAATAATCAACAACTCAAATTCGATTTTATCTTATTGGATCTTTCATTGCCGGATGGAATCGGAGAGGCATTGGTCAAAAAAGTAATGGCGATATCCGCTGATACGAT
>CAYMQQ010000110.1:0-6451 GCA_964392685.1 uncultured Sediminibacterium sp.
TCAAAATCATCGTGCTGGGTAGATACTACGATCGCATCGATTCTTACCGGGCGGTTGTTATCATCATATTCCAATGTTACCTGGCTCTTGGCATCAGGACGCAGGTATTTGATCTGTTTGTTCTCTCTTCTGAGTGCTGCCAGTTCAATCAAGATCTTATGAGCCAGATCCAATGCCAATGGCATGTAATCATCTGTTTCATTGGTGGCATAACCAAACATCATTCCCTGGTCACCGGCACCTTGTTCTTCTTTTTTCTTTCTGTCAACACCCTGGTTGATATCTGCACTCTGCTCATGAATAGCAGACAGGATACCACAGCTGTTGGCTTCAAACATATACTCACTCTTGGTATATCCGATCTTACGGATCACACCACGGGCAATTTCCTGTACATCCAAGTATGCCTTTGATTTTACCTCACCGGCCAATACTACCTGTCCGGTTGTAACCAATGTTTCACAAGCCACTTTAGATTGTGGATCAAAAGCCAAAAAGTTATCAATCAATGCATCAGATATCTGGTCGGCCACTTTATCCGGATGTCCTTCAGATACACTCTCAGAAGTAAATAAATAAGGCATATACTAATTTAATGGGTGCAAATATAAAAACTAGTGTCGATTAAATTCTGGAAAATACGATACGCAGACGCATTCTGAAACGAGAGTGGGTACCTCCCCCCAATCTCACCCTTCCGATAGCAGGTTCATTTCCAACACTCGGATTCAGATATACCGGTTTGAGATCTCCTAATTGCGGGTAAGGGTCTCTATAAAAGAGCGTATCATTTGCAGGGGCCGAAAGCTGCAGAATAAAAGAGCTATCACCTCTAGATACGATTCCTTGTACATATCTACTTAGGTTGAAACTATACGATGCTACTCGATTATACCCCTGTGTGGTCTTGAAGAAAACCGCACCACCAAAATCGCGGATATTCGGTCCTTCATTAGATGAGAAAATATAATCATTAGGGATATTATACTTTCCTTTGGTCAATGGGTTATAGGCACTTAATAACAAATAACGAGGTACACTCATCTGTTGGTCGATCGTTAACAGATTGGCATCATCGGGTACTTGTTCAGCGATGAGCTCAGCTCTGTGAATGATTCGATTACTAAGTCCCGCCAAACCCGGTACTCTGATTCTGGCGAAAGAACCAGGAGAAGTTTGTATAAAAAGAAGCGAATCTGATTTAGGGGTAGTGCTACTATTCACATAATTGGCCATTTGACTACCGGAACGATCTCTCGTAACAAAATTAGCCGCCGTCGTAACGAAACTATTAAAGGAGAGATAAGCAACCGATGTATCTCTTCTGGTAGCACCTGTTGAACTTGAATTATAGTAGAGTGCAAACTTTGTATTGGTATCTGTTAAGTTAATACGTAACAATGCATTCGCTGGTGCAGACTGGTCAACAGTCAGCGCAAAACCGGCAAAAAAAGTTCTGAAAATAGAATCATTTTTGTACGCATTCGTTGAATCGTATTGTTTGATAAACCTGAGTGCTACATCATTCCTTAAACGGATACGTATTTGATTATTGGCGTTTTCAAATCTGTTTTTAACAGAATCATCCAATGTACGCGGGTCGATCGTAATAGGGTTGGCAAGTGGACCTGCCAGGCTGATTGGCGTAGCAGAGGGATAGTTAACAGGATATGATCTGCCTCTATTAAGTTTTGAGTTTTGAGCAATCTCAGATACAGTTATACGTAAGGGTTGTGTTGAATCGCCATACAAACCTTTATAACTTAATATTAGTACAGCAGAATCAACTACAATACTGTCTTTGTTTCCGGGAATGGTAAAAGGAGCAACAGGAGGTGTTACTTCAAAATAAAGTGATGCTGTTGTTTTTCCGAATATGGGGTCGTTGGTGATGGCACCAATTACCTGTTCATCAGATCTGTAAATTCTCGCCGTATCCAAATCCTCATAGGTATCTGTAATGACCTCTAAGATGGTATCTTTTGTAAGAACTCCGTCAATGGGAGGTATCAATCCCCCCCCTAGTTCAGTAGAAGTAATCCGGGTACAACCCGTTAGTAAAAATCCAGAAATAATACAGAAAATGAATGTATTACGCAGTGTCGAAAATAAACGCATGAGTTGTTGATTACTTACCCGCAAGGTCGTTGTACAATTCTAAATACTCTGTTAAATCAGAATCCCATCCTTTGAAAGGAACTACTTTCTTTCCTTTCACTTTTGCGAATTCTTCAGTGAGTTTTTTATCAATTTTTTCTGCACCAAAAGTGATCGCATCAGCATAACTGGCACCACCTCTGAACAATGCGGTATTATTTGCTTCTTTAAAAGGTTCAAGATCTTTGTCCTTGACATTGGCATTGATGACAGCCTGTTTCAGGAAGTCTCCACCCAACTTATCTTTAAAAGTGTTTTCACCAATGGTAAAAATTACTTTACTATTACCAAATACAGGTTCTTTTTTATAGGCTGTTTTGATATAAGCAGGAATCAATCCGGTCATCCAGCCACTGCAATGAATGATATCCGGAGGCCAGCCAAATTTCTTTACAGTTTCCAATGCTCCTTTACAGAAGAAGACAGTGCGGAGTGCATTATCATCAAACCATTTTTCTTCATCATCATGAAAAATCTGCTTACGCTTGAAGAAGTCTTCATTTTCCAGAAAATATACCTGCAAGCGGGCATTGGGTAAAGAAGCTACTTTGATTTGAAGCGGATAATCATCATTATCAACCGAAACATTGATACCTGAAAGTCGAACCACTTCATGTAAGCGATGTCTTCTTTCATTAATAACACCAAAGCGGGGCATGATACATCTGACTTCCAGACCTCCATCATTACTCTTGATAGCCAGTTTATTGATGACCTCAGCAAACTCAGTCAGCTCGAGGTAGGGAGACATTTCTGTGGCTATGAATAAAATTCTTTTCTTTGTTGACATCCTTGCACCGTTTTTTTGCGGGACTCGTAAAATGAGTGGGCAAAGGTACATAAAATAAACAGAACAGTACGAGTATAGAGATTTGACCTCAATCCACCCCCTATGATCCTATTCAAGAAAGGCGACGAATTAAAAAAATATTTAATTAAAAAGAGCTCTGAAGGCATTTCAATAGGTTTTGTACCCACCATGGGTGCCCTCCATGAGGGGCATCTTTCTTTGGTACGGGCGGCTAAAGAAAAAAATGGGTTAGTAGTCGCCAGCATTTTTGTCAACCCCACCCAATTCAATGATCAACAGGATTATTTACATTATCCAAAAACCATGGATCAGGATATTCTTTTATTAGAAAAATCGGCCTGTGATGTTTTGTTTTTGCCCTATGTTCAGGAAATCTACCCAAGCGGCTATGTAGCCGATCACTATGCATTGGGTTCTCTGGAGACCGTTTTAGAGGGAAAATACAGACCCGGACATTTTCAGGGGGTTTGTCAGGTCGTTGATCGTTTATTAGCAATTGTTATGCCCTCTACCTTGTTTTTAGGACAGAAAGATTACCAGCAATGCATGGTCATCGAAAGATTAATTAATCTTAAACAATACGCTACTCAATTGTATGTTGTACCCACCATGCGAGAAAACAGTGGCTTAGCGATGAGCAGTCGGAATCTGCGACTGAATGAACAGGATAGAGAAAAAGCGGCTGCTATACATGCCGGATTGACCCATCTCAAATCTCGTCTCCAACCCGGTAAGGTTCAAGCATTATGCAATGATGTAGCTACCGGCCTTTTACAGGCTGGATTTGAAAAAGTGGATTATATCAGCATCGCCAACGCCCAAACCTTGGAACCGGTAGAAGAATGGGATGGCAAAACAGATCTCGTAGCATTGGCTGCCGTATTTCTTTCGGGAGTCCGATTAATTGATAACATACCTCTCACATAATCAACACACGCATATCAGTTTGAACTGACTATTTTTGCGCGCATGATGCAAATAGAAGTACTAAAATCGAAAATACACCGTGCCGTCATCACGGAAGCGAATCTTCACTATGTAGGCAGTCTTACACTGGATGAAGACCTGATGGATGCTGCCAACTTTATTGAGCATGAAAAAATCCAGGTTGTGAACGTTAATAATGGAGAGCGTTTAGAGACTTATATCATCAAAGGCAAGCGTGGCAGTGGTATTGTTTGCTTAAACGGACCCGCCGCTCGCAAAGGTGCTGTTGGTGATTTGGTAGTAATCATCTCTTATGCAACCATGGATTTTGAAACGGCTAAATCATTTAAACCATGGGTAGTATTTCCTAAAGAAGGCAATAAATTATAGCCGTACAAAGGCCTCAGTAATTTTGTAATTTACATTTCGAATGCACGCATGAAAAAACAACTCCTCTCCATCGGAAAGTTTGCCCTGTTTCTGGGATTGGGATTGTTCCTTGTATGGTGGAGTCTAAGACAAATACCGGATGATAAGTGGGATGAGTTTAGAAACAGTTTACGGAATGCCAATTATTGGTTATTGATTCCCGTCTTCCTCATCCTCATTGCCAGCCACTGGCTTCGTGCCCTTCGTTGGAAAATACTCATGGAACCAATGGGTTATCGTCCAACCACCATCACTACTTTTTTTGCTGTCATGATCGGCTATTTGGCGAATCTGGCTTTTCCGAGATTAGGCGAAGTATTGAAATGCACCATTCTTGCGCGCTATGAAAAAGTGCCTGCTGAAAAATTGGTTGGAACCATTGTGGCAGAACGGGCAGTTGATGTAGTCTCCTTAGCAATTGTTTTTGTATTAACACTGATCTCTCAATATGATATTCTGGCTGTTTATGGACAAGAATTAATCGGACAATTACTAGATAAAGGCGGATCCATCTCTATGTCTGCATTACTCATAGCAGCAGGTATTCTGATAGTTTTGATTGTAGCAATTCGTGTTTGGTTCAAACAGTTTGCTCATTTGAAAGTAGTAATGATGATCAAAAAAATCATTGCCGGTATTTGGGAAGGATTGATGAGTATTCGTCATTTAAAACGCAAAGGGATCTTTATACTATATAGTGTTGGTATTTGGTTTCTCTATACTGCCGGCACCTGGGTGGGTTTATTGGCTACATCAGGTACCGCACATTTGGGATGGGGTGAAGGATTGAGTGTACTGGCTTTTGGTAGTATTGGTATGATTGTTACTCCGGGAGGTATTGGTGCCTATGCATTCTTCATTGCCAAAGTACTGGAGGAATATAAAATACCTTTCGAAATAGGGTTCGCCAACGGCAACCTGCAATGGTTTGCACAATTTATGATCGTATTGATCGCAGGTGGATTGAGCTTATTATTACTTCCTGTGTATAATAAAAAAAAATAAAACACCATGAGAGCCATACAGGCAATAGAACAGAAGATCATGACATTGCCCCAATTGATGGCAAGGGTAGCAGCATGGCGTATCACCGGAAAAAAAATAGCTTTCACCAATGGATGTTTTGACATTTTACATGAGGGACATATTTTCTCTCTCAATGCCGCTGCCAGTGAAGCTGATTATTTGATCGTGGGGGTGAATAGTGACAATAGCGTAAAAAAATTAAAAGGCCCCGACAGACCTGTAAACAACGAACACAGCCGTTCATTGATACTGGCCAGTCTGGCTGTAACCGATGCCATCATTGTATTTGATGAAGACACCCCTCATACACTCATCACAACCCTTTTACCGGATGTGCTCGTAAAGGGGGGCGATTATACCATTGAACAGATTGTAGGATCAAAAGAAGTGATCGCAAATGGCGGAAGAGTGGTCATCAATCCTATTGTGGAAGGATTTTCAACTACCGGTATTATTCAGCATATCAAACAATCCTATTCTTAGTATTCGCAATACTGATACCATAGAAATCCTGATCAATAAACTTAACATTCCACTCTCCTTCTCTTTTTTATATTTGGAATGTTAGATTGATTATGCCCCATGGCTTGGACTAATACTATTTTTTTGTGAAAAAGCATCTTATTCAGCGTGATATCAGTTGGCTCAGTTTTAATGCAAGGGTTTTACAAGAAGCAAATGACCCTTCTGTTCCTTTGAAAGAAAGAATCCGTTTTCTGGGTATCTTTTCCAATAATACCGACGAGTTTTTCAGGGTGCGTGTAGCTACTTTGAAAAGGATGGTAGAGTATGCAGACAAGAGACGCAAACTCAATATGCATATGGAAGAAGATCCGCAAGCCATCATTGATCAGATTCAAACCATTGTATTACAGCAGCAAAATGAGTTTAACCGAATTTGGGATGGTATTCTGCGTGAACTAAAAAAGGAAAAAATCTTTTTGATCAATGAAAAACAACTGAATAAAGAACAAAAGAAATACGTCAGTAATTTTTTTGATGAACAAGTGCTTTCGAATATCATTCCATTGATGATCGAAAGTTTACCACAACTTCCCTATTTGCGTGATAAGAGTATTTATTTAGGTGTGGTGATGCGGA
>CAYMQQ010000111.1:0-6316 GCA_964392685.1 uncultured Sediminibacterium sp.
ATTACCTTAGAAAACTCTAACTAAACGTGGCACTAAATTATGGGGAGCTTACAATTCTATTTAAGTAATCACAGTTTAAACAACTTCAGTTTTATTATGATTCGACAAAAATCTAGGTCGGATCCCTCAATAAACCAATGATTTACAATCCTTTAATTAGTGAAACATCAGCAATCATCGCTAAATCCTTGTGAAACTGAAACGAACGCAACTCAGTTCCGACAACTGTTAAGGAAAGGTTAATCAACCTTTCCTTTTTTATTTACATTCTTCGGAAACTCTTGCTATATAAGCATTACATGAGAAACCTTCGGCAGAACTACCATTTCTCTAATGATTGTATATTGAACTAAAAATTGTTTTCAGCTTACCCATTGAAACCCTTACTAATAAAGGGTTTCATAAGAATACTCATTTTTCTTGTAGAATTTGATTCGAAAAAAACTTCAGTTTTCTGCATGATTCAAGTCAAGTACAAATACTGAGAAATAAGCCATAAATTTTCAGATTCAAATAGTTAATCTCTATATCTAGTTATCAGCAACAGGCACAAAAGTAAACATCCACTTTTTCATGTTCTGCCAATCTTTACCTTTAAAACTATTCATAGGTAATTTGATAAAAACCTGATTCCATCCCTTATTGAGTTGTATTCTATGTGGTTTTCGATATTCGTAGCCCTCATCAATCAATGGTGTTTCCAAATGTCCGATTTTCCCAGCCCGAGACCATTTAGGTGGAAATACTTCTACATAATTTACCCATACTTTACTACCCTTTTGATCCCAAGCCCCTAAGGGGGGTGAATCTGTAGCCGTTGATCTCGATAGATTATTAAACCCTATCCAAAATTTGTGTTGTGTTTTTGTATCACTCCAGATTGATGTTACTGCGTAATAGGTTTGGTTTTCCTTTGGTTTGTCAAGCGCACCCTTAATCAAAGGATCCCACCAATGTCGTAATATGATTGTGCCGCCAATTTCCTCTTCGCGATACCCACTTAAATCAGCAGAATTTTTATTATTCGACTTTTCTGTTATAAATACACTATCAACGTTCCCTTCATTATTATAAGGGCCAAAGATCTGCCACTTTAGTTGTGTTTGTTTTTGATATGGGAAAGGCTTGTTGTTGAAGAAGAGAAATTTATGATCCAGTAATCTTCCTTCAAATTCAGTAAACCCTGCTTCATTTCCGTCGGAAATATTTGCGACCCATCCGGGTGTACCTCCTCCTCTCCAACTTCTTTCTGCAAACGTGACTATACCTGAGTATACTGGATTCATATAAAGCATATCTGTCTGTTCTGTTACATTTCGATCATGCCAAAGGCATAGAATCCCTCCAAGAACCTTCTTATCGCCGGTTATTTGTCCACCAATTTGTCGATTGTAAATTGTTACGACACTTTCTAATGGATCCATATGATTCAAATATAAATGCCGAGAATCGATCAATGCGATCTGTGTATCGGAAGAAATCCGTTTCAAATCATCCATCCACAGTTGCCGAATAACCGAGGAACTAAAATTACCTCCCGGCTCCCATCCAATCAGTTTCTTTCCCCTTTGTTTCAATAAGGATTCTACTTCAGGAATAAATTGGTAGTTAGTTATTTTGACCTCATCTGCCCCAATATGGAAATATGGCAAATCGTATGTATCGCAAAATTCATTCAACAATTGTTTCACAATAGTTAATCCACTATCGCTCTGCATGGATGTTTTAAAGGCACGTGTGAAAGCCGCACTATGACCAGGCATATCGATCTCTGGAACGAATTGAATATAACGATCCTTACAAAACTCTATCAGTTCTTTAATCTCTTCTACTGTATAATACATTCCTTTATTACGCAACATATTATCTGGCGCATTGAGTTGGGGATACAGTTTACTTTCAAAGCGCCAAGCAATATCCTCGGTTGCATGAAAATGGAAAACATTTAGTTTATAATATGCCATCTGTTCAATTTGCTCTTTCAGCAACTTAACAGACATATAATTTCGACCAACATCAACCATATAACCTCGCCATGCATAGGCAGACCAATCGGTAATTTCACACGTATTAACCATAACCCCATCCCTCATCAATTGTCTTAACGTCTGAATTCCATTAAATATACCCTGTGGTGAATTTGCTGATAAAACAATACTACTTTTTGTCACTATCAAAGTATAAGTATCACTTGAACCACTTGTAAGATTAGGTTTATCCAATCGAAGTTCAATATGAATATCATTCGAAATCGTCCCTTTACGGAGATCAATTGGCCATCCTTTATCTTCAACTATTTGTTTCAAAAGCTTTGCTTCTCGAATGATTGTTGAGTCAGAGAAAATGATAGATTTTGCGAGATATAGTGGGAAATACCCACTTGTCCAATTTAAGTTTTGAGGTTGTGGGATAATTGATGGTTTATCTTGCAGCCCATAAACATGTGGGTAAATCAAATGTTTCCATAACAAATAACCCTCACCAAGTAAATGTAAGCCATCATTAGTAAACTTCTTATCCAACCTTCCTTGTTGATTACAGAAATAAGGATACAAATCAACAAATGAATACTGCATATTTGCTTGAGATTTCTTTAGCCTATCATTTACTTTAATAATAGAATCTCTTTTACTTGTATGTCCCGCAAACTTTCCAAACTCATTGGATACAGGTAAAATACTTTGAATAAATACCTGAGTTGAGGGGCTTTCTTGTTTAATAAAAGCAACAGTTAGAAGAATATTTTTTATAACACTATCTGCACTTATTCCTCTTGCTAAATCATTCGTTCCAATCATTAAAAAGATCTTTTTTGGACTACATTTTACAATAGCTCCAATCCTATTTAATATTCCTGCACTAATATCTCCACTAATACCTCTGTTTTTTATGTTTTGATCATGAAACAATTCTGTCCATTCAGCACCATCAGTAATACTGTTACCAAGGAAAACAATATCATTCGTATCAACTGGATGTAGATTAAAGTGATTGACCCGTTGATGATAATAATTTGTGAACTGTACATCATTCACTACCGGAAGCTGCAAATTTGACTGAGATAATACAGGTGTTATAATTAACTGTATCAAAATAGCAATAGTTATTGATCGCATTTTCTAAAGCATTTAATAATATTTATTAAAATGATTTCTGTGTAACAACATGACCAGTCGGCCGAACAATTGTCACAACCGGTCTTCCATTGCTCATATCTTCAACTTCAATATTTATCCGCTGCCCGGGGCTTATATCTGGAAGGTTATAAAATTTTGTTGAAGTATAATTCTCTGCCTTATCTGACACATACAGTTTATACCCTTTTACAGTATGCTGAGGAAGTCCAATACTACCAAACAGTGTTATACTTAATTTCCCTTTCTTTGATACCCTGACTTGTGATATCTCAACTGGGGACGATAATTCTCTCAATACAGCCATTGAAGGTTTAGGGTTACCATACATATCATAAACGCCATGTATCCTTCTTCTATACTTATCATTCTCATTTGTTCCAGGGTAATGTGTTCTATAATCTGTCAAATCAAAATAAATAGCACCTTCGATATACGGTTTACTTTCATAAATAGCCATATGATAGATTAAGTCTTCAATCCGACGTTGATCGCCCCCTTTAAAATTTGGCTCACACAACCCAAATTCAGATATGAAAAAAGGTTTTGTCGGATAACTTAAATGAACACTATCTAAATATGCATGGATCTTCCCAACAGGAATATCCCACCAACTTCCACCATATTCATTCATCATTAAATAATCCCCTGCATCAGCTGCATCTGGAGTAAAAGATGGATTATTATAAAAACTACTAGTAAGGGTATTACTTACATAAGCTACATATCTACTACTATCAAGTAGTTTAACCTTATCTAACAAATCTGAGATTAGTTTCTTCATATGTAAGTCCCTACCTCTTAATTCATTTCCGACACCCCATGAAAAGATACTAGTATGATTATAATAGTTACTAATCATTCTTTCCAATTGTTTGATAGCTATCATCCGAATGGTATCATTAGCGGGTGTTTCTGGTCCCCAAAGTGGCAATTCTTGCTGAACTAATATTCCCTGCCGATCACAGTAATCATAAAATAGTTCATCCTGTTGAAAATGCTGTCGAGTGAAGATTGTATTTACATCCTTCATCAATTTGCATTGACTCAGAATTATTGAATCGGTTTCTGCAAATCCATAATCCGGATTACTGCCAGCAGTCCATTCAACGCCCATCAGTTTGATTCTTTCACCATTGAGATATGTTTTACCCTCTAAAAATTTTATCTCTCTAAAACCAATTACTGTAGAAACCTTGTCACTTGCCTTCCCTCTTTTCATAACAGTAACATCTACTCTATACAAATTAGGAAAATCGAAATGCCAAGGATTAACCTTTGGCAGATTGAATTCCACTATTGCATCTTTATTTATCCAAAGTGGTTTATAAACATTTTGAAAGACTAAATTTTTACTAACTTGATTTTCCTCTGAGACACTAACAAGCAACTCTATATTCTTATTTGGAATATCGTCTAGCCCTAACTTCAGCTTTAGAGTCCCTGAACTATCAATTAAATTTAAGATTGGTCTTGCATGAATGTAATTGGCATAAGGTCTATCAGTAACAATGAGCGAAACTTTTCGAATAATGCCGCCATCATTTGGCCAATCGAATGAGCTGCCAAACGGCACCTTGTTTTTTCCATAATCATTATTAACAGCAATAGTTATGGTATTTATTACCCCATAATCTAACTTATCAGATAGATCAACAAAAAACTGACTAAATCCATCGCCTATATTTTCTTCAATTTTATTCCCATTAATATATATAACAGAAGTATGATTAATAGCTCCGAACCTGATCCTTACACTTTTACCTTTCCATGTCAAAGGCACCATGAATTTCTTTTGATACCAACCCCAACCATAGTGTCGCTGGTTAGAATCTTCAATATTCCATGTATGCGGCAAATTAAGTTCTGTACTTTTTGCAAATCCGTTTTTAAACCACTGATTTGAAAAGCCAATACCTTCTTTATCAATAGCAAATTGCCACTGATGATTAAAAATGACAGTATCTCTTTGTGCAATTACCTTAAAACTAAAAAGCGACAGAAATACTATGATGACATATTTGTCCATAGAGGAATTGATTAAGTCTTAACATTAAATCTGATTATTGCAACTAATACTTCATTAAATATTATAGTTTAGTAAATAGATACCTTAGTCTACAATTATTTCATCTGCAAAAATCCAACCCATTTTACCCTCCCCGCTATGACCTGGTGGACAAATATTATTTTTTGCTGTAACCCTAATATATTTACATGACTGTGCCGGGAATGATGACTTAAAATCAAATAAAATATTTTTCTCGTCTAGAGAATTTGAGTTGTTTATAGTTTGCAATTCAACAAAATCAACTCCATTATTTGATACTTCAAACTTTACACTTTGAGGTAAAAAAATCCAATCACCATAATTTTGCAGACACCCAAGTGTTATGCTTTGGATAGTCTTAAATTCACCCAAATCAATGGTTGCAATTAATGAATTTGAGTTGAAGCCATGCCAATATTTTCCAACTGCCTTAGTACCCCTAATACCATCTGTAAGGGAATTAGGGCCATCTGCCAAATAGTAACGACTTACAGGGTTGGTGTATAGCACATCCCTTCCAATAGCTTTATGAATAATAAACTTTTGCTGTGAAGGAATACTACTCATGATATTATTATCAACAAGCACCGCTGCATTAAGTATTAAAGTTGAATCGATAGAAATAGGTTCACTAAATATTTTGCTATTAATGTTTGGCAAGGATCCATCAGTAGTAAAAACAACCTGTCCGTTGTAGGCTTCTGTTAATAACGCTACTGTCAATTGTCCATTCTTGGATTGTGGCTTTATATCAGCCTTAAAATTCCCTTTACTATAATTCCAACCTTTGTGTTCGAAATAATTAAAATGATATTGTAATTTTTTATTGAACCCATTCCAATTTTTATTTTCTTTTTTACTCCACACCACTTCACTTAGCGCCAACATTCGTGGCAATACCATATACTCAACATGTTGAGTAGTTGGCACATATTCTGTCCATAAGTTGGCTTGGGCTCCTAATATATATTTAGCTTGCAATTCATTTAATTCCTTTGGTATCGGCTCATACTCATAAACTTTTTTAAGCGTATTAAATCCACCAATAGCAATAGGTTCGGTAATAGGATCTCCTTGGTAATGATCAAAGTAAACGGGATTTCCGGGGGTCATTATCACATCATGTGATTGT
>CAYMQQ010000112.1:0-6194 GCA_964392685.1 uncultured Sediminibacterium sp.
GCTCACCATTCTAGCCAAACAAAGCAGGGTAAATGACATCAACATCAATAAGGCAAAAGATGGTCTTTGAATGCATCGTACAATAACCAAACCGCTGACCGACCAAATGATCAGGAAAGTCAATAAAGAAACATCCGCTGCCGGAATATGCTGTAAAATGAGATCGTGCAAGTATGCACCTTGTCTTTCTTCGATATGAGCAAAAAAGGAGGGGAGAGACAAAACAACGATGATAAGAATGATAACAGTAGTAATGATTTTCCTACGAAATGTTTTATTCGTAGAAAAAATATCCTGCCATTCTGCGATCACACCCGTAAAGCCAGTTATCTCCTTCTGCATGCCGCAAATATATAAGCAATGGGATCGATTTATATCGGACTTTTCTTTCAGCGGTAAGCTTAGTAATGCCAGCGTACAAAGGCCTCCATAGCCGCATATTTGGTCATTCCCAAAGCTGCATACAAATTAGCTGTATTGGCATTCCGGTCTTCTGCTCTTTGCCAGAATTCCCGGCTATCACTTCCTTGAAAGGGTACCATATCTTTTTGTGACTGGTGGATGAAAATGCCGAATCTCTTTTTCATCACCTGATCAGGGCTCATTGGTATGGCCATTTCAATTTCTGCAATATCCCATTCCTGCCAAGCGCCTTTGTATAACCATACCCAACAGTCTTTTATCCAAGGCTCTCCAGCTTCTTTTAGTCTCCGTAAACTTTCAAAAATGATATCCAGACAAACTTTATGGGTACCATGTGGATCAGCAAGATCACCAGCGCAGTAGATTTGTTGTGGTTGAATTTTCTTGAGGAGCTCCATTGTGATTTGAATATCAGCTTCACCCATCGGATTCTTTTCTACAGTTCCCGTTTCATAAAAAGGAAGGTTCATGAAGTGACAACGGTCATCTGTTAAACCAACATATCGACAAGTGGCTTTGGCTTCACAGCGACGAATCAATCCTTTGATAGCACGTATTTCAGACGTATCTCGTTGGTTTTTTTGTTTAGATGCAATAAAACTTCTTGCAGCCTGAAGAATATCTTGACTTTTCTGATTATCAATACCAAACATGTCTTCAAATCCAACAGCGAAATCAATAAAACGAGTCACAAACTCATCCGCTACAGCAATATTGCCACTGGTTTGATAAGCTACATGTACTTCATGCCCCTGATCATGCAAACGCATAAATGTTCCACCCATGCTGATGATATCATCGTCCGGGTGAGGGGAGAAGATCAGGCATTTTTTAGGATAAGGTGTACTTCTTTCCGGATGCGCAGGAATCACCGCATTGGCTTTTCCGCCCGGCCATCCGGTTAAGCTATCGCGCAACATGTAAAACACCTGCAGATTTACCTCATAAGCTTCTCCTTTCTCAACGATGAGATCAGATAAGCCATTCTCATTGTAATCATGTTCAGTGAGACTGAGTACAGATTTATTGAGTTTTAAAGCCAGGTGAATCACTGCTCTTTTGATCATTTTTGCGGTCCATTCACATTCACCTGTAAGCCATGGAGACTTAATTCTGGTTAACTCTGTAGATGCAGCTTCATCAATGATGAAAGTGCAATCCGGATGTTGTTGCAGAATACTTGCCGGCACTTGTTCAGTAACATCACCTTCCACAGAGCGTGCAATGATCTTTCCTTTCATGCCCCATCCCATCAACAAAATTCTCTTCGCTTTGAGGATGGTACTAATACCCATAGTGACCGCTAATCGGGGCACTTTTGAAATATTCTGAAACTCGTACGCATTGGCGATACGGGTACTATTATCTAGGTTGACCAATCTTGTTTTTGAAAAAATACTGGATCCCGGTTCATTGAAACCAATATGTCCGTTGTTACCAATCCCCAGAATTTGCAGATCAATGCCACCCGCATCTTCAATCATTTGATCATACTCTGCGCAATATTTTTTGATCTCTTCTTTTGGCCATAATCCATTTGGCAGGTGAATATTCTCAGGAGCAATGTCAACATGACTAAACAGGTGTCTGTGCATGAAACTCCAATAACTTTGAAATGCATCTTTTTCAATCGGGTAATATTCATCCAAATTGAATGTAATCACATTCGCAAAACTTAACCCATCTTGCTTGTGCATCCTCACCAATTCGGCATAGAGACTAATTGGAGTAGATCCGGTAGCTAGTCCTAATACACATTTCTGTCCGGCTTGCTGTTTTTCACGAATCAATCGGGCAATTTCTGTAGCTACATACTTAGAGCCTTCCTTCGAATTTGCGTGGATTTTAACAGGGATCTTTTCAAAAGAATCAACCATGGCTGACATAAAATTTGAGTTAGACGAAAATACACCGATAATTCCAAAAACGCAAAAACCTGCATCATTTTAGCGTTATTATTTAGTTATATGCTTATTCAGGAGCCATTTTATGCAATTATCGGGTCTTTTCTGATGAGTAATGGATGATGGTAATTATTTTAAAATGGGTAAAATGATTTTTGAATCGTTATGATAGACGCGTATGGTCGCCTTTTTAAAATCACTATCCTTGGCCTGATAAATGTCCATGAACTGTTGTGGATTTCGATCCACCAGCGGGAACCAACTACTTTGCACTTGAATCATTAGGCGATGTCCTTTTTTGAATGTGTGCGCCACATCCGGTAATTCATATTTTACGCGGGTAGGTTTATTGGGGACAAATGCTTCCGGTTTTTCAAAACTATTCCTGAATTTACCGCGCATCACTTCGCCCCGAACGAGCATTTGGTATCCATTGATGACATATCCATTGTCTTTTTCGTAAGTGAAATTGTCCGGGAATACATCGATGAGTTTTACCACGAAATCAGCATCAGTACCTGTAATAGCGACCATGAGGTCTGCTGTTATCGGACCGGCGAGTGTGAGATCATTTTCTAGGGGTTCAGTTTGAAACACCAGTACATCAGGTCTTCGTGCTGCAAAGCGCTGATCATCCGTCATGTATTCACGTGTTCTACCAAAGTGAACATCTTCTGTATACGGAACGGGCTTTGCGGGATCACTGGTATATTCTTCCCAACTGCTTAACGGAGCAATCAAAGGAACAATCTTCGATAAATATCCTCCTTTGCGTAAGGTATAACTTTCATATGAAACTTCATCTACAGGCCACTTGGGCAAATGTTTCCATTCATTCGAGCCCGAGAAAAAAATGGTAGCATCTTTCAATTGATCAATGCTTCCTTTTTGTTTCAAATAGTAGTTGAAGAAAGGAAGCTCCACATTCTTACCATACCATTCTGTTGTGTTCGATCCCCATTGAACATTTCCTAAAAAAGAGCCGTCTGATCTTGCCCATTGCCCATGGTACCAAGGCCCCATTACAATTTTATTGTTGTTCTTGGTCTTCTTCTCAATGGCTTTATACAAATTCCAAGCACCATAACAATCTTCTGCATCATACAATCCCCCTACCACCAAAGTGGCAATATTGGGTGAGATGAGTTGCACATTCGCACGTGCATCCCTAGCTTTCCACCAAGCATCATAATTGGGATGACTCATCAGGTCTTTCCAGAATTTGATACTGTCGCCCATCAGTTTGGTGAAATTGGTGAGCGCACCGGTTTTTAGATAGAATGCATAATTGTCTTTGGTAGGAAAATCAAAACCTTTGGGTCCAATAGTAGTTGGTTTGGGTCTGGGTTTACCAAATCCTGAGTAAAAAGCAAATCCATCCATCAACATAAAAGCACCATTGTGGTGAAAATCATCACCCAAAAACCATTCTGTTACGGGAGCTTGCGGACTCACTGCCTTTAACGCAGGATGATTGCTCAGGGCTGCCATGGTGGAATAAAAACCCGGATAGGAGATACCAAATACACCCACATTTCCATTGTTGTTTTGTAAATTTTTCACCAACCAATCGATGGTGTCATATGTATCACTTGCTTCGTCTGTTTCAGTTCCTTTTTTATTGGGATTGAATGGACGAACATCTTCAAATATTCCCTCACTCATCCATCTTCCTCTTACATCTTGTTGCACATAGATGTAATGCTCTTTCATGAAATAAGTCCTTGGGCTATTCCAGAATGCAGAAAATTTATCTTCTCCGTAAGGAGCACAGGAGTAAGGTGTTCTTGTTAACAGAATCGGATGTTTTTCAGAAACATCTTTGGGCATATAAACGGTGGTAAACAACTTAACACCATCACGCATGGTAATATAAATTTCCTTTTTGGTATAGTTGTTTACGATCCAGGCAGAATCATTTTGTTGTGTGAAGCCTACAAAAGGGATCCATATCAATAACAGTATGATTATTTTTTTCATAGCAAGAATCAATGTTTTAGAACATACAATATAAAAAAAGATTCCCGATGGGGAATCTTTTCAAGATAAAATATGATGATTTGAAACAGGCTTATACCACTTTGGTCAACTTAATGACATTGGTAGGAAGATGCTGCTCAACAGGTGTACTACCAGTATTCACGATTACATCTCCCGGTCTTAGAAAACCTCTTTCTTTCAAAATGTTGATCTGATCAAAAATGATATCATCTAAGCTATCCTCTTCTGCATAATAAAATGCACGAACACCCCAGCTTAAACTCAATTGATTCACCAATGATTTTTCTTTGGTGAAGATATAGAGTGGGGAAGAAGGACGATAACTGCTCAGCATAAATGCAGTATAACCACTTTGGGTCATACCAACCAATGCTTGGGCTGCTACATCTTCTGATATTTTACACGCGTTATAACAGATCGCATCACTGTGAAAAGAAGGAGAGTGTGGTTGTGGTTTCAAGTCTTCTGAACGATTGTAACGATATTCTTTTTTCTCTACTTCCAGAATAATTTTACGCATGGTCTCCACTACCAATGCCGGGTGATTACCTGCTGCTGTTTCACCACTGAGCATCACCGCATCAGCACCTTCCAAAACAGCATTTGCCACATCAGTGATTTCACTTCTATTCGGTTTTACTCTGTCGATCATGCTTTCCATCATCTGTGTAGCCACAATTACCGGCTTAGCTCTGTGAATACACTTACGAATCAGTTCTTTCTGTATCAAAGGAATTTGTTCAACCGGAAGTTCTACACCCAAATCACCACGTGCTACCATGATACCATCACTTTCAATAATGATATCGCGAATGTTCACCAATGCTTCCGGTTTTTCAATCTTGGCAATGATCTTGGTCTTGCTTTTCTTCTCTGTCAACTTACTTCTTAAGATCACAATATCTTTCACACTACGTACAAAACTCAGTGCTACCCAGTCTAATTGTTGTTCGATGATGAATTCAAGATCAATGAGGTCTTTTTCTGTCAATGCAGGTAAAGAGATTTTGGTATCGGGTAGGTTGATTCCTTTTTTGGAAGAGAGAATACCGCCTAAAGTCACTACTACTTTTACATCTCCATTTTTCTCAATATTCACAACTTTTACTTCCAATTTCCCATCATCAATCAAAATGATGTTTCCAACAGTTACGTCACCTGCAAGATTGGGGTATGAAACGTAAATTTTCTCGAGGTTCCCAATACATTTCTCATTGGTAAAAGTGAGAATATCGCCCACTTTTACTTCGAGTGCATTGTTCTCTATTTCACCTACACGGAGTTTCGGACCTTGCAGATCACCTAAAATAGAGATATTGTAAGGTTGGGTTTTATTGATGTTACGAATGTGTTCAATGATTCTTTGTTTGTCTTCATGACTACCATGAGAGAAGTTCAAACGAAAAACATTGACACCGGCTTTGACCAGTTCCAATAACTGTTCATAGCTGTCGCAGGCCGGACCAACAGTCGCCACGATCTTGGTCTTGTGGTTCACGTGAGCGAGACCGGCTTCTTTGTCCATGTTTTTGTGAAGGTACTTTTCGAGATTCTTTGACATCTGTTTGAGTGTGTTTTGAGTTTAAGATCTGTACACATCCGCAAGTATAGGGCTACTTGTTAACTGGCTAGTATCTTGACGATCTTTAACCAGTCTTCGGATATTTTTTGCTTTGCTTTGATTGCGTTGTCGAGTGGTATATAATTCATTTTATTGTTGAGAATCCCCACCATCACATTGTAACGACCTAAGATCAGACTTTCAACTGCATGATAACCCATTCTGCTTGCGATCAATCTGTCTAAACAAGTAGTAGAACCGCCGCGTGGAATATGACCCAAAATACAAACACGGGAATCCGCATT
>CAYMQQ010000113.1:0-4267 GCA_964392685.1 uncultured Sediminibacterium sp.
ATCAATAATATTAATCCAAGTTTAAAAACGGTCAACGTATTTTAGGCATTGACATTGACACAACCATAACCCATAAACTATAAGCTATGAGCCATGAACTATTGGCTACCAGCTACCAGCAACTCCGCCATTTCTATGGAGTGTTTCAATGAATTCAGATCATTCCAGTCGCTATGCGCAACAATGATGTGTTTGGGGGAGGGATATTTTTGTTGTACTCTTTTTAAGGTGTTGGCATATTCTTTCACATTACCATCTCCTAAAAATCCCAGATTGGTATCTGAAGCGCCTTTGATCAAACATCCGCCATACAATACCTTCTCTGTGGGAAACCAAATCACAATATTATCTTCCGTATGACCCGGACCCGGATAAAATATTTCAAATCGGTAATTCCCAACCTGAAACAAACTGTCTTTATCCATGAGAAAGGCAGCTCGCTTCGCAGCATTCTTTTTACTCAGCTCATCTGTTTTTCGAGTAGTATAGGTCCTGATACCTTTTTGACGATAATATTCCAATCCTGCTGTTTTATCGCTATGCCAATGGGTAGCAAAAGCCATGATCACGGGTTGATGATGTCTGGCTTGTATGCTGTCTAACAAAGGCTGAAACTGTGTAGTATCCCAAGGTGTATCGAACATGACCACACCATCCTTTGTAACCACATACATTCCATTCGCAGGGACTTGTGTATTTTGATAAGTATTGTATGTGGTGTAGATATAAAATTTGTTCCTGAGTGCTGTAATCTTGAGTTTAGGATTTGTTGATTGTGCAATCAATGAAGTGATTAAAAAAAGAAAGCTAAAAGACAATAGCAAATTACGCATAGGATCTACATTAAAATCAGAAGCAAGATACCTATTTATAGTCCCCCTGAGGAATGTTTATAGCCTCATCCGCAACTTTTGGAAAGTTTTAGAACTTTCCAAAAGTTCATCTGCACCCTTCGTCGTCATTTCCGACTGTTCGTCTGAAGACTCCTCAGGGTGACTACTTTATTTTATATAAAAACTCCTTACTTATATTTGGAATATGATAACCTGTTTAGGATATCATAATTAATACAACAATCCAGTACTATGAATCTACTTTCAGTTCTTCGATCCGGTTTTTGTATAGCAGCCATGCTCATAACACAGGATACCATTTCGCAGATGACTACGCAATTCCTTGAACCCAATGTGTCCATCACCTATGATAGCACCCGATTCAAACCCTACAAACGAGATGCTTTCACATTTCGGGTACAGGGTGAACAAACTGAAATAAAAGTAATGCCCGGACTACCGGAAAAAGCTCCAACGGTCGATAATAAAAAGCCAACCAACCTTTCTGAATTGGAAGACTATTATAGAAATACAATAGACAAACTAAAAAAGAATCCCAACTCTTTTTCTTTGTCGGGCAATCCGATCATTGAATATGATCGAAAATTTAAAAAAATAGGAGCGTTTCGTGGTTTTAGTTTTGTTGAGGAAGGTAAGAGTGATAAAAAACGTTATGCACAGATATTTGCAAGTCATCTGTCAGACAACGATTACACACCCATTCACTTACGCTCATTTGAGCAGAAAGCGGTGGACATTCAATATCAAATACTGACAGAATTCCTAAAAGGTTTTAAATCTTATTCAGCAGCAGAATTAGCTGCACATGAAGCAGATATCCGAAAGAAATATACCGTAGTAGTTAGCAAGGCAGAGACTGTTCCGGCTTCATTACAGCGACGCGCAAAAGAATATATTGCCCTCGTACGAACCAAAGAGCCGATGCAAGACAAGATCAAAGAATTATATATATCTGTTGATGGCTACGCAGAAGTTTTTTCACCCAATGAAAAAGGCGAAATCTATATCGCCACGAAAAGTAATAAAAAAGGAATGATAGAAAGAACCGGTAGACTGATCGTGATTTCACCCATCGGCAAACACATCAGTATTCCATTTAGCTTTCAATTTGAACAGCAATAATCTTGTATTCATATCATTTGGAATAGGCTATTGCACATAGATTCTAGTCCACCATTTCCAGCAGAATAAACCCTGAAAGAACAGAAATACCATTAATGATATTAGTGTAGGTATTTCTTTGATCATACTTGGACTACCTATAAAAATAGCAGTGATGATGGATGCCGATAATACAACATAGGATCCTTTGAGGATCATCCACCACTTCTTGGTATTCACCATCAAGGAATATATCCAGCATAAAAACGCCAACCCAAAACCTACATTAAAAAAACTGATCTCCTGAAAAAGAGATAACAAGAAAAGCAAACCCAATGGGATGGTTAGTTTATCTCCGGTAATCAGGAATAAGGAAAAGCAGAGCATGGAGAACATGTCGATTACTATGGAGTGTAGAAGAAAGTTTTTCATACTTTACATGCATGAATGAATGAGGAAATGATTGTATTTCGTACACCGTATCCTAGCTAACTTTTGGAAAGTTTTAGAACTTTCAAAAATTCATTTATTCCCAAAACCCAAAAGAGGTTGAACCATAGTTATACACTAAAATCATACCGGACAGCAGTTGAATCGCATCGTCACAATAAGCCAAGCCGAGTTTAGGTTTTGACAAAAACTCAATTCTTTTACTATTATCTTGAAGGCTTGACAGCTTTTCAACAGTAGTCTTTTTACACAGAGTATTCAAACTTCCGTCAGTTTCCTTGTGTACATTTTCTTTACTGAATAAACAATTAAAATACTGTACCCCCAATACACAAACATTGTTTTGAACGGGGCTTTGCTGGTCAAGCATCAGTTTCATTGCAATACCATTCTTGTTCCTTGGATTGATATGTCCTGTACCGAATGAAGCAAAAAACTTAGGATCTCTACCCTCTTTAGCAAGTTCATCATACATCCGAAAGAAATTTGAAACCATCGACGCATCTCTTCTTGGTGAGAAATTGAATTGTGCATTTGCCATCAACAAAACATCTAAATAATACTTATCGAGTAAAACACGACTGATGGAGTCATTTTCTTGTATATAAGATTTCAGCCTTATTAAGCTTCTTTCAAGATCCGTAGGTTGTGCGGTAACAATATCGCTTAATAATAAAGCCAAACTGTTTGAAGCAGCAAGTTTTAACTGGTCAAGAATAATGGCAAGTGCTTTTTGCGTGTATTTACCATTTTGTCTGTTTTCAAAATCAACTCCATAAAAACGTATTTGCTTATCAGCGCTGAGGTTATTGTTATATGCTTTGATACTTTTTATGAAATTAAATTTTGCATCAGCATGAATAAACTTCAAAAGGTCTTCATCCCCTGTTTGCAAATAACGATTGATTAAAAATGCAGCAGAATGTGCATATTCTAGTAATTGATATTGAACATCGTACTTAGTATGAAGTGAGAGCAAGAGTGCTTCTTCGATAATGGTATTCGCCTCATTGTTGTGCAACTGTCCTACAAAATAAACCTGAGCGCTGGGTAAATTGGATACGATATCAATACCCAAATTATTTTGACCGTTTGAATACAGGCTACCGATGCAGATTAAAAATGAAAGTAAATATCTCATTGGGGTTTATTCAAACGTTTACAAGCATTTCGAAATTTTCAAAAGCAAGAATTTACGATTATCAGATCTAGACAAAGACTCATGAAAATATATTAATAAAAATAATAACTTCTTTTGGATATGTAATACCCTATCACCCTTCGTCGTCATTTCCGCCCTTCGTCGTCATTTCCGACTGTTCGTCGGAAGACTCCTCAGGGTGACAATATTATCTAAAAAAAAACTGTTGATTGGCTCCGCCAATCAACAGTAAACTCGCAAAATCTCCCGTCACCCTGAGGAGCGCTCACAACCTCCGGTTGTGATCCGCGACGAAGGGCCCTTCGTCGTCATTTCCGACTGTTCGTCGGAAGACTCCTCAGGGTGACAATATTATCTAAAAAAAAACTGTTGATTGGCTCCGCCAATCAACAGTAAACTCGCAAAATCTCCCGTCACCCTGAGGAGCGCTCACAACCTCCGGTTGTGATCCGCGACGAAGGGCCCTTCGTCGTCATTTCCGACTGTTCGTCGGAAGACTCCTCAGGGTGACAATATTATCTAATAAAAAAACTGTTGATTGGCTCCGCCAATCAACAGTAAACTTGCAAAATCTCCTTGTCACCCTGAGGAGCATTCGTAACCTCCGGTTACGATCTGCGACGAAGGGGGCGCGTGGTTCGTAGTACTTGATGGTAGCTTTACATAAAAAATTTTATGTACAAAAGCGGCTATGTCTATA
>CAYMQQ010000113.1:4367-6118 GCA_964392685.1 uncultured Sediminibacterium sp.
CTCTTGTCACCCTGAGGAGCATTCGTAACCTTCGGTTACGATCTGCGACGAAGGGCCCTTCGTCATCATTTCCGACTAGCGTCGGAAGATTCCTCAGGGTGACAACACCATCTTAAAAAAACAGTGGTGATGGGCAAAGCCCATCACCACTAATAACTCCGAAACCTCTTGTCACCCTGAGGAGCATTCGTAACCTTCGGTTACGATCTGCGACGAAGGGTTAGCATCCATCTTTTTTAGGTGCACGCTTATAAAGTATCTTACCCCCTCTTTCTACATAATTTCCTGTAATAATCGGATACGCATACTTAGGCGCATAGGATACACCATGACTTTTGATCATGATCTTATCATTCATCTTCAACTCTTTCAATTGCGAAAACTCATTGTTCTCTTCCGGACCAAAACTTAAAATATACTCTTCACCATTGATATTCACCATCACACCAAAACCCAATCTTGAGCCCGGTGGCAGCGACAAAGATGTCACCACCGCTTCTATATGGGTGGAGGCATTGATATGGTGTCTTATTTTACCCGCACTTGCCAATACTTTTTGCCCCGCAGGAGAAGTTTTCCAGTTGTTGAATCGGATACCATCGGTAGTGGCTTCCCATGTTTTCATGGCTGCTGTCTTTTCTGCAGCGGTGAGGGGCACCGATTTTTTAGCAGGTTTATCACTGGTTTCGTGATTCGCCAATACGATTCCACTTACAATAACAGCCAACGCTAGGATCAGTGCAAACATACCTTTCTTCATATTTTTTACAGTTTTAGTGAACATATTTCTACCTTTTGTTCCATCGAATCTGTGAAGACATTGCCATTCACAGTTGATAAGATAAAAATACACGCACGCTGTGCAGACAGTCGAATCTGTATTGTAAATAATCGTGTAAAGATTGTAAATATTAGTTTGACATGATGCGGATCAAAAAAATACAATGGCCGATTCAACGAAAACTCCTCTTCGGATTACTATTCATCTCGTTGATCTCCATGATCTGCGTGGCATTCACCTTCACAGGTAAGGATGATTTCGAGTTGGCCAGAAGAGAAATCCTGCTTCGTCGGCTCGGACATGAAATATTGCTGCAGTCGGGCGACAGTATCTCAAGGGTATTACCCGTTCAAAAAATCTCCGATCATGAATACCGCATCCGTTTTGAACAGGCATTTACATTTCAACCCGACTCTTTGGTGAAAACAACCCAACGTTTATTCGCCAAAGACCCGCTTGCCGGTGATTATGTGGTGAATGTGCTGAACTGTACCGATAACAGTGTGGCCTATGGCTATGCGATATCCAACAACAAGAAGAATGATATTGTAGCCTGTCTCGGAAGAAGACAACCCAGCGCCTGTTACATGCTCAATATTCAATTCCAACCCACTGGAATCATTACTTCAAAGAATGGCTACCTGCTTGGTGCTTTATCGGTTTTAGCATTGGTTGGATTTGTTTTTTGGATACCGATCAAACGACCAAAAACCAAACCCGAAGATGAACAAACCGGCATCTTTACCCTGGGTGCTATGCATTTTGATGCAGAGAAACGTAAGCTCATGATGCAAGAAACATCCATTGACCTTACCCGTACTGAAACACGTGTACTCCGCATTTTTGCCTTGTCTCCGAATGAAGTCATCGAAAGAAGCCGACTGCAAAAAGAGATCTGGGAAGATGAAGGTGTGATCGTTGGGCGTAGTTTGGATATGTTTATTTCAAAATTGAGAAAGAAATTGGAGTT
>CAYMQQ010000114.1:0-6087 GCA_964392685.1 uncultured Sediminibacterium sp.
TTATTCATGTTGACTCCGGAATTATTACTCAAAGCTTATCAACTCATGGTCACCGCAAAGTCCATGTGTGATACTTATGATGCCAATAGACAGATCTGTAAATATGTACATTCCACTTCTCGTGGACATGAAGCCATTCAACTGGCAACCGGTATGCAATTGTTGCCTTGTGATTGGGTGAGTCCTTATTACCGAGATGACAGTATCATGTTATCCATCGGGTTTCAGCCTTATGAGTTGATGTTGCAATTGTTAGCAAAAAAAGAAGACCCTTTTTCCGGTGGACGATCGTATTACTGTCACCCCAGCAGTAGAGATGAAAATCGCCCATCCATCATTCATCAAAGTAGCGCGACCGGTATGCAAACCATTCCTACGACAGGATTGGCACAGGGTATACAATATCTGGAAAGAATACAGAGTGATAAGTTGCGCATTGTCAATGGACAATTACCCATTGTCATATGTTCATTAGGAGATGGAAGTGTTACAGAAGGGGAGGTGAGTGAGGCCTTGCAGTTTGCAGTGCTCAAACAATTACCCATTATTTATTTGGTACAAGATAATCAATGGAGCATCAGTGCTTCTGCTGAAGAAGTAAGAGCCATGAATGCGTATGATTATGCACAAGGTTTTAAAGGATTGAGAAGATGGCAATGTGATGGTAGTGATTTTATTCGCAGTTATGAAACCATGGCTGAAGCTATTGCTTATACACGTGCGGAGAGAAAACCTGCATTGGTACATGCCAAAGTGCCTTTGTTGGGTCATCATACCAGTGGTGTTCGAAGAGAGTTTTATAGAAGCAGAGAAGATTTATTGAAGCATGGGTTGTATGATCCGCTTCCTAAATTAAGATTATTACTCACGGATGTAGGTATTGCCGAACATGTGATTACAGATATTGAAAAGCAGGCAGAAGAAAAAGTACTGGCAGATTTTCAGCGTGCACAAGCAGCACCTGATCCCGATCCACGTTCGGTAGCAGCACATGTGTTTGCACCCACACCGGTAACAGAAGAAAAAGGCCAACGCAGTCCAAAGAACGGCGAGAAAGTATTGATGGTGGATGCTGCACTGCATGCCATAGAAGAACTGATGGAAGAATACCCGGAAGCCATTTTATATGGTCAGGATGTAGGAGCCCGTTTGGGTGGTGTTTTCAGAGAAGCGGCAACACTAGGAGAAAAATTTGGAGAGCATCGGGTTTTTAATACGGCTATTCAAGAAGCCTATATTGTAGGTTCAACAGCAGGTCTTTCTGCACTCGGTATCAAACCCATGGTAGAAGTGCAGTTTGCAGATTATATCTATCCCGGGTTTAATCAACTCGTCACAGAATTATCAAAGTCCTGCTATCTCTCCAATGGAAAATTCCCGGTAGGGATGGTGTTAAGAGTACCCACAGGTGCTTATGGTGGGGGCGGACCTTACCATAGCGGAAGTGTTGAAAGCACTTTGTTGACCATCAAAGGTATTAAAGTGGTGTACCCATCCAATACCGCTGATATGAAAGGCTTACTCAAAGCTGCATTTCATGACCCCAATCCGGTAGTCATGCTGGAGCACAAGGGATTATACTGGAGCAAAGTGCCCGGAACGGAAGATGCAAAGATGGTAGAACCGTCAAAGGATTATCTGTTGCCATTGGGTAAAGCCAATATTGTACTGGCGGCCGATACAGCCCGTGTGAAAAAAGGAGAAACCGTTTGTGTGATCACCTATGGAATGGGGGTGTATTGGGCGAAAGCGGCTGCAGCTCAGTTACCCGGACAGGTTGAAATTGTTGATTTACGGACCCTGTATCCTTTAGATGAAGAAATGATCTTCACGCAGGTCAAAAAACATGGAAAAGTGTTGGTTTTGAGTGAGGAACAGCAAAATAATTCCTTTGCAGAAGCATTGGCATTGCGTATTACCAATCATTGTTATCACTTTTTGGATGCCAGGGTAGAGGTAATGGGGGCATTGAATTTACCTGCAGTGCCCATCAATCTGGTATTAGAAGCTGCCATGTTACCCAATGCCCAAACCGTTAAAGAACGAATCGCCAAATTGTTGGCATACTAAGCATGAACCCCTATATTTGCACCCCGTAAATGAAAATTTACAAATGGCGGGGTAGCTCAGGTGGTTAGAGCGTTGGATTCATAACCCAAAGGTCTCGGGTTCAACTCCCGATCCCGCTACGATACAGAGTCTTCAATGAAGGCTCTTTTTTTTGCCCATCACCCAAGGTCTCGGGCCGAGACGATCAGCCAAGGCTGATATCTCGGTGCCAATAAGATCGTTGGCTTTCAAATCCTGCCCCTGCTAATAGTCTCGTTGATATCTCGCTACATGGTATTTTCAGAAAAAAATATTTTTTAGTTTGTAGGGCATTCATATATCGTTCAACAAAAAAGCGTTGATATATATTTTTTTCATAACTTTTCCGAACGCTGAGCAGATGTTGATCATAAAATAAAATATTTATGAAGGCACCCTTTGTACCGTATGTACTTATCATGCTCTCGTGTTTCTGTGTTTACTTTCCAGCAAATAGTCAGGGTACTATACAGCGTAGTGAAGGCCGCTTTCTGGCCTCATTAGATTTCAATCCAGCATCGGGTATCTATAACGGGCGTAAAAATAGAATTCAGAATTCTTCCAATCTGCCTAGCTTTCCGGATGAGTATAGAGAAAGTGGGATTAAAGTAAACGGTATGGTAAAAGCGGCTGTGCTCACTATGGAATGGTGGACATTATTTGGAGAGCCGGTGGAAAATTATAATTTTCAATGGACTACTAGTGGGAGATATCAAGTATATCAGGAAGGTGGTGCTGGATATACTGTTGAACGTAATAAGTTGGCAAAGTACCCTGATTTATTATTGCGTTTTGACGCGATTAAACCACTTGATGTAAAGTTTGTCATTTATTGGCGATTTGATTTCGACACATATAAACGAATTCACTCTTCATTTTCTGCTGGTTTTAATTATAATGTTACCACCAATGTAGAAGAAGGTTTGTTGTTTGAGCCCAGCGGGAAAAATCCCTTAAGCGTACCTGGCATTAGAAAGGGTAAAGGAGAGAACTTCATTGATAAGAAATTTAATAATCATCAGCATTATGAAATTTATGCTGAAGCAAAAAAATCCTGGTTACAGGAATTCAATCAGGCAAAAAACATCACCATTGATCAATTTTATGTTACATCAGCCCGGTGGCCGGTAAAGGAAATGTTAACCATCGCCACACTTTTTGAGCAATATGAAAAAGGTGAAAAGAAACCATCGCCTATGGAAGAAGTGCAGGCGGCACTTGCTAAAGTAGAGGGAACCCAACCTTATACTCAGAATGGATATTGGAGTGAGCCTTTTGAAGAAACAAAATTAAATATTACGCTAAATCTTGAAGGCAAAACATGGGTTGTTAGAAATAATGGCAACATTACCTACACAGATAGTAATAATAAGATCCTTCAATTCAAAGGAAGCAGTGCTTCTATAAGTAATTTTTTAATTTTGGATAGGCCAGTTCCTCCGGGAAAATCAGCTTATGGGGTATCAAATCTTTCATCTATTATTGATCATAGAGGAACGATCACTGCTATTGATGGAATAACATCATTTAATGTAATCTGGGACAAAAAAAATGAAGAAGGTTACTATAGGGTAACATACTTTAAAAAATGGACTTATGTACGGGATATTTGCTATACAGCAGGATCGGGTGGATTAGGGCTGAGTAAAATTTATCTAAACAAAAGCTTTGATGAAGCAAAAAATAAGTTGCTACGTCATAAGGATAGTGAGAGTTTATGTACTCAGTTTGGAGGCAAATGGTCTCCATATGGAGTATCGGAGTTCATTATCTACTATCTGAATGATAATATGCAGGTGGTTAAAAGAGAATCAGAATACTGCGTAACAGCTAATTATGATTATAAATAAAAAAGACAAGTATTGAATGGCTTGACTTGTTCATAAAATGAATCATTTTTTTATAAAGCGCAGGGCTATGATTTGAATTCTTCATTCAATTAATTCTGAACTTATTTGGGAGATAAGAAGTAAATGACATCTGAATTCTATAGCTAATGAACATTAAAGAGAATGATCTCATAGTGTATAATAAAATACTAAACATAATTCAATTGATACGTATGTGCCCAAAAAAGCTTACGATCTTATCTTTTATTTTAATAAGTTGTATCAGCCTTTTCTCCCAAGACTATATTAATATTTATAATCAGGCAAAAAGCTATTATGAAGCAAGTCAATATGCATCAAGCATTCGACTGCTCAAACAAATTGAATCGGGCATAGGCTCCAATATTAAGACCCAATCGTTGCTAGTTTATAATTACCTGTACAATCAACAGTTCATCGATGCCAAAATTGCCATTGAGAAATACAAGCGTCTGGCTGCATACACAACCGGTGATGCCCATCAAAAATTGTTGCAACAAGAGGCGCTGATCAATGCCGGTTTAAGAAAACTAGAGGACGATTTCAGAAACAAGGAGATGACGCCTCAGAAAAAGATGCAGGCAGCTCGTGTTGCCATTCAGGCCACCTATCCACCTAACAGTCAAACTAAAACGCAAAAAGAGATTGATGACATTCGAAAACAGTTTGAAACCAGCAGTCTACTGGAAAGAAAATATGATGAATATTTGAAACGGATAACCGAAGCTGCTGCGACAGAGCTGAAAAAAAAGACTAATACCTTCAGCGAGGAACAGGCCTATTTCAAGGATTTGGCGCTTTACTCTATTACTGCGGGTAATATGACTTGGACAAAGGAAAACCTGAAGATGACCTATTTCAGTGATGGAACGCCTATTGTAATGGCTAAAAATGAAGAAGACTGGATCAATTATTTTCATGCAGAAATTCCTTGCTGGCGCTACCATCAATATGACCCCAATCAGGATCCACGGCTGGGTTTGGAATACAATATGTATGTAATTATGAATGAAAAAAGAATTGCACCTGAAGGTTGGCGAGTGCCAACTATCAATGATTGGAAACATTTTAGTGCCAATATCGGCGATTGGCATGAGCTATATATTCCAGATGCTGTTTTTACCCTAGCCACAAAAGATGGAAGCAAACAATACGGTGCTGTTTATTGGAATAGCGGTCATAGAAAAGATGAGAGCCGCATTCTTAAACTCAAGGGCAAAAATAAATCAGGCTTTTCTGCTATCCCTAACCGTTCAATCTTGCGTTACGAAAATGCCGTAGACAGGAACGATAATAATAAAGCTGTTTGGTGGGCGATGACCCCTAAAAAAGATTGGTTCAAAATTGAATACAAAACAACCTACAATAATCTCCTTGAGGTTCGGAAAGATTATAATACAGAAGTAGCTGGGTTTTATTTTACTAACAGTTATGACATAAATCTGCCTTACTCTAAAAAGACAATTTTTATTTATTGGAATTTTTTAACTGAAGATCGATTGGCAAAAGCACAAAACCGAAAACCACGATATACAGACAATATTTTCACCTATGACATAACTAAATTTAATACACAGGGTCAGATAAACGCACCTGAAAGTTATGAAAGAAGGTCTACAGTTCACATGCAGGGATATCCGATCAGACTTGTGCGTTAAAGATCAACCCTATGAGTTGCCCAGTCAGTTAGTAATTAACTTGTTTATGAGTATTTCCAAGACCTTATTCAGGGACTGAATATTGTTGAAGTAGTATACATATGAGTAGGAGATGATGTTGTTATACAGTACCCTCAAATTGTAGTAACTTGATGACTATAATGAAAAAGCTACTGATCTATTTCTTTTTGATGATGCCTTTATTGGTATCGGCACAACAAAAATTTGTTCATACAAGTGGTCAACAAATTTATACCCCTGAAGGAAAACCTTTCCTCATGAAAGGAACCAATCTTGGCAATTGGTTACTCCCCGAAGGCTATATGTTCAAATTCGACAAAGTTAACGCACCCTGGATGATTGAGCAGGTGTTGCTTGAACTCATCGGTCCATCAGCCAATACCCGTTTTTGGAAACAGTGTAAGCTCCCCCAAAGTTCGGCCACTTAAAAGTTGACAGAATTGTTAACTTTA
>CAYMQQ010000115.1:0-6052 GCA_964392685.1 uncultured Sediminibacterium sp.
TTAGGATAAGCAGTAAAAAGACTTACTGTTGCATTTTGGAATGCGGTACCCTGTAGATCCAAAAAGAAATCACCTTGTCGCTGGTCTCCTTTCTGGTACGAATAACTTGCACTCAATGCCCTATTCTCTGTTGGCGTTGATCGCAATTGATAACTTGCATTGACACTCATATTGGTATTTAATTGTACCAATCGCAATGAATCGAGGTAAACCGGTATGAGGTTATTCTGATTGGCAATATTATTCAGGTTACGAAAGTCGGTTACACCTTTATTATTGGAATAGGATACATTGAAAGATAATTTCTGACTGGGGGTATAAGTAATACTGACATTGGTAAGCTGAGTGCTAGTTTCTTGACTTACTGCTGTATCCTCTTTATTGGCCAACATATGCTGGATACCCAATTGAGCACTTATAGCTACTTTTCTTTTGAATAAAGGCATTTGGAAGGTAAGTGCAGTGTTTTCAAATCCATTGGTAACATACAATGAACCCAGTGTTTCGTAGTTGAAGTCTACCTTCTCATAACTCATGCCCAGCGTTACTGTTTTAATGTTTCGGGTAAGTTTAATGTTTTGTGCTTGTTTGTTTCCAGTAGTCCCATTCCTATTTAATAAGCCTGAAAAAGCCGCATTACCTTTGTATGCTAAAGGAGATCTTTGATCGATAGTCATCAGACTATTTGCTAATTCAACATTGTATTTAAATCCTTTCCAATCTCCGTTTGTCACCAAACTGGCTACTAAATTTTGCTTAGGGCTTACCCCCTGCTCCACAGGAATATTCTGGGCGGATGCTGTATCATCTTTAGCATAAAAAACATTGACCCCTACAAACATTTTATTAAACTGGTAGCTGGTTGCAATACCTGTTCCTATTCTTGAATAAGTAGGTGGTGCATCAGGATTCTGTATATAATCGCCGCTTCCTCTCAGGAATTTTCCACCCAGTACCGAGAGTTTAAATTTACCAGGTGCATAATCGATACCTGCACCATTAAACTGAAATCCATTCAATGTGTAGGGTGTAAATGTCATAGCAATTGTTCCGGCATGAAAAGTGAATGATTTATACCTCGGATGTATCGCTAGTCTGTTAAATGGAATAGGCTGAAACCTAACTGCTACTTGAGCATTGGAATAGGTAAAATCCAATGGTATGTCAATCCCCTTTACATATAGGTTTACATTACCACCAATCACATAAGTAAATGGGATACCTCCAAAACTATTGTTGGATGAATAATTGTAGAGCATGGAAGCATTGATGCCACCATTCAATTTAAAAAGTTTCCCTTTTCCAAAAAGACTAAACGGGTCGAAGACCTGTCCATTCAATTGCAGGCATCCCGTTGTGATTATGGCTACAAGTGTTATTATTCTTTTCATGTTATTGTTCAACGGGTTTTATTAGTTTTTAATGATGGCCCTTACTTCATACCCACCATCCGACTGTACGATCAATACATATGTTCGTTGCGATGGCTGTGACGAAATATCGATGTCTTTCGAAAACTTAGCGATAGGTTCCTGATAAATATTCTGGAATACCGGAGCTCCATTCATGTCATAAATTCTCACAGAAGTTTTACCCGGTCTATTCAGTTCTACATTGATCCTGAATCGGCCTGTAGTTGGGTTAGGTCCAACAGTCAGATTCCTGATGATCGTTGTATTAGTCGATAACACATTTGCAGAATCATTGGTAGTAATTACAATGTTAGCCGTATCACTACTCCTACAAATATTGTAAGAAGTATTGTTGAGATACAATGTATAATTACCCGGATTAGAGAATCGAATCACCAACTCATTCGGTGTATTGCTAACCACGCCCGCTCCCGCAGGTATCCCCCATACCTGCGTTTGTGGAGTCGGACTAGTAAGGTTCACCACTTTTATTTGCTGGTTCACAAATGCCTGCTTCGACATTACCATACGCGCTTTGATCGCCGTATCGGCAGTGGTTCTAAAGTTGATAGTATCCGTAACGACACATCCATTATTCAATACAACCGTTGCAGTATAACGATCTTGATTTACTAAATTCACTGTTTGTGTAGAAGCCGTGAAACCTGTATTCCTGGAGGACCAACTATAACTACTCACCGTTTCTACTGAGTTAACTGTTACAGGAACCACTATCGCTTTACATACCATCGTGTCATTCAGAGAAAGCTTTGTACCCACTGTATTCAAGTATTGTGTGGTTACCGGAGCCGACACAGAATAACAGCTCAGATTATTTGTTACACGAACAGTATATGTGTTCAGGCCCAATTCTTTTGTAGATAAGAACTTACCCGTTGCACCAATAACATCATTTCCATTCAGTACCCATTGATTATTTAATACCGCAGATGACTCAAGCAAAATACTATCGCCGGTACAGAAAGAAGCTGCCGAGCGGATAATCACAGGAATGGCCGGAACAGGGTGGAATCTCAAGATGAGCGCAGTAGTACTATCAGCACCTTCACTATTGATCAGTCTAACACTATAACGACCTTTATCAGCATATTGATTATTATTCCATGTATATGGGAATGATGTAGGACAAATACTGGTAACGGTGGAAGATGCAGACCTTGTTATTCCTTTATTGCCTGCAAGGTCATTATAGGCGATCATGTACGACTGTATATCTGCAACATCACGACTCGTCATGATATAAGAAGCGGTCCAGTTATTGCCTGATACATTCGTTGCATCCACCGTCCTGCCAACAATACTTACTGATGGCGTCAGCAATGTTTCGTTGGATGTGAAATTCACCGTTATGATATCACCCGGTTGGGCTCTTTCTCTATCAGCGTTATTGGACGAAAAGCTGATGCTGTTTAAAACCGGAGCCGTTTTGTCAAATATCACGTTGCTGCCATCTGTAACCGCTGTAACAGTTGTACCTGCTATGCCGGAAGAATCTCTGAAGGCAATGGCAAAAGATATATTTCCTTCCGTGTCTGCATTTACCATGGAATACACTGCCGACCAGTTACGTCCGGAACCCGTTACTGTAGCAGCACGACCGGCAATCGTAACAACCGGTGGCTGTATCATTTCACTCGCTACAAAACTTACAGTGATTTGATTGCCTATTCTTGCTCTACCCGTTACCGGATTATTCGAGCTAATATTCACACTGGTTAATACCGGATTGGTTTTATCAAATATTACCTTGCTATTGTCTGTAGTAGCGGTAACTGTTGTGCCAACATTGGAAAGAACGTCTTTCAATGCAATGGTAAAAGGTATGTTTCCTTCCGCATCTGCAGCAACCATTGTATAGCTTGCTGCCCAGTTAATCTTATCACCTGATGTATTGGTTACAGTTGCATTCTTTCCGGCAATTGTTACAACAGGTGGGTCAATGGTTTCATTCGCCTGAAAACTAACCGTAACCTGATCGCCTGCAATCGCATTTCCTTTAAACACACTATTGTTTGATGCGATCGATACTGTGGTCAATTGGGGTCCTGTTCTATCAAATATTACACTGCTATTATTTGTAGTAGCACTAACAATATTTCCCTCATTGGAAGTAGCGTCTCTAAATGCTATGGTGAATGCTATACTTCCTTCTACATCAGTAGCTCGCATGGTATAAGTTGCGCTCCAGTTGTTGCCGGATACAAGTGTTACACTTGCTGTTTGTCCCGAAATAGTTACAACTGGTGTTAACAATACTTCATTCGAAGTGAAGCTAAGGGTAATAAGATCTCCTATTGCAGCCCTGCTGGTAGATACATTACTATTTGAAACGATCGATACACTGGTTAATTGAGGTAAGGTTCTGTCGAATAACACACTACTGTTATCGGTTACAGAGGTAACAGCAATACCATCATTGGAAGCAGCATCTTTAAATGCAATATTGAACGGAATGCTTCCTTCTGCATCTGTGCTCCTCATTGCATAGCTTGCTTTCCAGTTGTTACCGGATATTTGCGTTACGTTCGCTGTCTGCCCTGAAATCGTTACAACAGGCGTCAGTATTTCTTCATTAGCAGTAAAACTAAGCGTAACCGTATCACCAACTTTTGCTCTTACTGTATTCGCATTATTTGATATGATGGATACACTGTTTAATATGGGTATCGTTTTATCCAATACAACTGCACTATTATTGGTAGTAGCTGTTACTGCTGTACCGGATAGTCCCGCAGAATCCTTATAAGCAATACTGAACGGAATATTTCCTTCTGCAACGTTGGATTGTATAATATAACTTGCTCTCCAGTTATTACCTGATATATAAGTTACAGTTGCACTTGATCCCGCGATCGTTACAACAGGTGCCATAATTCCTTCACCCGATACAATATTGAGGATGATCGTATCGCCCACTTTTGCCTTTGCTGTATTCGCATTGGAAGAAAGGATTCCAATACTGCTTAAGGTAGGTGGCGTTTTATCAAATATGACCCTCGTATTATCCAATGTACCGTTAGCAGTTAATCCCACATTTCCTGCCAGATCCGTAAAATCAATTTTGATGGAGGTTACTCCTTCGGTATCTGTTGCCCTCGCTGTATAGTTTGCTTGCCAGTTGATCTTATCACCTGATGCATTGGTAGCTGTAACTGAATTGCCTGCCAGTAAAACAGTTGGAATATTGATCTCCCTGCTGGCTTTGAATTTAATGGTAATAATATCACCGGTAGTAGCATGACTTGTGTCGGTAGTATTATTCGATGCAATACTTACCATACTCAGCACAAGTGCTGATTTATCTAATACAACTTTACTGTTATTAGTAGTAGTAGTTACCGCTACGCCTGTAATACCTGCCGAATCTTTATAGTTAATAGTAAACGGTATTTGTCCTTCCGTATCGGTTGCTTTAATAGTATAAGAAGCAGTCCAGCTATTGCCTGATACCAATGTAGGTGTTACGGTATTACCTGCGATGGTAGCTGTGGGTGTTAACACACCTTCATTGGCAACAAAACTGAGCGTAACCACACTATTAATGATGGCAATTGCCGGATCAGACGCATTCGATGCAATGGTTACTGAAGTTAATGTTGGAGCTGTTTTATCAAATCTAACTCTCGTATTATTGGTAGTGGTATTTCTCACCGTATCAACATTACCAATCACATCTTTATAGGCAATCTGGAAGCTGACAGTCCCTTCTGTATCCCCACTTTGTGTCTTGTAAGTAGCCTTCCAGTTATTACCGGATACATTCGTTGATGATACTGCCTGTCCAGCGATGAGCACACTAGGTGATACGATGGTCTCAGCAGCAGTAAAATTCAGCGTGATGGTATCACCTATCGCAGCATGGGAGTTACTGTTGATATTATTAGATAGAATGCCAACTGTAGTTAAAGCAGGAGCTGTTTTATCAAAAATTACAATACTACTATTGTTGGTAGTCCGTACCGTATCTCCTCTATTGCCCGAAGAGTCGATATACGATACATAGAACCGGACCGTATCTTCTGGTTCAGTACCCGCAAACCTATATACACCCTTCCAGTTATTGCCGGATACATTGGTTACACTGGATGCCGGTATCACTTGTCCGGCAATGGAAACACTCGGCTTTTGTGACAACAATTCACTCGCTGTAAAACTCAAGGTAACAGAATCGCCCGTTATCGCTCTTGCAGTGTTGGCAGCATTATTGGATATAATCGCTACACTACTCAGTGTAGGTTTGGTTTTATCAAAAATTACACGACTATTGTTGTTGGTGATTCGTACCGTATCTCCTTTGATGCCCGCAGAGTCTACATATGATATAAAGAATCGAACCGTATCTTCTGTTTCGGTTCCGACCAATTTATAAACGCCTTTCCAGTTATTACCGGATATATTGGTTACACTGGAATCAGCGATCAGTTGTCCAGCGATGGAAACACTTGGTTTTCGTGACAACGCTTCACTTGATGTAAAACTCACTGTAATAGAATCGCCGGTGGTAGCTCTTGCGGTATTGACAACATTATTGGATATAATCGCTACACTACTCAGTGTAGGTTTTGTTTTATCAAAAATTACACGGCTATTGTTGGTGGTAGCTCGTACCGTATCTCCCT
>CAYMQQ010000116.1:0-6025 GCA_964392685.1 uncultured Sediminibacterium sp.
GTTAAATAGACCATGCTAGCTCCGAAAATTTCTGCAAAGGTAATGAAGTTGACTTGTAACTCCTTGCATGTACTGACCTACAAATGCATAAATCATTGATTTACAAATAGCAACCTGCAAAATCAAATGATCAACTCAATGCAATCCTTAGTATTTTTATACTACTATATCTTATTAAACAGTTCTCATGCGAATTATCATTACAGCCGCCACGATTGGAGAATGGATGCCGGTTTTTGTAAATATGAATACACTCTATACGGGTGAAAGTCAGCGACTGAAAGTGAGGTTTCATCAATCCGGTGTTGGGAGGCTGGCAAGCGCTGTTTCATTGACCCGTATAGTATCTGAAGAAAAGCCCGATCTGATTATACAAGCAGGTATTGCCGGCTGTTTCGACCCCGATATTTCTCTTGGAAAGGTGGTGGTAGTTAAAGAAGAAATTTTGGGTGATGTAGGTGTTGAAGAAGAAGGAAAATGGAAAGACATATTCGATCTGAAACTGGAAAAGAGCAATTATCATCCATTTGAAAAAAGAAAATTACCCAATCCCTGGCTTAGTACGTATAACCTCCTAAAACTTCCTGAATTAACCGGCATTACTGTGAACCAGATCAGCACTCAACCAACGAGAATTGAACAACTCAAAAAGAAATATGGTGCTGTTGTAGAATCCATGGAAGGTGCAGCTTTGCATTTTATTTGTCGGGAAGCCAATATTCCTTTTATCCAAATCAGAGCCATCTCCAACTACGTAGGCGAACGCAACAAAGCCCACTGGAAAATGAAAGAAGCGATTGAAGCATTGAATGAAGTATTGGTGAAGTATGTGGATAGGTTGTATAAGATAAGGTGAATTGTGAATGGTGAATTGTGAATGGTGAATGATGAATAGTGAGTAGTGAATAAAAAAGCATATTAGAACAACCCCCTTTTCACCATTCACAATTCACCATTCACGACTAACTACTCATTATCTTTGCCCCATGACACTCACACTCGGCTTCTCCCCTTGTCCGAATGATACTTTTATTTTTGATGCACTGGTCAATGGTAAAATTGATACGGGTGGGATTTCATTTGATGTAGTATTGGAAGATGTACAAACCTTGAACCTATGGGCTATCGAGGGAAAACTCGATATCTCGAAAATCAGTTATGGGGTATTGCCTTTGGTGCTGCCACAGTACACAGTTCTAAACAGTGGCGGTGCGTTGGGAAAAGGGGTTGGACCTCTTTTGATCACTAAGGATGCATCCATGAAGGTAGAATCTGTCAACAATGCTACCATTGCTATACCGGGTATCAATACCACCGCTCATTTACTTTTTTCGATGGCTTTTCCTTCAGCAAAATATAAAAGCTTTCATGTTTTTCATGAGATTGAAGAATTGGTTGTAAGTGGACAAGTTGATGCAGGTGTCATCATCCATGAAAACAGATTTACTTATCAACAAAAAGGACTACATAAAATCATGGATCTGGGTGATTACTGGGAACATCAAACCGGCGTGCCTATTCCATTAGGAGGTATTGTAGCCCACAACAGAATCATTGATGAAGTAGCTTTACAAGTTGATCAATGCATCAAAAAAAGTGTGGAGTATGCATTTGCGCATTATCCGGAAGTATCCAATTATGTTAGAGCACACGCACAGGAAATGAGTGAAGATGTAATGCGACAACACATTGATCTGTATGTAAATGAGTTTTCGATTGATCTGGGTACTCCCGGAAAAAAAGCTGTTGCTACATTGATGCATATTGCACAACCTGATTTTGTAAACAAAGTAACATCTCCCATTTTCTTATCAGACCGTTGATACTTTTTTATTTATTTTATTATTAGTTTCTCTCATCTTTCCGTAAAATTTAGTTCATGAGTACTTTACTGAAAGACCTGTATTCACAGTCTTTTTATAATCAGCTTTCGATTCCCTTAAAAACAACCATTCCCGGTTTTGATAAAAAATCATTTCTGAATAAAATATTTATTCCTGCATTTGAGGCATACGAGCTAAAAGAAAGAATGGCACATACTGCGCATGTCTTACATCATTTCTTACCCAAAGATTATTCAAAAGCAGCTCCTCTTTTAATTGAACTGATAGGAGCCATTAAAAAAGAGGGACCTGCAGCCAGCAGCATCGAATATCTTTTCTTACCGGAATACATTTATCTATATGGATTAGATCATTACAAAGAATCTGTATTGGCTATGGAGCAAGTAACCCAATTTATTAGTTGTGAATTTGCAGTCAGGCATTTTATAGTTCGCTATGAAGCAAAAATGATTCCGCAAATGTTGAAGTGGTCTACTCATACAAGCCGTCATGTACGCAGACTTGCTACAGAAGGCTGTAGACCTCGTTTACCATGGGCCATGGCTTTACCTACACTGAAAAAAGATCCCACACCTATTTTACCGATCCTTGAAAATCTGAAACAAGATAATTGTGAAGTAGTGAGAAGAAGTGTAGCCAATAACCTCAATGATATTTCAAAAGATAATCCGGATATAGCGATTGCCATTGCTAAAAAATGGAAAAACCAAAGTCCGGAAACCAATGCCATCATCAAACATGGATTAAGATCCTTATTAAAAGCCGGACATCCGGAAGTTTTAAAATACTATCAACTAAATGCTGACAACTTGACAATCGACCGCTTCATTATTAAAAATAAAAAAGTTAAGATTGGAGACCATCTTGAATTTGAAGCTTGTATTACCAATAACGGAAAAAAGAAAGTTACTGTCCGTTTAGAATATGCTATTCACTATTTAAGAAACAACGGCAGCTTATCTAAGAAAGTGTTTAAGATCAGTGAGCGTGAAATAGCTGCGAAAGAAAAATGGGAAATCACCAGAAGACAAAGTTTTAAACTCATTACAACAAGATCTTTTTATAAGGGCAAACAAAAAGTGTCAATGATCATTAACGGATCAGAAAGTAACGCGCTTTCTTTTGAACTACTATAAACGGATACTGACTGAGCTAGTCATAAAAAAGTTATCTGATTTCAAGCCGATTTCTGTAGGAAATACAGGTTGCGCCGAGCTAAATGATCTTGCCTCAATACGGAACATCATAGATGGGCTAAACTTATAATCGTAGTTGATTGAATAACCAAAAGTTTTGAATGCAACAGATGAAGGAGATGAAATGATGACTTTGTGAATGTCTTGGTAATATTCTGCCCTCATAGCCAGTCGATGATGATCAGTAATTTGATAGCCCAATATCAAAACCGGAGAATACCAATTGCACATTTTTGAAGACCCTTTAGTGTGTTGCTCCCAGCCGATATCAAAACCTGCAGTCACTAGCCAATTTTTATTCAATTGCCAATTAGCATAAAGATTATGGAAATAACGCATCCTTCTGAGATCAGGCTGTCTGTCATTACCAATAAAAGAACTGCTGTTGATACTCAAAGCATGACTAGGTTTGTAAGTGAGTTGATGACCAAAAGCAGGTTGAAATGGCTCACCTGCTCTGATACTTCTTTGCCATCCATTCATACATAACAATGCTAAAAACCACTTTTGATTAGAACTGTTATAAGATAGTCTCAATCCTGACTCATAGTATGGAGAATTATCGGCCATCATGCTTCTGGTCAGCGTTAATTGATCTGCTCCCAATAGCGCTTTCAAATCCTATATGAGAGGGCAGTATCCCCATATCCAACCACCACTCTTTGTGCTTGCTAAGCTTAAAACCTACAGAAGCTTCAAAAACTTGTCCTAGAATAGCATCTTCTGCTTGCAAATTATCATCCATGTAAGTTCCGGCAGCCAAAGCTACAACACTGCGAAATCCTTGAGAAGCATATGACATCCTGCCCATGACAAGATTCAGCGACAGCTGCTGATGCCTGTTATAAGAATATAGAAAAGGAATTTTTTGTGGACTCGCAGGTTTACCAAAATCATGACTATAATAAGCTTCTGCATAAGCATCCCATTCAAATTTGTTCTTTGTACTGTCTTGTTGCGCCTGCACATAAACAGATACAAACAATAGTATGATCAACAATCGATACATTTTATTGAATGGGGTCAATTTAAATCATCTCACTGAGTTCAAGCCATCGTAACTCTTTTCCCTCTAATTCTTGTGTAATAGCTATCATTCTTTCGCTCAGTTTTGAAATTTCATCAAAAGAAAGTGCTCCCTGACTCATCTGTTCAGTGATTTTTAGTTTTTCAGTCTCAAGCGCCGGTAATTCTTTTTCCAGCATCTCAAATTCCCGCTTCTCCTTAAAACTCATTTTTTTCTTAGAAGCTACTGTTTCATTTTTATCCTCCGGCTTTTCCACTTTCAACTGCCTACTGTCAACTGTCAACCCTTCTTTTTCTTCCTGCTCCTTCATCCATATCCGATATTGCGTATAGTTCCCCGGGAAATCACGCACTTCTCCATTTCCTTCAAATACAAATAAGTGATCCACCAATCGATCCATGAAATAACGATCATGCGATACAATCAAAACGCAGCCCTGGTATTCACTCAGAAAATTTTCTAACACTGCCAATGTAGGAAGATCCAGATCATTCGTAGGCTCATCCAGAATTAAAAAATTAGGGTTACGAAATAATATAGTGAGTAATTGCAGTCGCTTTTTTTCGCCCCCACTTAAAGAAGATAGATAAGTGTATTGTTTATCGGGTGGAAACAAAAATAATTCTAAAAACTGTGCAGCACTTAAACTACCTCCCTTAGCTAAAGGAAAACTCTCAGCAAAAGTTTTGACATATTCAATCACACGCAGGTTGTCTTTTATTTGCAGACCTTGTTGAGAAAAATTACCAAAGATGACTGTTTCCCCAATATTGATTTTACCGCTATCAGCAGGTTCAATTAATTGCAACATATTGAGGAAAGTAGATTTACCCACTCCATTTTTACCAATGACGCCGATCCGCTCTCCTTTTGTAAAAGTATAATCGAATCCTTTTAAGATCGGAAGGTCTCCATACGATTTGTATACCTTCTTCATCTCTATTACTTTACCACCCAACCTGCTCATTTTGACTTCCAGTTGCAGTTTGGCATCTTCTATCTTTTGTTTGGCACGGGCTTCTACTTCATAAAAATTATCTTGGCGGCTCTTGCTCTTTGTAGTTCTCGCTTTCGGCTGTTTGCGCATCCACTCGAGTTCCTTTCGATATTGATTACGAGCTTTGTCGATACTAGCTTGTTCACTTTCTAATCTTGCCGCTTTTTTTTCCATGTAGTTTTCATAATCACCTTTGTAGACATACATGTTTTCGCGTTCCAGCTCCCATATCTCATCACAAACTGCATCTAAAAAATACCTGTCGTGGGTTACCAATAACAAAGTAATATTTTCTCCATTGAGATAATGTTCCAACCATTCAATCATTTCAACATCCAAGTGATTGGTTGGCTCATCCATCATCAACAAAGTATGTTTATGCTCAAACCCAATATCGATCAATGTTTTAGCCAACGCTACTCTTTTACGTTGTCCACCACTCAGGTCTTTCACCGGATTTTGCAAATGATGAATATTCAGCTTACCTAATATCTGTTTTACCTTAGCTTCAAAATCCCAGGCACCTAATTCATCCATTTTAGTAATAGCGTCAGCGATCAAATGACCGTCTTCTGATTCAGCGGCTGCTTCATAAGCACGTATCGCTGTAATAATGGGATGCTCTAAATGAAAAATATTTTCAAGAACCGATTTTGCTTCATCAAATTCTGGCTCTTGTTCAAATAAAGCAACGGTTACTTCTTTATTGATCCAGCACTTACCCTCATCAGCCGTTTCTTGTCCGGCAAGAATGCGTAATAAAGTTGATTTACCAACCCCATTCCGAGCGATCAGGGCAATTTTATCGCCCTCATTGATATGGAAAGAGATATTATTGAATAAGGGATTAATACCATAACTCTTCGTGAGACCTTCAACAGAAACATAATGCATGGGGCAAAGATAGTGAAAGGGGGAGGATGGTGAAAGGTGAAATGATGCTCTTACCATGGACTATGGA
>CAYMQQ010000117.1:0-6016 GCA_964392685.1 uncultured Sediminibacterium sp.
TATTGATCGGTAAAATGTTAGAGATGCCAACAGTATCACTCAACCAAAATCGCTGTGCTATCTTCATACGTAACTGAATAGCAGCCGCAGTCTCAGGTGGTTGCCACTGAAAATAGCGTTGCGCAAGATCCACGCCGTGAGCTACTGTTTGCCAGTTACCATCATTTAATTTGTATTCTAAAGTAGCCGTGTCCGTTATTGTGCTTTCCCAGCGTATTGTATTTTTTCTTGCAGGATCAAGTAAGTCATCTTTTACAGCATAACTAAATACAAAATGTGAACTCGTATCAAATTGCCAGGCAATCACATATGCTTGTTTAAATAGTGGAATAGATGCTCCTATGATTTTGATGTTATAGTTACCCGGAGGAGGTGTGGCAATGGTTATTTGTTCATGGTTATTGAGTGTATCTCTTTTTCTTTCTGCCGGTTTGCGAAGTGAGTCTGCATGTGGAAAGGAGTTCAAAACCCAGGGTTGACGGATGTTCTAATACCAAGTCTAAATCATTCACCAACGCCTTGTAGGAATTGGCTTGTCCTGGATGATCTGTCCAGCTAAGTGTTACTTTCAAATTAACCGCCCCATTGGGTATCGTGATTGAATGCAATCGCTGTTCTTGATCACTGACCAAGTCATGCAAAAACCTATTTTCTTGAATGGTTTGTATAGCCCTGTAAGCATTCACCATTCCATATCCCGAAATAAAATCAGGACCGGGTGATTCAATATCATCGGCACTGTTAAATAGAACAGCACGAATCATATCATTATTAGCTTCTCTACTATTTTTTTGCTGATAGGACTGCTGTACTAAAGCAGCAATACCAGAAACGATCGCAGCAGCTCCTGAAGAACCATCTTCACCTAAAGCAACCAACTCTGGTTTTAACCTACCATCATAAGCAGGTCCGCGAGAGCTAAGTGGTGGCACCACTCCAAAAGAATCGATTGCACCAACTGATATAGTATTCTTCGACATTTTAAAACTGCCGGTGAGATTGGCAAAACCATTGATACCTGCATAGTTTCCCGATGAAGAGGTTTGCATGCCCTGATTTCCTGCGGAAAAAACATGCAGTAGGCTGGTCAACTCAACATTTGCCTGTCGATCATATGCAGCAGCATCCGCCCCATAATAGTTTTCGATACCTGTTCCGTAAGAATGATTTTGAACACGCACACGCATCTGCATCAAGTCAGATAATGGATCCGGAAGTAGATTCGCAAAATCTGATGAAGCAATAGAAGCCCCATAAGCAAACCCTTTCCCCGTATAAAAAGTATTTCCTCCTCCTGCTGCTATAGTTGCCATAGTAGTGGCATGTGTTTCCATTCTGGGTGATGCCAGCGATGAAGAAAGATAGCGTCCTTTAAAATCGATATCTGCTGTATCTAATTTATTTTCTTTGATTGAAATAGTACGACCACTACCATTGATCGATGGCCATATACGATGTGCAAGATTACCTTTATTGGTAGATAGATCAAATCCGGTTAATTCTCTTTCTAGTCTTGGTTTAGATACAGGCGCAATAAATACAATAGAGGGATCTTGTATTATATGATCTTCCATCCAGCTCCATGAGGTTTTGATTTGGATGTATTTGCCGGATACACGCATCAGCGTTACCGAATCTTTTGATGCAACCCATTGCTTTACGATGGCTGTATCGAGGGTTTCAATCAGCCATATTTGTTGTAAATGATCGTTATCAGTTGTTGTAGGCATGATAAAGCCCGAAGGAAATTTCCATAGATCATTCACAGGCATCAACTTTCCCTGAGGTAAAAGAGACGCAAGGGTTTTAGCATCCTGTATCCGTACAATGGCAATGGTATCTGCCAGTTTTCTGAGAACCTGTGTATGGGGAGGTAGTTTTCCGGTGAATGCAAATACGTTTTTTGTTGAGTCTTTTTTGAGTGAATATGATTGAAGTGGCTCAACAAAACTTTTCAGTACATCCGGGATGATTTGTCTGTGCATAGATTGAGTCTGAGCAGACATAGTAATCAGTAACGATAAACAAAGCAAAACACTTCTCATGTATATAGGAGACTGGAATATTAAAGATAGGTAAATCGTTTTTTCAGTTATCTACGTATCTAAAATAAGAACGGACTGCAATTTTTTTCGTGTTTCTGAATCAGTTTGCGGTTTTGCAACAGCGTTGCCCAAATTTGCTTTCGTCTGATTCCTACATTGCTTAAATTCAGTCTGAAATCCAATGATGCTGTAAACCATTTGTAAAATCCAAACTAAAACACATGAGAAAAAACATGCGCCTTTCTTTAGCTGTTATTGCTTTATTGATAACAGCTGTTTCCTGTCAAAAAGCAGTTGCTCCCGAGCAAGAAATCCAAAAAGAAGTTACACAAGATGTTATTAACAGTGTAAAAGCACTGGGCTTCTCTTCTGATAATATTATTGCAGAAGATGGCGGTTATATTGTTGAGGGAGATATTTTTATTCCTGCTAATGAACTAAAACGCTCTTTAAATGGAGCCATTCTTCGCGTTGGTGATGTGGAGCAGTACCGAACTACCAATTTGGTAACTGGCTTACCAAGAACCATTACTGTTGCATTGACCAGCAGAATTGATGCCGCTATTTATGGTCCTGTTTTGGATGAAGTGGTTCGTCGATTTAATGCAGAAAATTTACAAATCACTCTTCAAAGAGTAAGTTCAGGAGCAAATATCACTTTCGATCGTGCAAGTGGTAGTTATCTTGCTTCAGCAGGTTTCCCAACTTCTAGCGGACAGCCTTTTAACTCTGTAAAAGTGAATACCAGAGCAATTGGCTCCGGCACCTCTTCTACTTTTATCAATTATGCAGCAACCATTTTTGCACATGAGTTAGGTCACTGTATTGGTTTCCGTCATACAGATTATATGAACCGTGCTTATAGCTGTGGTGGATCTGCCGTGAATGAAGGCGCTTCAACTGTTGGCGCTATTCTGATTCCAGGTACTCCAAGCGGACCCGACCCCAATTCATGGATGTTAGCTTGTATTGGCAGCGGTGTAAACCGTCCATTCAATGCTAACGATAGAACAGCATTAAATTATTTGTATTAATACCCAAAGCATTATTAAATAACAAACAAGAATGGTTTACAGCAAGAAGGGCGACAGAATCTGTCGCCCTTCTTAATTTCAGTATAAAGATCATTACGCTTCTTTTTCTTTTTTTCTGCTATTTCTTCCAACCGCATAATGTGGTTTCAAGTCTTTATAAATCTGACCAAATTGTTCACTTCCCGATAATGCTGCATTTTTTGAATTATGGAAATACGCCCTGGTTTGCTTCAAAATTTCATTCCCCAACAATAGTTTCGCATCTTCCATTTTAGTTTTTACTTCTTCCAATTCATGTAATAGCTCATTGTATTGCTTGTATAACTGGATATAATTATTACAAGTATTCACATCTACATAAGAAGGAACTGTGGCCGGGTTTTTTCGCATGGATAAAACGGCCTTCTCTACAAACTCTTTCTTTTTATCATTCAACTTGAACATACTTCTGCGTTCGGCAGGCTTTAATTTAATATTCTGCGGAAGCATATTTCTGAGTGCGGCAATATGCTGTCTAAAAGACATTAACTCTGATCCTACAAAGCTTCTGAAAGAGGCCATAAGACGTTATTTTTTACTATAACGTCTATTCAAATTAGAAAATTGCTCATTCCGAGCATTTTAATCTAGCCCTTACGATTAATCAGGAAAGCACCCCCAATCAACATCAATACACCCATTATTTTACCCCAGTTAATGGGACTTTGCTTAAATCCAAATAGTCCGAAATGATCAAATACAAGGGCAAATAATAGTTGTCCGGCTATCACCAACGCAAATACATTGGCTGAACCGATCTGTTGAACGGAAAAAATAATGACAGTTACAAAGAACGCCCCAAGTAAGCCCCCAGAAAATTTATACCACTCTATTTGTTGCAATTGTTGGGTACTCGGCAATGTTTGTTTGGTGAAAAGAATGATTAATGCGAGCGCAATGGTTCCAACCACAAAAGAAATAAATGCCGCAACCCACTGATTGTTCACGGCTGTTTTTAGCTGACTATTCACGCCCGCTTGTGTGGTAATCGTTAATCCCGCCAACAGGGGCAGGATATAAACCAGGTATTTCATGAAATGATGTTTGGTATAAAAGTTTATGACTGTCTTTGTCTCCCGCCTCTTGGTGGACCCGATCTTCTGTTTCCATTGGATCTTCTGTTTTGTCCGCCTTGTCTGGGTGCACGAGGATGATAAGCAGGCGTTGCGCCAAATTCTTCAGGTACTGTTCCTTTTAAAACCGGCTCACCGAGTAGTGTTTCAATGGCGGCAAATTTGTTTTGCTCTTTTTCGCTTACCAGTGTAAAAGCTGTGCCTTTGCTGGCTGCACGGGCTGTTCTGCCGATACGGTGCACATAATCCTCCCCATCATTGGGCACATCAAAATTGATAACGAGATCAATATCTTCTATATCAATTCCCCGACTCAAAATATCCGTAGCCACCAATATGTTTAGCTTCTTATTTCTAAAATCTTGTAGCACCTGCTCTCGTTTGTTTTGATCCAAATCAGAATGAATTTCTTCTGCAGAAAGTTTGGCACGCTTCAATTCTGTTGTCAGCTGTTTTACATTTTGTTTCTTGGAACAAAAAACAATGACATTTTGAAACTTATTACTACCCAACATATCTTTTATGATGGGAATCTTTTGTGGTTCGTATACAATAAAAGCTTTTTGAACGATTTGTTCCGGTGGTTTGGAAATGGCAATATTGATTTCTACCGGTTCACGTAAAATCTTTCTCGCCAGCTCTCTCATTTTCATCGGCATGGTGGCTGAGAAAAGCAGGTTCTGTCTTTCTTTGGGCAGAAAAGAAATGATCTTCATGATATCATCATTGAATCCCATATCCAGCATTCTGTCTGCTTCATCCAATACCAAATACTTCAAGCCTTTGAGCTTTACATATCCCATGTTCAGGTGTGCAATCATTCTTCCCGGTGTACAAACCACAATATCTACCCCCTGTGTCAAAGCTTTCTTCTCGGCATTAAAAGAATCACCGCCACTTCCGCCATATACCGCAATAGAACTTACGTCTGTGAAGTAAGAAAGCCCTTCCAGACTTTCTGCAATTTGAATGGCCAGTTCACGTGTAGGAACAATGATCATGGCATTGATCTCATGAGAATCATGTGGAACCGTTAATAAGCGATGTATTAGTGGCAGTAAAAAAGCAGCTGTTTTTCCGGTGCCGGTTTGTGCAGAAGCAATGATATCTTTTCCTTCTAAAATGGGTACCATCACCTGTTGTTGAACCGGTGTGGCAGTTTCATAACCCATGGCATCGATGCCGTCTAAAATGCGTTGATCAAGTCCTAAATCTGTAAACTTCAAATTGGTCTGTATTTAATTGAATTCCTGTAAAGATACTGTTTAATGTTCGCGTCTTAGAAAACAAACTAGAACCAACCGTTACAGTTTCTCATACAAAGCTCTTAATTTTTCTCGGGTCATAATCTTCTCCCAGTCTTTTCCCAAAGCATTCTCCCACAAGGGTTTCATACCTATTGAAACGTTAATCATCGTATCAAACTGTTCATCTGTGAGTCCTTTACAGATCCCTTGAGGGATATCGATCTTATTTTTTTCAACCATGTATTTGAATTCTTTTACCCCTGCCGGATAGTATTCTTCCAGATGATTCATCACAATACAATTACCAATTCCATGTTTGGTGCCGAGTAAATAGCTGAGTCCATAACTCACGGCATGTGCAACACCCACCTGAGAATACGCAATACTCATTCCACCTGCATAGGAAGCCATCATCAGTTGATCATCGCTCTCATCATCCCAATGATCTTTGGCTACAAATACTTTCTGACAAAGCTCCAATGCTTTCTCGCCATAACTTTTGCTGAATTCATTCAGGTAAGTACCTTCCAAACTTTCGATGCAGTGTATATAACAATCCATTCCGGTATAAAAACGAT
>CAYMQQ010000118.1:0-5943 GCA_964392685.1 uncultured Sediminibacterium sp.
TAAAGTTAACAATTCTGTCAACTTTTAAGTGGCCGAACTTTGGGGGAGCTTACACCAATTGTCTTTTCCCAGTTCAATCAGCTTTTGTGATAAACGAACCACATCCTGGAAATGAACATTCACATCCACCATACCATGACAGATCAATAAATGGTTTTTGAGTCCATTGGTAAAATTGATGGGTGATGACTTTGCATAAGCAATACTATCATTCACAGGTTCATTCAAGATATTAGAGGTATAACCATGATTGTAATGCGCCCAATCTGTTACCGGTCTTAATGCAGCGCCTGCTTTAAACACATCAGGAGTGGTGAAGAGTCCCATCAGCGTAATAAAGCCTCCATAGCTTCCGCCATAGATGCCGATCTTTCCTGCATCGACACCATAATTTTTGGTTAGGAATTTGGCAGCATCTACATGATCATCCAGATCCTTGCCACCCATGTGTCGATAGATACCCGTTCTCCAATCTCTTCCATAACCACTACTTGCGCGATAATCAATATCAATCACAGTATATCCTTGATCCGCCAATAAATTATGGAACATGTATTCGCGGAAATAAGAGCTCCACCAATAATGTACATTCTGCAAGTATCCGGCACCATGTACAAAGATCACTGCTGCTTTATTGTTCTTGGCTTTGGTGGGCTCGTACAATCGTGCATAGATCTGTTGTCCATCACGCGCCGGAATGGTGATCATTTTTGGATCTCTCCAGGGATAGGCTTTGAACTCATCTGTCACGGCCTTGTTGGTAATTTGTGCTGTTGTTTTTCCTGCCGCATTTTCCTGTACAAACAACTCCCAAGGTTTATTGCTATAAGAATAACGATAAGCAATCCATTTTTCATCCGGCGACATGCTTACTTCATAACCACCGGTCATATTCGTGATCTTTTCTTTTCCGCTACCATCTCTATTGATACGATACCAATTGAGTTTTCCCGGATGCTCTTCATTGGTCAGTAAATAAAAATGTTGTTTGTTATTACTCAGTGATACAGATTGTACTTCATACTTGCCCTCCGTCAGCGCTGTCTTTCTTCCGGATGCCATATCATACACATACAAATGAGAATAGCCGGTAGCTTCGCTTTGAAAATAGAATTCGGCGTTGTTGATCCATCCCAATGTTGCACCAAATGCACTAATACCCGGACCGCCGATCCATGCTTCATCACGCTGACGATCGATCAGTTTCAGTTTGGCGTTTTCTGCATCCAATTGCATGATCCATCGATCTTTATTGTCTTGAGAACGGATGTCTACAATCGCCGCCGTTCCTGATGCATTCCAATATGGACCATTGATGATGACACCACGAACCGGCGCTCTACGGTTGCCAAATTGTTTGGGATAATCTTTTACATAATCCGGCTGATCCATGATACCCGGAATCGAAGTAGAATCAACCACCAGCATCATGAGTTTGTCTTTTGTTTTATCAAACACATAAAACTCATAACGTCCGAGGGGGGCGCCCACTTTTGTTCGGGCAGGAATATCCGTTGTGAAACCGCTTTCTGTTACATAATCCGGAACGATGGTGCTTTTGCTATTGGCAGGTGCTTGATACAGGCGATAGGTAACAAAACGTCCATCGGGACTGATCTGTAAGTTTTGTAATTGCTTCTCGCCGATACCGATCAATTTTAAAGTATCGGTATCACGATTAGCGCGTAAGAATTCTGTACGGGCATCTCTTTTTTCTTTTCTTTCTTTCAGCACTGTAAACAGATCGAGTTGCTGATCACGCAACCATTGTTCTTGTGATTGTACCAATGCAGCAATTGCAGGTGCTGCATTTCTTGCTCCACCCAATTGCGCAGCACCACGACCACTAAGAGGCATAGCCGTAACAGCTGTTTCGGTTCCACGACTGATATTGGTCAATTGTAGTGTGCTTCCATTTTGTGTATGCCAAGCAAATAAATTCTGATTGCGATTGTATACCACCCACTCATCATTCAAAATAAAACGTGGTGCAAATTCCTGTTCTTGCGTTTGTGTGATGCGTGTGGTTTTTCCGGATGTGATATCTACCATGTATAAATCTCCGCGCAAAGCATATAACATTTTAGTACGGGCTTCGTTGAACACAGCGTTGTTCTGTGCTTGTGCCAATTGTACTTCTTGCAATGACGCAGGTACCGGTGCTCCGTTGGCACCAATAGTGTAGACATAAGCGGAGTCGGATATTTTTTTATCGGGGTTCCAGCTGAAATAAATTTTCTTGCTGTCGGCGCTCCAGAAAACATTAGAGGGCGAAGTGCCGATCCATTTCGGATCACGCATGATTTTTTCAACGGTCAACTGGGCAAATGAGGACAAGCATACCAACATGAGCCCGGTAAAAAGCAGTGTATGTTTCATTCGGAAATTTTAATCCAATAAATCTATTGTATCAATGGGGGATGGAGAAATGAATTTTATAGGCGGATGGAACAGAGAATTGCCACTGAAGACACTGAAATACACTGAAAATTTTTTCTGTGTTTTTCTGTGCGCTCTGTGGCAATAAAATCCTACTTATAATAATTATTCCTTTCAATCTCCTCCTTCACTTTTTCCGAAACGAGATAGCGAATTGATTTTCCTTCTTTGATATTGTTGCGAATCAGTGTTGCAGAAATATCAAGCATCGGTGCATCCAACACAGTGAGTTTTGCACTCCAATTATCTGTGATCTCAAATCCCGGTCTGCGATACACGATGATGGGATATTCTTTGATGAGTAATTCAGCATTCTTCCATTTGGGCAGGTTTTGAAAACCATCACTACCCATGATGATGCTGAACGAATGTTGCGGATATTTTTCTTTGAGATAAGTGAGTGTATCGATGGTATACGACGGACGAGGCAACTTGAATTCTACATCAGAAGCTTTGATGCGTGTTTCATCATCGATGGCGAGGTTCACCAAATGAAGTCGGTCGTATTCATTCAATAAAGATGCGGACTGTTTAAATGGATTTTGCGGAGAAACCACCAGCCATACTTGTTGTACATCCGTATAGTTCACAACATGAGATGCGATGATCAAATGTCCAGTATGAACCGGGTTAAAAGAGCCAAAATAGAGTCCGATATTCATCTAATATATTGACTATCAATTGATTATACTAAATCGCATCTTCTACAAAAATACTTCTGGCCTCACTTAGTCGGAGGCTCAGATGATAACCGGCCACAGAAATAGAGATCGGATCACCCAACGGAGCCACTTGTTCAACCTGAACTACTTCGCCGGGAATACAACCCATTTCCATCAACTTGATAAAGATCTCGTCTTTTTCAAAAGAATTGATCACTGCTTTTTGTCCTGCTTCTAAATCTGAGAGTCTTTTCATCGCCTGGTTATAAATATTATATAAAGGTAGCATGGCTGAATGGGCTTTTGTTACGAATTTTGGAGTAATAGATATACGGTTATGAAGAGAGTAATGTTTCGGTATGCAGACAGGAAGCTGGTTTTGGCTCAGAAGACAACCATTCAAAGTTTTGTAGAGACAATCTTCAAGAAAGAGAAAAAGAAGCTGGCACATATTAATTATGTCTTTTGCTCAGACGCCTACCTGCTAAACATCAACCGAGACTTCCTAGCGCACGATTATTATACCGATATCATCACATTTGGTCTATCCGAGCCCGGCGAGGCTATAGAAGCGGAGATCTATATCAGTACAGACCGCGTGAAGGACAATGCCGGTGAATTAGGCGTTTCTTTCAAGGAGGAAATGCTAAGGGTGATCTTCCATGGCGCCTTGCATTTGTGTGGCTATAAAGACAAGAAGAAAAGCGAAGTCGCACTGATGCGACAGAAAGAAAACCATTACCTCACTACTTATCTCTCCAAACATTAAACCCTTTCTCCGCGAGCCTCCGCGTCCTCTTGTTCTCCGCGGTAAAAGTGAATGTGTTAACCGCAGAGAACAAGAGAGTAAAGAGATGACGCTGAGAGGAAGTGGAGTTGTTGCTCACTCTTTTATTAAAAATCAATTGATTGAGAGCATTAAACTGTTCCACGTGAAACATGTTCCATGTGGAACATTGAATACTACAGATTGTTTTTTCTGTTGGACGCTATCTCCGTAGCCTGAACTATCTTTGCAAACTATGTTTCCGCAATATGATGTCATTGTAGTTGGGGCCGGACATGCCGGTTGTGAAGCTGCCGCTGCTGCTGCCAATCTGGGTAGTAAGGTTTTATTGGTAACCATGAACATGCAAACCATTGCCCAGATGAGCTGTAATCCGGCCATGGGTGGTATTGCCAAAGGACAGATTGTTCGTGAGATCGATGCCATGGGTGGATACAGTGGTATTGTATCCGACCTCAGCACCATTCAGTTTCGTATGCTGAATCGTAGTAAGGGTCCGGCGATGTGGAGTCCGCGCACCCAAAACGACCGCATGCTCTTTGCGGCTAAGTGGAGAGAGATGTTGGAGAATACCCCGAATGTAGATTTCTATCAGGATATGGTTCGTTCCCTTATCATCAAAGATGGTAGGGCTTGTGGCGTAGTAACCGGATTAGGACATGAGATCCAATCCAAAACGGTGGTGGTGACCAGTGGTACTTTTTTGAATGGTATCATTCATATTGGCGAGAAACAATTTGGGGGTGGACGTGTAGCCGAAAAAGCCGCTACCGGTATTACCGAACAATTGGTGGAACTGGGTTTTGAAAGCGATCGTTTGAAAACAGGAACACCGCCTCGTGTGGATGGACGTAGCCTTGACTACAGCAAAATGGAAGAGCAGAAGGGTGATGATGAGATCGTTGGCTTTTCTTATACAGATGTTCCCCGAATCAAAGCCACCGAACAACGCAGCTGTTACATTACTTATACCAACGAAGAGGTACACAATATTTTAAAAACCGGCTTCGACAGAAGTCCTATGTTCCAAGGAAGAATTGAAGGAACAGGACCGAGGTATTGTCCGAGTATCGAAGACAAGATCAATCGCTTCGCAGATCGTGAAAGACACCAGCTCTTTGTTGAGCCCGAAGGATGGAATACCATTGAAATTTATGTCAATGGATTCTCTACCTCTTTACCGGAAGAAGTACAATACGAAGCAATTCGTACTGTTCCGGGTTTTGAGAACTGCAGGATCTTTAGACCGGGCTATGCCATCGAGTACGACTATTTTCCACCTACACAATTACAATATTCGCTGGAGACCAAACTGATACCAAATCTGTTCTTCGCCGGACAGATCAATGGAACCACAGGATATGAAGAAGCGGCTTGTCAGGGTTTGATGGCAGGTATCAATGCACACCAGAAAGCAAGAGAATTAGACCCCGTGATCTTACAAAGAAGCGAAGCCTATATTGGTGTGTTGATTGATGACCTGATCAGTAAAGGAACCGATGAGCCTTATCGCATGTTCACGAGCAGAGCAGAGTTCAGAACACTTCTGCGTCAGGATAATGCCGATCTGCGTTTAACTGAATTGAGTTATAGATTAGGACTTGCTTCACAAGAAAGAATGGATAAGGTAGTGAGCAAAAGAGACGGCGTGGCATCTATCAAAAAAATCTTACAGGAATTCAATATTGAACCTGATCATATCAATGCATTCTTTGATCGTATTGGTTCTGCTTCAATTTCAGAAAAACAGAAAGCAGCAAAAATCATTTTAAGACCCAACGTAGATCTGCCTTCTTTAATGCAGCATATTCCCGGCTTGGCTGAGGCATTGGTTTCATTCAATAAGGATACGATCGAACAAGCAGAGATACAAATCAAGTACGAGCGCTATATCGAAAAGGAACAAGAGATCGCTACAAGAATGAGCCAAATGGAGAACACACAAATTCCCGATACATTTGACTATGATCGAGTAGCCGCTCTATCCAATGAAGCACTGCAAAAGTTCAAACGTATTCGTCCGCGTACACTCGGACAAGCAAGTCGCATCAGTGG
>CAYMQQ010000119.1:0-1253 GCA_964392685.1 uncultured Sediminibacterium sp.
AAAAGTTCAAACGTATTCGTCCGCGTACACTCGGACAAGCAAGTCGCATCAGTGGAGTGAATCCGAGTGATGTGCAAATATTGATGGTGTATATGGGTAGATGATACTGAATTGTTGGTCAGGCGACCAACAAAGGCAAGGACATCATTCGCAAAATTTATAACGAAGGCTTATCTTTAAGGATAGGCCTTTTTTATAAAACCAATTGCTATGAGAATATTATTTGCATTACTCTCTTTTGTATTCATTGTATCCTGTCAACAAAAGTCAACAACCGTTCAAGAATACTTTGCTACCAAAGACTCCGGAGTTCAAGTGGCCGGTATCAAAATGATTCCCATTAAAACCCATGTTGGCACTTTTAAAGTTTGGACCAAAACCATTGGTAACAATCCTCGTGTGAAAGTATTGTTGCTGCATGGCGGTCCGGCGATGACCCATGAATACATGGAAGCTTTTGAAAGCTTTTTTCCGAAAGAGGGTTTTGAGATCATTGAATATGATCAGCTGGGTTCTTATTATAGCGATCAACCCACAGACAGTAGTTTATGGACAACGGAAAGATTTGTTGAGGAAGTAGAACAAGTAAGAACGGCGCTCGGATTAACCAAAGACAATTTCTATATACTCGGAAATTCCTGGGGTGGTATTTTGGCGATGGAGTATGCGCTCAAGTATCAACAAAATCTAAAGGGGCTGATCATCTGCAATATGATGGCGAGCATTCCGGATTACGAAAAATACAATGGAGTGCTTCGCGCCCAGATGCGTCCGTCATTGGTAGACTCTTTACAGCAGTATGAAGCGAAAGGACTGTTTAAAGATCCAACCTACCAAGAGCTCGTCTTTAATGAGTACTACACAAAACACCTTTGCCGCCTGCCCGAATGGCCGGAACCTGTGAATCGTTGTTTCAAACACATCAACGAAAGTATTTATGTGATGATGCAGGGTCCGAGTGAGTTTAAAGTAGGTGGTAGATTGCTTACCTGGGATCGAAAAGCGGATCTTCCAAAAATTACAGTACCCACATTAACAGTTGGCGCCAAATACGACACCATGGACCCCGCACATATGGAATGGATGAGCAAACAGGTTCAAAATGGGAAATACCTGTATTGTCCGAATGGCAGCCATTTGTCTATGTGGGATGATCAGCAAATATTCATGAATGGTGTCATCAAATTCATCAAAGAAACCGACGCCGGGAAATAATCTTTTAAATAGCTACGGGCTTAAGCCCGTAGCTATTT
>CAYMQQ010000119.1:1353-5928 GCA_964392685.1 uncultured Sediminibacterium sp.
CATTCATCCTTAAAATAAAATAGCTGTTTTATACGCTACGCTTATTCAGTAGCTTTAAACTCTTCCTAAAACCAATTTAACTTACCATGAGAAGACTCAAGTTTCTGTTTTCGGGGCTACTGTTTGCAACATTGCTACAGGCCCAGGAAACATTCCACATCAATGGTATTGGCGATAAGCGTGATGGTTGTTACGCATTTACCAATGCCACGATCGTGAAAGATGCACAGACCACATTAACCAATGCCACAATGGTTATTCGTGATGGAAAAATTGTATCGGTAGGCAATGGCGTTGCCATTCCGAAAGATGCTGTTGTGGTTGATTGCAAGGATAAATACATCTATCCTTCCTTCATAGATATCTACAGTGATTATGGAATGCCCCAGCAACAAAGACAACAAGCCGGTGGATTTAACTTTAATGCACCTGCACAGTTGACCTCGAATCAAAAGGGAGCATACGGGTGGAATCAGGCATTAAAGTCTGATGTACATGCTTACAAAATTTTCTCTGCTGATGATTCGCGCGCGCGCCCACTTCGTGAAATGGGTTTTGGTGCCGTACTATCTCACCAGAAAGATGGTATCGTTCGTGGTACAGGAACGGTTGTAACGCTGGCAAATGATGCTGACAATTTCCTGATCGTAAAGGACAAAGCTGCTGCGCACCTGTCTTTCAATAAAGGAACTTCAACACAATCTTATCCGGGTTCTTTAATGGGAACCATTGCATTGTTGCGTCAGACATACTTGGATGCACAGTGGTATAAGAATAATCCCGTTGCTACAACAGAGCAGGGTGATGGTGTCAATATCACTTTAAAATATTTTAACGACCAGCAAACACTTCCTCAGATCATGGATCCATCTGATAGAGCGGGTGTAGATCTTTGGAATGTGATGCGCGCTGATCGCGTGGGTGATGAATTTGGTGTTCAATATATTTTAAAAGCTACCGGTAAAGAATACCAGCGCATCAAAGAAGTGGTGGCTACCAAAGCGCCGTTGATCGTTGGGTTGAATTTCCCTGCAGCCATGGATGTAGAAGATCCGAACGACGCTCGTTTGGTTTCTCTGGCAGATATGAAGAACTGGGAACTGGCTCCTACCAATCCGGGGGCGATTGAAAAAGCCGGTATCTCATTTGCACTAACAGCTGCTGATGTTCGCGATGCCAGAACATTCATGACCAATCTCAGAAAAGCCATGGAAATGGGATTGTCTGAGAAAGCGGCCATGGAAGCATTGACTAAAACACCTGCCACTTGGTTGGGTGTATATGATAAAGTGGGTAGTCTCGATAACGGCAAACTTGCCAACTTCGTGATCACTACAGGACCCGTTTTCGCTGAAAGAACTTCTATTTTGCAAAACTGGGTACAGGGTAAAAAATATGCGGTGAATGAAAGTAACTGGTACAATGTTGCCGGTACCTATCAACTATCTATTACAGGCGCAAGCGGAACCACATCTTATACAATGGACGTTAAAAGCAACAGCGCTGCTACTGTGATTGCAAAAGATACAGTAACCGCTACTTTTAACTTTGATGGCAAAGCAGTGAAATTCAGCTTCGCTCCTGAAAAGCGTTCTCGTAATAATATTCGTTTCAGCGGATTCAGCAATGGTGATAGCTGGAATGGTACGGCAGAAGATGCTGAAGGAAATAGAATGACATGGACCGCTAAAATGAGCGCCGCTCCTGTTGCTAAAAAGGATTCTGCAACCAGAACGAACACCAGAGGAAATCTCATCGGTACCACCATGTATCCTTTCACTGCCTATGGCGCTGCCGAAAATGCGATTCCTACACAAGGTACTTATCTGATCAAAAATGCTACTGTTTGGACCAGTGAAAAAGATGGTAAACTAGAAGGAACAGATGTATTAGTGAAGGCCGGTAAAATTGCACGTGTTGGCAAAAACCTAAGCGATGCTTCTGCTACCGTAATTGATGGTACGGGTAAACATCTTACTGCTGGTATCATTGACGAACACTCACACATTGCCTCTGCTTCTACCAATGAAGGCGCGCAGAGTGTGACTTCAGAAGTACGCATGGGTGATAACTTGGATCCCGATGATATCAATATTTATCGTCAGCTGAGCGGTGGTGTTACCACTTCACACATCCTGCACGGTTCTGCCAATACCATTGGTGGACAAACACAATTGATCAAATTGCGTTGGGGTACAGATGATGAAGGGTTGAAATTCAAAGGTGCAGATCCATTCATCAAGTTTGCATTGGGTGAGAACGTAAAGCGTACCTCATCTAGTAATAACAATCGTTTCCCTGATACTCGTATGGGTGTGGAACAAGTATTAACAGACGCTTTCTCTCGTGCTGTTGCTTATGAAAAAGCGTTGAAAGCTGATCCAAAGGGAACACGTCGTGATTTGGAACTGGATGCATTGGTTGAGATCATGAACAAGAAAAGATACATTACTTGTCACTCTTATGTTCAGAATGAGATCACTGCTACCATGCGTGTTGCTGAGAAATTTGGTTTCCGCATCAACACGTTCACGCATATTCTGGAAGGATATAAAGTAGCAGACAAAATGAAAGAGCATGGCGCTGCCGCTTCTACCTTCTCTGATTGGTGGGCTTATAAAGTTGAAGTAACCGATGCCATTCCTTACAACGCTTATATCATGAACAAAGTAGGATTGAATGTTGCCATCAATTCTGATGATGCAGAAATGGCGCGTCGTTTGAATCAGGAAGCGGCAAAGAGTGTGAAGTATGGTGGACTGAGCGAAGAAGAAGCGTTGAAAATGGTAACCATCAACCCTGCCAAGATGTTGCATGTAGATGATAAAGTAGGAAGTATCAAAGTTGGCAAAGATGCCGACCTGGTTCTTTGGAGCGATCATCCATTGAGCATTTATGCAAAAGCAGAAAAGACCATGGTAGATGGTATCATTTATTTCGATCGTGAAAAAGATGCTGCTATGCGTAAACAAGTTTTGGCAGAGCGTATGCGTCTGATCAATAAAATGGTCGGTGAAAAACGCGGCGGTCGTCCAACCATGCCGGCAACACCTAGTTACAAATATGTTCATACCTGTCTGGATCATTCCCACAAACTGGGCATGTTGGAAATTGAGGCAGAAGACATCCATGCAGATAACCAATAAACTACCGCATCATGAAAAAAACACTTTTATATACAGGGCTTCTTTCGCTGGTGCTTAGTACAGCAACAGCACAGGATGATGTGTATCCTGCCCCCAAACAAAACAAAAAAACCGCCATTACCAATGCGGTAATCCATGTTGGAAATGGTACCGTTATTGAAAACGGAACACTGGTTTTCGACAATGGTAAGATCACCTACAGCGGTGCTGCCGCGGGTGCCCCTTCTGCAGAAACAATCGTAGATGCAAAAGGGAAACACGTGTATCCGGGTATCATTCTTCCTGCTTCTACATTAGGCTTGCAGGAAATTTCCGGTGTTCGCGGAAGCACAGATATCAATGAGTTGGGTGAATTGAACCCGTCTATTCATTCGATCGTTGCGTATAAAGCTGAATCTATCGTTACCAATACCTTACGCGCTAACGGTATTCTGTTAGCACATGTGGCGCCGGGTGGACAACTCGTTGCCGGACAATCATCTGTAGTTCAACTGGATGCCTGGAACTACGAAGATGCCGCTTACAAAATCGATAATGGCATGCACTTTTATATGCCCAGTTTGTTGGCCCGTCCGGGTGGTGGTCGCTTTGCAGCATTGCTCGCATTGCTTGGACCACAACAACCTGCTGATCCAGTAAAAGCCGCTTTGGATAGAATTGAAGGCGTGAAAGCATTCTTTAGAGAAGCGAAAGCTTATCATCAAAAAGATGCGGGTAAAGAAATCAACCTGAAATTCGAAGCAACTAAAGCACTATTCGAGAAAAAACAAAAACTCTTCATCCACTGCTCACAGGTAAAACAAATGCTGGTAGCGATTGATTTCGTGAAAGAGTTTGGTTTTGATGTGGTATTGGTGGGCGCATCAGATAGCTGGCAAATTGCCGACCTGCTGAAGCAACACAATATTGCGGTGATCCTTACTCAAGAACACAACCTGCCTACACTAGATGATGACGATGTGGATCAGCCTTATAAATCTGCTACTGCCTTACACAAAGCCGGTGTGCTGTTTTGTTTGAATGATGATGATCCACAGAACAGAGGAAGAAATCTTCCTTTCAATGCAGGAACTGCTGCGGCTTATGGTTTGGGTAAAGAAGAAGCATTAAAAGCTATTACACTCAATGCCGCTAAGATCCTCGGAATTGATGACAAAACAGGAACCCTTGAAGTGGGTAAAGATGCTAATATTGTTATCAGTGAAGGAGATATCCTTGATATGAAGAGCAGTATTATAAGCGGTGCATATATTCAAGGTCGTGGTATCAAGTTGAGCAGTAAGCATACTCAGCTATACGAGCGATACAAGCACAAATACGGTATCAAGTAAAAAAACGGCATTTTTTGTTACACAATCCCGATCGGCCTGGGCCGATCGGGATTTTTGTTTTCGGTTAACAAAATATTTACAAGCACATCCCATCTATT
>CAYMQQ010000120.1:0-5912 GCA_964392685.1 uncultured Sediminibacterium sp.
TCGATAAACGCAGATGGAAATATTATTTCCTCATGCTCTCTCTGGCATTGGTCGAAAACAAGTAACGCATTGGAGATGATTGCTCCATCTTATACCTTGTCTCTTCATTCTTTATTCTTAAACGAAGTTTTTTATGCCACACTATCATACATTGGGTCGCATTCCACATAAACGTCATACCCAGTTTCGTAAAGACGATGGTTCTCTATTTTCAGAACAACTGTTTTCAACCGAAGGTTTTAGTAATGATTATTCATTGCTTTATCATCATTACCCACCGACTCAGATTATTCATACCGATGAGCCGGTAAACGTACAACCACGTGTTGCCGAAGAAAAAATGCTCAAACATCGCAGCTTTGAAGGGTTTCATATCAAGCCTGAGGCAGATTATCTGAAAAGCAGAAAGCCGGTATTAGTGAATAATGATTGCCATATTGTTTTGGCTGCACCAAAAGAAAGTATGAAAGATTATTTCTATAAAAATGCTGATGCAGATGAAATGATCTTTGTGCATGAAGGCAGTGGAGTCCTCATCACGCAATACGGACAAATCACTTTTGCATATGGAGATTATCTGGTGATACCAAGGGGTACTATTTATCAAATCAAATTTGATACAGCTGATAATCGTTTATTCATAGTCGAAAGTTTTAGTCCGATCCGCTATCCCAAACGTTATGTCAGCAAATATGGACAACTGCTGGAGCATTCACCTTACTGTGAACGCGATATCAGAACACCGCAACAACTGTTGACATTTGACGAAGCAGGCGATTTTTTGATTCAAACCAAGAAAAAAGGAATCCTGTACGGACTTCACTATGCACATCATCCTTTTGATGTAGTAGGATGGGATGGGTATTGTTATCCTTTTGCATTCAGTATTCATGATTTTGAACCAATTACCGGCCGTGTGCATCAACCACCACCGGTGCATCAAACTTTTGAAGCACACAATTTTGTGGTATGTAGTTTTTGTCCGAGGTTATATGACTATCATCCTGATGCCATACCCGCCCCATACAACCATAGTAATATAGATAGTGATGAAGTATTGTATTATGTGGATGGTGATTTTATGAGCCGTAAAAATGTAACCAGAGGAATGATCACGCTTCATCCTGCAGGTATACCGCATGGTCCACATCCAGGTGCTGTAGAGAAGAGCATTGGTAAAAAAGAAACACAGGAATTAGCGGTTATGGTAGATACTTTTCATCCCCTACAACTAACCGTAGAAGCTTTGGAAATAGAAAATCCGGGATATACGATGAGTTGGGCGGAATGATTTGTGTGAATTGTCAATTGTCAATGGTGAATGGTGAATAGTGAGTGGTAGTTTAACCTTAAATTCACTATTCACAATTGACAATTCACAAAAAAAATACTCACTCACAAAAACAATCCTCATGAAGTCTTACCCCGATATCGACACGTACATCCAAGATTTTTCTGCTGATAAACAGAAGCTGTTAAAGACGATGCGTGCAACCATACAGAAGGCGGCGCCTAAGGCAGTGGAGAAGATCAGTTATGGCATGCCTTGTTTTTATCAGGAGGGTAATTTGGTGTATTTCGCGGCTATGAAAAACCATATCGGGTTTTATCCGTCTTCTTCCGGGGTGGCGAATTTTCAGGAGGAGTTAAAGCCTTATCATACTTCAAAAGGTGCCATACAATTTCCGCTAGATAAACCCTTGCCGTTGAAATTAATTTCCACCATCGTGAAATTCAGGGTCCTGGAAAATGAACAAAAAGCCTTGGCCAAAAAGAAATCTTCAAAAAGATAATACTTCAGTGTTCTTCAGTGCCTTCAGTGGCAATTAAAAATGTTGCCACTAAAGACACAGAAATACACAGAAAAAAGCAGTATTCCAGAGTCTTTTTTTTGAATCCAAAAATTCCTTAACTTATGCTCCTAAAACTAATTGCCATATGATTAAATTCAGCGACATCAAAATCGGCGACTATGTAATGGCGGAGTATGAAGGAAAAATGTGGGAAGGAGAAGTAGTTCGCCTGAATGGAGACGAAAAACAGATTTGTGTTCGAACCGATGTACAGGAATTCTGGTTCAGTCAGGATCAACTTCATCCGATTCCATTAAATGAAGACACCCTACTGAAACTCAGTTTTGCCAAACAGCCCAATGATGATGGTTCGGTGAAATATATGAAAGGCTCTTTTCGTATTGTAACGCCCAAAGCAGGTGATTTCTCACAAATGGAAATGTGGTATCGAGAAGACAGAAGACATAATCCTAATGTTCATTTTGTACACCAGTTACAAAATCACTACTTGGATATGACGAAGATTCATTTGACCAGTTCTCCCATGTAATATTTTTAACCACAGAAGGTCTTTTGATCTTCTGTGGTTCTTCAACACATCTCAGAATAAATGGATTACGTATCTTGGTTGTAAATCCATATACATGCGCTCGCCGGTTGTTTTATTTTTCCTTTTTTTAACGAGTTCCTTATTCGCCCAACGTTTTGGAGGGAATCCTATTTCTCAGAAATGGAAGCAGATTGATACTGATACCGTTCGTGTTGTGTTTCCTGCCGGACAAGAGCAGCAGGCCGTAAATATTGCTAGTATAATTCATGGCTTGCAGCAAAAAAATAGTAACAGCTTGGGAAGCTCATTGCGTAAAGTGAGTATGGTTTTGCAACACCGAACACTGATATCTAATGGATATGTTGGACTAGCGCCTTTCAGAAGCGAATTGTACACAACCGCGCCGCAAAATGCATTCAATTTGGGTGCTACAGACTGGCTCAGCAATCTGGCCATTCATGAATTCAGACATGTACAGCAATACAGCAATTTCAATAAAGGGTTATCAAAATTGGCATCATTGATATTGGGTGAAGAAGGACAGGCTGTTGCGAACGCCACTAGTATTCCCGATTGGTTCTTTGAAGGGGATGCCGTGTATACCGAAACGCAGTTTACCAGACAGGGGAGAGGAAGTCTGCCGAATTTTTTCAGTGCGTATCAATCTTTGCATTTCGCGAACAAGCAATATAGCTATATGAAACTCCGGAATGGATCATTGCGTCATTTTGTACCGGACCATTATGACCTGGGTTATTTATTGGTAGCATACGGGAGAAAAAAATATGGTAATGACCTCTGGCAAAAAGTAACGGATGATGCAGCAAGATTCAAACCGTTGATTTATCCTTTTCAGGGAGCTGTGAAAAAACATACCGGTATTCCGTTTTCAACATTTGTTGATGATGCATTGAATTTTTATCGATCACAATGGACAAGTTCTTCTTCAGAACCTACATGGCTCACTGCTGTTGAAAAGAATAATGTAAACAACTACCAGTTTCCGTATTTAATGGAAGATGGTTCAATCATTTCTTTGTATAACAGCTACTCACAAATACCTGTGTTTTTGAAAGTGAAGGAAGATGGTAGTTCGGAAAAGATAGCTGTACGAGATATTGCAATAGATCCTTATTTCAGCTATCGCGATCAGCATATTCTTTACACGGCTTATCAACCTGATGTTCGCTGGGGAAATGTAGAGTATCACTCATTGAAATTGCTTGATTTGAATACCGGTGTTTTGAAAACAATCAAAACGAAAACAAGGCTATTCTCTCCTGATCTGTCAACAGATAAAAAGAAATTGGTTGCAGTTGCTATGGATGAATCAGGGGGTAGTACATTGATACGAACTGATTTGTCAGATGCAAAATTCGATACCATTCTCACCCAAAAAGATATTGTTTATTCCTATCCTCGATTCTCAAAAAATGATCAAGGATTGTATGTGGTGCAAAGGATGAAAAACGGGGATATGGGTATTATATGGAGCGACTTCACCGGTCAACAATCTCGTACGTTACTCAAACCTACCAATCGGATCATTGGATTCTTGCAAATACAAGGAGACACTTTGTTATTCAGTACCACACATGCGGGAAGAGATGAATTGTGGGCGATCATTGATAAGCCAGACCATCCGGATCCATATCGCTTGGCTTCTTTTCCAACGGGGATTTATCAAGGTGTCATCAATAAGACCGGAAAGGTTATTGCTTCAGCTTTTACTGCTGATGGGTATCGCTTGGCTTCTTTTCAACCTTTATGGGAGAAAGTAAAGACTGAAGATGCATTGAAGCCTTTGTACATCGATCATTCCATTCAACAATCTATTACAGGAACTGCATTACAAGTGTCGGGAGATTATCCTGTGACGAACTATAAAAAGTCGTTCCGATTGTTGAATATCCATAGCTGGCGTCCTTACTATGATCGTCCGGAGTATTCCTTCACGTTATATGGACAAAATGTATTGAATACTTTTTCTTCTGAGTTGGCATATACATTTAACGAGAATGAAAGGAGCCATAAAATCAGTTATGATGGAGCGTATGGAGGTACTTATTTGCAACCGGTTTTTGGTGCCTCGCAAACCTGGCAGCGTTCTGTTCGACTGAATAGGGATACTTTGTTGCAGTGGAATGTATGGGAAGCTTATGCCGGGTTGAGACTGCCCTTCAACTTTACCGGAGGTAAACAATTTCGTAACCTGACTTTGCAGGCTACCTTGAACAGAAGTGCTGTGAGTTGGATCGGGATCGCGAAGAATATATTCAGAGATGCGAACTTTAATTATGTGGATCTTCGCTTCTTGTATGCCGGACAAATCCAAAGGGCGGTTCAACATATTTTTCCGAGATGGGGACAAAGTTTTCAAACCCGTTATCGGCAAACATTGGGCGATACCCGGGCTTGGCAAATGTTGGTGAGTGGTACTTTGTATCTACCCGGTTTACATCGTAATCATAATCTGGTACTTACCGGCGCTATTCAAAGCAGGGATACTTTAAATCAATTCAATTTTTCAGACAATTTCCCTTTTTCAAGAGGCTATACCGCCATCAATTTACCTAGGATGTACAAGTTGGGGGTGAATTATCATTTCCCGATTGCTTATCCGGATTGGGGTTTTGGGCAATTGGTATATTTCCAGCGGTTGCGGCTGAATGCTTTTTATGATCTATCGGTAGGAAGAAGTCTACGTACCGGGCGACAATTCAATTTTGGCACTTTGGGAGGGGAACTCTTCTTTGATACCCGTTGGTGGAACCAAGAACCCGTAACTTTTGGCTTCCGCTATAGTAGGCTGCTGGATCAGCAGTTGGTAGGTGGTGCCAGGGTGAATTATTGGGAAATTATTCTGCCGGTAGCCCTGTTCAGATAGCGTATATTTGCCTTTATAAGGGGTTCAGGGTCATTATTTTACCCTATTTTCCACAAAAATGGGAATTTTTTCCCCGAAATTTTCATATTTCCATTGCAATCTAATATCTTTGCAGCCCCAAAAATAGTATGTCGAAACAACCGTTGATTAAACAAGATGGAGTAATTCTAGAAGCACTGAGCAATGCTATGTTCCGTGTTAAGTTAGAAAATGGTCATGAAATTCTGGCCACCATCTCAGGCAAAATGAGGATGCATTATATCAGAATTCTGCCTGGTGATAAAGTAGGAGTGGAGATGAGTCCATACGATTTGAGTAGGGGAAGAATTATTTTCAGGTATAAGTAAATCATTTGCGGAACGCTGACGGCATGAGCTGGAAGCCGGAAGCAGTAAAGCGATAAATAATAAAGCAATGAAAGTCAGAGCTTCGATCAAAAAGCGTAGTGCAGATTGCAAGATCGTGAAGAGGAAGGGCAAATTGTACGTGATCAACAAGAAAAATCCCCGCTATAAGCAGCGTCAGGGATAATTCATGTCTGTTAACTGTTTATAGTTGACAGATCGTAATTAAGTTTAAAATTAAAATCAGAATATGGCTCGTATTGCCGGTATTGACTTACCAAAGAACAAAAGAGGCGAAATTGGTCTGACCTATATTTTTGGTATTGGTCGTTCAACTG
>CAYMQQ010000121.1:0-5870 GCA_964392685.1 uncultured Sediminibacterium sp.
ACTAATTGCGCCGCAGCATCTATGGGCTTTTTAAAATCAGCCAAATGTTCTTATAGTAAATCACTAAATTTGGCTTCCGGCAAAGGCAATTCATCCACGGGCTCCTCATATTCTTCTTCGGTTTCATCTACTTCGGGTGGATTATCAGGAACTTTTCTTGGGTCGATAGACTTGATGATATCTCTCACATCATCCATAGTGGGGATATCAATGGTCTTGGTACTATGTACAGTGGTCTTATCATTCACAGTAGTCTCAGGCATACCCACTTCCTCTGTTACAATAGAAGCTTGCAATAAATAGGATGTCCAAAGCGGATTGTCGGTGAATAAAAGAGATTTTCCCGAGGTTTTCTCATCATTCAAAACAATGCCTTCAGTCTCACATTTTGCATGGTACAACAATGTCGCAGGTGCAAAATAGGGATAGGTTTGAATCAATGATTCCAATTGATCAATGGGTACCGTTTGAAGCGTTGATTGTCCGGTCAGGTGTAATAAGGCTCTATCCCGTATGGATTTCATAGCGATAAATGTACTAATTGATTACCAGTCTGAAAAAATACGGTTAAAAATCTCATCTACCATATTCCTGACCACTTCATCCAATAATTGAGCTTCCGCTGTATTAAATGCAAGATTCGCACTATAATCAAAACTCCGACTTACCACAAAGTCTTTGGTCTCATTATCGATATTTTTTCTGAGTTGGATATTAATCGATACCGTCAAACGGTTGGTACTTGCTTGCCTGCCGCTGACCCCCACAGTTTGCGTACCATCATAAGTAGTAATAGCACCTGATATGATATAGTCGGCATCATCGCTATTAACACGGGTTAATTTGGTTTGGTTGGTGATCTTTTGTTGCAGTTTGTCATTTAGTTTCGGACTTAACTGCGGATTGATATATCGTGCTTTGTTTTCTATAAAACCTAGTTTGATGGTTTTATAGCGTGGGTCAATCGTGGCATCATTAAAGCTATACTTCACTTTGCATGCTGAAAAGCAAAGAATCATCAAGATCAGTAAAGTACTAAAGCAATATTTATACAAGTTAGGCTTCATAGTATCAGATTATTCTTCAATATCGTATTCCTTTAGTTTACGGTACAATGTTCTTTCACTAATACCCAAATCCAGAGAAGCATCACGTCTTTTCCCTTTGTGTTTTTTCAAAGCCTTTAAGATCAATTCTTTTTCCTTATCCATGATATTCAACGATTCCTCTACTTCTTCATGATGCTGAATATCATCTTCATGCAAGATCACCGGTTGTGAACCTACGTTTCCCGGTAATACTGTAGCGTGAGCCGGAGCAGGATTACTCAGAACAGGGGAGAGATCTCCGTTGTTATGAAAATCCTGCATCAGCGAATCTCTCGTATAATTGGCTGCATTCCCGGCTAAAGATGGATTTTGCAGTATTTCGAGAAACATCTTTTTCAGCTCTGTTACATCCTTCTTCATATCAAAGAAGAGTTTGTACAGGATTTCACGTTCATTCGCAAACTCCCCGGAAGTACCGGTAGATTGTCCGGCCAATACCGGCATTCTTCTTTGTTTACTTTGATCCGGAAGAAACTGTTGTAAAGTGGCAGCTGAAATATTGTTTGTTTGACTCAATACAGATATCTGCTCTGCAATATTCTTCAATTCACGCACGTTACCTTGCCAAGGATGGTTAATTAACAGGTTTTTAGCGTCATCATCCAACTGTATGGGCTGTGTTTTGTAACGCTCAGCAAAATCCACCGCAAATTTTCGAAATAGCAGTAAGACATCCTCTTTTCGATCACGTAATGCCGGAACCCGAATAGGTACAGTGCTTAAACGATAATACAAGTCTTCGCGGAATCTTCCTTTTTGTGTAAACTCCAGCAATTCTCTGTTGGTAGCTGCAATCACACGAACATCCGTCTTTTGCACTTTGGAAGAACCCACACGAATAAATTCTCCTGTCTCTAATACACGCAATAGTCTGGCTTGTGTACCTAGTGGCATTTCACCAATCTCGTCTAAGAAAATGGTGCCGCCGCTTACCGTTTCAAAATAGCCTTTCCGACTATCCACAGCTCCTGTAAATGCTCCTTTCTCATGTCCAAATAATTCTGAATCGATAGTGCCTTCCGGAATAGCACCGCAGTTCACTGCAATAAAAGGATTATGCTTGCGCGATGATAAAGAATGAATAATCTGTGAAAACACTTCTTTACCCACGCCACTTTCTCCTACAATCAATACGGTTAGATCAGTAGCAGCTACTTGTACAGCCGTATTGAGTGCATGATTCAGCGATGGTGAATTGCCAATAATGCCAAACCTGTTTTTTATACTTTGAAGATCCATAGATTTAATTTGTTGATCTCAGATGTCTGATGTAGAGTTCCGTTTTATTTGTTCATCACTTATTTCCACCTTCACCATTCATGATTCATGATTCGATATTCATCATTCCACTTCTCTTTCTCCTCTCAACGTTGTCTTCGTGCAATCGGTCACTTTCACCATTACATAACTGCCCTTCAGTTGTTCATTCATATCCTTCTTTGGGAAAACAATCACTTTATTCTGACTGTTTCTGCCCATCCAATCAGCATCACTTTTGCGACTGTTGCCTTCCACCAATACTTTGAATGTTTTTCCTAAATCTTTCAAGTTACTCTGACGTGATAACTCTCCCTGTAAGTCAACAATCTCCTGCAATCTTCTCTTTTTCACTTCTTCAGGTATATCATCTTCATATCTCCTTGCAGCTAGTGTTCCGGGTCTTTCACTATAGAAGAACATATAGCTCATGTCGTACCCGCTGTATTGCATGATACTTAGCGTCTCTTGATGATCTTCCTCTGTCTCGGTACAAAAACCGGCAATGATATCTGAACTGATACCACAGTCGGGGAGTAGTTCTTTGATACGATCCACTTTCGCCATATACCATTCACGGGTATATGTACGATTCATCAATTGTAACATTCTTGAACTACCACTTTGAACCGGCAAGTGAATGTATTTACAGATGTTCTCGTATTTCGCCATGGTATACAATACCTCATCAGTAATGTCTTTCGGATGTGAAGTGCTGAATCTTACCCTCAGATCTGGACTGATCAATGCTACTTTTTCAAGCAATGCGGCAAATGTTACGGTTTCATCTTTTTGTTCATCTATCCAATAATAACTGTCTACATTTTGTCCAAGTAGCGTTACTTCCTTATATCCCTTATCACACAAATTTTTTACTTCCTGTATAATGGAATGAGCATCCCGGCTTCTTTCACGACCTCTGGTAAAGGGAACTACGCAGAAACTACACATATTATTGCAGCCACGCATGATCGATACAAAAGCACTGATACCGTTGGTGTCTAAACGAATCGGAGCAATATCACCATAGGTTTCATCCCTGCTCAACAACACATTCACGGCTTTTTGTCCCGACCCGGCTTCTTCAATCAGCGCCGGCAAACTTCTATAAGCATCAGGCCCTACAACAATATCTACTAGTTTTTCTTGCTCAAGTAATTGTGCTTTTAATCGCTCCGCCATACAACCTAACATACCAATCAACATTCCAGGGGTACGTTCTTTGAGTTTACGGAACTCGGTTAATCTTTTACGAACGGTTTGTTCTGCTTTTTCACGAATGGAACAGGTGTTCAACAAAATCAATTGGGCTTCTTCCAGGTTTCGGGTAGCACCAAAACCGGCACCGTTCAAAATAGAGGCCACCACTTCACTATCTGCAAAATTCATAGCACAGCCGTAGCTCTCGATATAAAAGTGTTTTTTATACTGATTGGGATCGTTTTCAAATGGCTGAAATGCTTCTCCCTGTCGGGTTTCATCATGCACTTTATCTGTAGTAAGCATTGTGTTCATGCGATTTTAAAAATAGTTAGAGTGCAAAATTAACAAAATTGTCTTGTTTTTGTGTCAGTTTGACAGGTTTTAGGCGTTGAAAATTCTGTTAATCAATTAGTTTTGCAACGCAAATCCCCCGGTCACATGAAGAAATGGATGTTTTGGATGCTGATACTTTGTTGTTCATCAGCGGTTTTTTCTCAGGATATCGTAGTTAATAAGCTTCGCAGTGAAACTTCTCGAACCATTAAAAAAGAAGCGGATACCAGTACATGGGTATGGAAAAAGGGTGGTTTGATCAGTGCGAACCTTGCACAAGGCTCTTTGAGTAATTGGGCTGCAGGGGGTGATAATTTTTCATTGGCAGTCAGTTCTTACTTCAACTTCTTTTATTTCTATCGAAAAGATCGTCATAGCTGGGATAATAACTTTGATATGAACCTCGGCTATGTACAAACCACAAGTTTGGGTGGAAGAAAAAACGATGACCGCTTCGATTTTCTCAGCAAGTATGGTTATAAGATGGATAGCACCGGAAAAATATTTTTATCCAGCCTATTCAATTTCCGTTCTCAATGGTTTGATGGTTATACTTTTTCAGGTGGGGTACCTAGTTTTTCTTCGTCATTTTTATCACCTGCATATATCATTCTTTCGGTGGGATTTGATTACAAATCCTCTGATAAACTTTCGGTCTTCGTTTCGCCGCTGACATCCAGGTGGACGATCGTTGCCAATAATAAATTGTCGACTTTAGGAAAGTATGGCGTACCTGCGGGAAAAACATCTATCAATGAGATAGGTACTTTTGCTACCGTCAATTACAACAACACCATTGCAAAAAATGTGACGTATAAAGGGAGATTGGATATGTTCTCCAACTATAACAATAGCGCCCAGAATATTGATTTCTTCATGACCAATCTATTTTCTTTCAAAATCAATAAATTCTTCTCCGCAACTTATAGTCTTGATTTGATTTATGATGATGATGTCCGTTTATTCGGTCCTAACAAAACATCACCCGGATTACAAACCAAAAGCCTAATCGGCATCGGCTTTTTACGACCTTTGAATGTGAAAAAAGGATAGATAGGAATCTCGGATGTCAGATAGCAGATGTCAGATTTGATTTTATACGGTAAACAAATCTGACATCTGCTATCTGACATCTCAAATTACCTACTTACTAACGACTTTCAACAAATGTTTGATCTTATTGGCCTTGTGTGTTAGGTCTTGGTAGTCTTTGTGCATGATGGTGACATGTCCCATCTTCCTTCCGGGTTTGGTTTGCTTTTTCCCGTAGAGATGTACAAAGACATTATCCATTTTTAAAACCTCATCCAGGTTATCATATACGGCGTCGCCTGAATGTCCTTCTGCTCCTAGTAAATTCACAATAGCAGAAGGAAGAATGGCGTCTGTATTGCCTAATGGGTAGTCCAACATAATACGCCATAACATATCATATTGACTTGAATAATTGGCTTCGATGGTGTGGTGTCCGCTGTTATGCACACGAGGTGCTGTTTCGTTTACCAAGACTTCCTCGTTCTTATCTACAAAAAGCTCAACGGCAAATAATCCCGGACTATTCAATGCTTTCACAACACGCAATGCAATGGCTTCTGCTTTCCAAAATACTTTTTCCGGAAGTGCAGCCGGACTCAATTGATAATCCAACAAATTCAAAACAGGGTCGAATACCATTTCAGCAGGAGGATATAAGGCTGTTTCTCCCTTTTCATTCATAGCTACGATCATGGCGATTTCTTTATGAATGGGTACCATTTTCTCTAATACCGCAGGAGCATCAAACCCTTTTTCGATGTCCTTCTCATCTTGAATGATCTGAACGCCCTTGCCATCATATCCACCTTGTCCAATTTTATGCACTGCAGGCAACAATGCTGTATGGTTGTTCAAATCGCTAAGATTTGCTGTTACAACAAAAGCAGATGTTGGAATATCATTCGCTTCATAAAACTGCTTTTTCAGGAACTT
>CAYMQQ010000122.1:0-2979 GCA_964392685.1 uncultured Sediminibacterium sp.
CAATATTGTTGATCAACTCCTGGATCAATACGGTTTTACCTACACCCGCACCACCGAACAAACCGATCTTACCACCTTTTGCGTATGGCTCGATCAGGTCAATTACTTTGATACCTGTGAACAGTACTTCTGTAGCCGTACTCAGGTTTTCAAATAAAGGTGGTTTATTGTGGATGGGGCGACCATTTACCTTGCTCACCTGTGGCAAACCATCAATCGCATCACCGGTTACATTGAATAAACGACCATTGATGCCGTCACCAATAGGCATGGCAATCGCTTTTCCTGTGTCAACCACTTCCATTCCGCGAACCAGACCTTCTGTACCGTCCATAGCGATGGTACGAACGCTGTCTTCACCGAGGTGCTGCTGCACTTCAAGTACAAGTTTTTCGCCTTTGTCTTTAGAAATCTCAAGCGCGTTGTAGATTTCAGGCAATGTTTTATCAGGAAAATGAACGTCAACCACCGCACCGATGATCTGTTTGATCTTACCTTTTGTAGCCATATCAGGAGATATAATTAGGTTTAAAAATGCCCCTCACAGGGTTCGGAAAACAGCCTTTCCGATTTGGCGGCAAAGGTAAGGGGATGAAGGGTAAAAAATGGCAATTCCTCCAAGTAAATTTTACCCACGGGTATGAGGTGCAAGGTACTAGGTACTAGTTGCTAGTGGGTGTTTGGTTATTTAGTTTAAAATAAGTTTCATACCCACATTTAAAAGCCCCTAAATCAGTACAAGACACATGAAATCCAGTACCTTGTACCTAGACCTAGTACCTAGTACCTAGCACCTAGCACCCAGTACCTTGAACCCAGCATCTAAATCCCTAAATTTACCCCATGGAACACCTTCAAGATCATAAAATCAACCGATACATCTTTTTGGGTGCTATTCTGGTATTTGCAGGTTTCCTATTGTATAGCTTGACTGCTTTTTTTACCGCTTTTCTAGGAGCTATCATGTTTTATGTACTCAGTAAATCTCCCGTTGACTGGTTGGTGAACAGGAAAAAATGGCGGAAATCATGGGCCGCTGTATTGGTGATTATTACTTCCTTTTTTATCATTCTATTACCCGTTTCGCTACTCGCGGGTATGATGTATCAAAAAGTATCATTGGTAGCTACCAATTTTTCTACCATCATTGAACCCCTCACACATATTGATGAAGTATTGCGCAAAAAGTTTGATTTCATTTTATTGTCGGAAAAAAATATTGCCCAGCTGCAAACTTTTGCCACAGATTTTGTTTCCACTGCATTGAATCAGGGCATGAACCTGTTCAGCTCTATGATCATGATGTATTTCTTTCTCTACTTTATGATCATGAATACCGGTAGAATGGAAGCTGCAATCGTTTTTTATCTCCCTTTCAAAAGAAGCCAGATTGCTTTATTTGGAACTGAATTGCATGCCCAAACAATAAGCAATGCCGTGGGTGTACCGTTGATTGCAGTAGTACAAGGTGCGGTTGCCTACATCTCTTTTTTGATCACCGGAATGGAGGAACCTGTTTTCTGGGCCATTATTACCGGCTTTGCTTCCATCATACCAATTGTAGGAACCGGAATTGTATGGTTACCAATGGGTATATACATGCTCATCATCGGACAAACCTGGCAAGGCATTTTTTTGTTCGGATGGGGTAGTATTATTTTAAGTACGATGGACAATGTTGTCCGCTTTTTATTGGCTAGAAAAATGGCCGATGTGCATCCCATCGTAACCGTTCTAGGAGTCATCATCGGATTACATTATTTTGGTATCACCGGACTCATATTTGGTCCCTTACTGATCTCCTATTTTATTATCTTGATACGTATCTATTATCAAGAATACCAACCACAAAAAAGACCCAAAAAGAAAACAGTTGCTCAGAGTTTTAATTTACCCTTTCTCAGAAGGAGGAATCTGTGATTTCTTGATTTGTTTATAGAAGATATGTCTACCGATTTAACAAAAAAATCAAAAAATCAAAGATCAAAAAATCGCTTCCCAAACCACCGCAGCCAATACGCCTCCAATAATGGGCCCTGCAACGGGTATCCAGCTGTAAGACCAATCACTGGTGCCTTTATGTTTAATGGGAAGAATGGCATGCATGATACGCGGTCCCAAGTCTCTGGCCGGATTGATTGCCCAACCTGTAGGACCACCCAATCCCAGTCCAACACATAATACCAGTAATGCCACCGGCAAAGCATCCAGCGCACCCAATGAACTGGCAGGTTTTACAATAAAAAGAACACCTAGCATAAATACAAATGTTGCCAATGTTTCAGTGAGTAAATTCTGAAATGGACTTCGGATAGAAGGGCCGGTGCTGAAGACCCCAAGTTTGGTAGCAGCATCAGCCGCCTCATCCAAATGTTGTCTATAAATTACCCATACCAGCAAAGCACCCGTCATGGCTCCGGATAATTGCGCTAATACATAAATAGGCACATCCTGCCAGGGAAATTTACCCAACCAAGCCAATGCAACGGTCACCGCCGGATTTAAATGCCCCCCACTGTATGGTGCTGTTGCATACACAGCCACAAAAACAGCGAGTCCCCATCCAAAACAAATGGAAATGAGTCCGCCACCATTGCCCTTGGTTTTAGGAAGAATCACATTGGCCACCACTCCATCACCCAATGCAATTAATAAGGCAGTCCCCAAAAATTCAGATAAAAAGTTTGTCATATAGTTAAATCTAATTTTTTATTCCATTTTCCCACCGAAGGAGTCCTACGGACTTTGATTCATCCAATCATGAAAAATCATAACAATCCGCCCCATCCGCGTTCCATCAGTCCATGGTCTATGATGAGTAGTCAGCAGTGAGTAAATCATTCACAATTGACAATTCACAATTCACTTTTCACTTCTCACCCATACCCCCTTTGAAGCACAATCAATCATAATCATCCGCCCCATCCGCGTTCCATCCTCCTCCACGAAACCAAAGCCCAATATTACACTTGTAGCTTG
>CAYMQQ010000122.1:3079-5464 GCA_964392685.1 uncultured Sediminibacterium sp.
GCCAACACATCTTCAACGGTAACTGCCATTTCATGTCGAACAGCATAGGCAATATCTACCCATTGGTAAGAGAAATCAGGATGTAGTTTTGATGCCAATCGCTGATCTTCCTGAATCATTTTTTCTTTCTTCTGTTGTACGGATAATGGATCACCAATAGGAAGATTTTTAGTGATACATAAACGTTTATCCAGTTTAGAAATAAACACTGCATTATCTACCGCATCCTGAGCCATTTTGCGGTAAGTAGTCCATTTACCACCGGTGATGGTCACCAATCCACTGGGTGATACTACGATGGTATGGTCGCGCGACAATAACGCTGTACTCGTTTCTTCCTTAGAGCGAACCAAAGGACGTAATCCGGCAAAGACACTTTTGATATCATCTCTACGAATCTGAGGGGATACATATCTGTTGATGTGTTCTAAGATGTAATCCACTTCTTCTTCCAGCACCAATGGTTCTGCAGCAACTTCTTCAATGGGTGTATCCGTAGTACCGATGACTACTTTGTTATGCCAAGGCACGGCGAATAAAACACGTTTATCATCTGTCTTAGGAATCATGAGTGCATGCGTACCGGGAAAATGAATAGCATCCACTACCAGGTGTACACCCTGCGAAGGGTCTACCATATTGGTGGCAGCAGGATCATCCATTTTTAAAATGGTATCAGTAAAAACACCGGTGGCATTCACAACTGATTTTGTTTTGATCGTGAATGTTTCATTGGTATCTGTCGTTTGTACTGTGATGCCCGTAATTTTTTTCTTCTCTTTGATCAAACCGGTGACGGTACAATAATTCACAACAGTAGCGCCATGTAATACTGCTGTGGAAGCGAGATCGATACATAACCTGCTATCATCAAATTGTCCATCATAATACAAGATGCCACCTTTTACTTTTTCCGGTGCCAGTGCCGGTAATAGTGCTAATGTTTCTTTGGCAGATAATAGTTGGGTTTGTCCTAAGGATAATTTTCCTGATAAGAGATCATACAACCGAAGCCCCAGACCATAATACCATTTCTGCCACCATCTTCGTACGGGTATCACAAAAGGTTGTACAGAAGTTAGATGCGGAGCATTTTTCAACAACCATCCTCTTTCACGCAAAGCTTCTTTAACGAGTTTAATATTACCATGTTCCAGATAACGAACGCCGCCATGCACCAATTTGGTGGATCTGCTGGAAGTACCTTTTCCAAAATCATATTGTTCAATCAATAAAGTCTTATACCCACGCGAAGCCGCATCCACAGCCGTCCCCAGTCCAGTAGCCCCACCGCCAATAATCACCATATCCCAGGTGATATCTTCTCGCAGTTGCTGTAGTTGTGTATCTCGGTTCATGGTTGAGTTGCTGGGGGCAAGGTACTAGGTGCTAGGTACTGGGTGCTAGGTTTTAGGTGTTATGGTACAATTAACTATTGTCATCAAATATCTTTGTAATTTTACAAGTCAAAAAAAACCTAGCACCTAGCACCTAGCACCTAGCACCTAGCACCTAGCACCCAGTACCCTGCACCTAAGTATCAAACTCCGCCGCCCCCACTGCTCTTTTCCAGCCCTTCGATAACTGTTGTCTTTGATCCTCTGAAATTTGAGGTGTGAATGTGCGATCCATTTGCCATTGTTGTTGTATGTCTTCAACGTTCTTCCAATATCCTACTGCCAATCCGGCTAAATAGGCAGCCCCCAAAGCAGTTGTTTCTGTCACAATCGGACGAACCACTTTAGCATTCAATACATCACTTTGGAATTGCATCAACAGGTTATTGGCAGTGGCACCACCATCTACTCTTAATTCTTTGATCGTAATACCGGCATCTGCTTCCATGGCTTTTAATACATCCATAGTTTGATAGGCAATGCTATCCAAGGAAGCGCGAGCAATATGTCCGCCGGTAGTTCCTCGGGTAATACCTGTAATCGTTCCACGCGCATGCTGATTCCAATAGGGAGCGCCCAAACCGGCAAAGGCAGGCACTACATATACACCATCGCTGTCTTTTACAGTTGCAGCCAATGTTTCTACTTCTTTGGATGAACGAATGATCTTTAATCCATCTCGCAACCATTGTACTACAGCACCCGCAATGAAAACACTTCCTTCCAATGCATACTGTGTAATACCATTGATACTCCATGCAATGGTAGTCAACAAATGATTTTGAGAACGCACTGCTTTTTCTCCGGTATTCATCAACATAAAACAACCGGTACCGTAGGTATTTTTTACCATGCCCGGTTGTGTACACAATTGTCCAAACAAAGCCGCTTGCTGATCACCGGCAATACCGGCGATCGGAATATTGTGAGCAGTGAGAATATTCTGTGTATGTCCATATACCTCACTACTGCTTTTTACTTGAGGTAA
>CAYMQQ010000123.1:0-5354 GCA_964392685.1 uncultured Sediminibacterium sp.
GATGCCACAAACTAAAGAGCACATCCTTCTTGCACGTCAAGTAGGTGTACCTTACATCGTAGTATTCATGAACAAGGTTGACCTTGTTGATGACGTAGAATAATTGGAACTGGTTGAAATGGAGATCCGTGAACTGTTGTCTTCTTATGGATTCGACGGTGATAACACTCCAATCATCAAAGGTTCTGCAACTGGCGCTTTGGCTGGTGAAGAAAAATGGGTTAAATGCGTTGAAGAGTTGATGGAAGCTGTAGATACTTACATTCCATTGCCTCCACGTCCAATTGATATGCCATTCTTGATGTCTGTGGAAGACGTTTTCTCTATCACAGGTCGTGGTACCGTAGCAACCGGTCGTATCGAGCGTGGTATCATCAAAGTTGGTGAAGGCGTTGAAATCGTAGGTTTGATGGAGTCTCCATTAACATCTACTGTAACTGGAGTTGAAATGTTCAAGAAACTGTTGGATGAAGGTCAGGCTGGTGATAACGCCGGTTTGCTGCTCCGCGGTATTGAGAAAAAAGATATCCGTCGTGGTATGGTAATCTGTAAGCCAGGTTCTATCACTCCACACACTGACTTCAAAGGTGAGGTTTATGTACTGAGCAAAGAAGAAGGTGGACGTCACACTCCATTCTTTAACAAATACCGTCCTCAGTTCTACTTCCGTACTACGGATGTAACTGGTGAGTGTACACTTCCAGAAGGAACTGAAATGGTAATGCCTGGTGATAATATCAACCTTTCTGTAAAACTGATCCAGCCAATTGCGATGGAGAAGGGTCTGAAATTCGCTATCCGCGAAGGTGGACGTACAGTAGGTGCCGGTCAGGTTACTGAAATCCTTAAATAAGCTATAAGGCGCAAGCTTTTAGCTTCAAGCAAATAGGTTTTTTACTATATTTGCATACATAATCTAAAAGCTGTCCCGACCTGTCGGGATAGCTTTTAGCTTTCTACGGGCATAGTACAACGGTTAGTATAGAGGTCTCCAAAACCTTTGATCTGGGTTCGAATCCTAGTGCCCGTGCTGATTAGCAGATAGCAAATGGATCATAGCAATTTTATTGTTGATTCTTTTCTATTAGCTATGAACCATAAGCAATAAGCTATGAACAAAATCACCACATACTTCAAAGAAAGCTATCAAGAACTGATGGAGAAAGTGACCTGGCCTACTTGGTTACAACTCCAGCAGAGTACCGTTATTGTACTGGTAGCTACTGTGATCATCACCGCATTGGTTTGGGTGATGGATTTCTCCAGCAATCAGTTGCTGAAACTGGTTTATTCATTATTCAAGTAACAGAACATGGAAGCATCAGTAGTCGATAATAACACTGTTGAAACCACAGAAGCACCACAGGATAATACCAAGTGGTACGTTTTGCGTGTGGTGAGTGGTAAAGAGCGTAAGGTTAAAGAGTATCTCGATAAAGATATCATTCGCAGCGGCTGGCAAGAAGTGATTAAGCAGATCTTCCTTCCAATGGAAAAAGTATACAAAGTGCAGAACGGTAAAAAAGTAATGCGCGAAAAAAACTATTTCCCCGGCTATGTAATGATGGAAGTATTGGATGGTAAACTGAATGATGATATGGTGCAGCATATCAGTAATATCAGCAACGTAATGCACTTCCTGACAGATGGTAAAGGTTCTAAAGGCAATATCATTTCTCTGCGTAAGAGTGAAGTAAACAAGATGCTTGGTAAGGTAGATGAAATGAATGATCAGGGTGTTACGATGAGTGAACCATTCATCATTGGCGAAACCATTAAGATCATTGAAGGTCCGTTCAACGACTTCAACGGTGTGATCGAAGAAGTGAATGATGAGAAGAAAAAACTGAAAGTAACCGTTAAGATCTTTGGTCGCTCTACACCTGTAGAATTGAATTATATGCAGGTTGAAAAATTGAGCTAAGATTTTTCTTCGAAAAATATTTAAAGGCTATCCATTACGGATGGCCTTTTTCTTTGTGTCTACATGAGTGGTAGTTTTCTTTTTGACGAGTTGAGTACCTTAGAACTCCTCAGTTTAACCCTTTGAACCTATGCTTACTCGAAGAATCCATTATTATTCCGGTATAACGATCGCCTTGTTTGTATCACTTCATCTGACCAATCATACAGTCAGCTTGATGGGTATCGAAAAGCATATTGAAGTAATGACACAGATGAGGAAAATTTATCGAAATTTTTTTGCAGAAATACTTTTGTTAAGTGCAGTCAGCGTGCAAGTTCTCTCAGGCATCAAACTCTATAGGTCAAGAAATCAATTAGCAAAAGGGTTTTATGAAAAACTGCAATTATGGTCTGGGCTATATTTAGCCATATTTTTTGTGATTCATCTCTCAGCAGTAATGGTTGGTAGATTCATTTTACAACTCGATACCAATTTTTATTTTGGGGCAGCGGGGCTAAATCAATTTCCATTCAACGTATTTTTTATTCCCTATTATTCATTAGCCATTTTTTCCTTCTTCGCCCATATCGCATCTGTTCATTATAGAAAGATGAAAGAAAGAAGTAGAGATGCAACGATACAATCCAGGTTAATAATAATAGTTGGGGTTGTTACGGTATTCTTTTTAATATATGGATTAACCAATAGGTTTAACGGAATTGCAATTCCTTCTGAATACGGGATACTGATTGGTAAATAATTTTCTAACTTGTTCCTTGTATTTTCATTCTAGAATCTTTATTTGTTATGTCAATGCCTATTTACCCTTGCATTTGGTTCAATAATAATGCGCAAGAAGCTGCTGCTTTTTATTGTTCCCTATTTAATGACGCAAAATTGTTGGAGTCAAATCCAATGGTTACTCGCTTTTCGGCAGGAGGAATTTCTTTTATGCTCTTAAATGGCGGTCCCAAATATGCTCCTACACCTGCTGTTTCTTATTTCGTGTATTGTGAGGCTGAAACAGAGATCAATCGCTTGTATGATGCATTGAAAGAAGGAGGTAAGATTTTGATGCCATTGGATAAATATGATTGGAGTCCACGTTATGCTTGGATCGAAGATCGTTTTGGTGTGAATTGGCAATTGGATGTTGAAGCCATTAATAGTCCACAAAAGATTGTACCGAATCTCTTATTCGTCAATCAAAAGAATAGTAAAGTACATGAAGCAAGAGAAAAGTATACTGCTATATTCAAACCATCTATGCTATTGATGGATATGGCCTATCCTCCGGAAGCGGGTATGCCAAATGGTAGTTTGCTATTTGCGCAATTTAAACTCAATGGCTTTATCATGAATACCATGAGTAGCACGCTGCAACATGATTATGATTTTTCACCCGGTAATTCTTTCGTGGTGGAATGTGATACGCAGGAAGAGATTGATGCTTTCTGGGAAGCCTTAGGAAAAAACGGTCGTTATGATATGTGTGGTTGGCTGGCAGATGAGTTTGGTGTTTCCTGGCAAATCGTTCCCTCTATCCTTTCTCAGCTGATGAGCGATCCTGTAAAAGGACCGCGTGTGGTCCAGGCTTTTTTAAAAATGCAGAAGTTTGATATTCAGGCTTTATTAGATGCCTAAATTTGATGAAAAGCATAAGCAACAGGATGTTCCGAAACGATCCAGCTTCCTTCTTTCATTTCTTCTTCTAATTGCTGTGGATCCCATCCGGCATAACCAATGAATAAACGAATATCTTTTTCGGTGAGTGTTTGATCTTGTAAGTGCATCAATACTTGCTGAAAGTTGCCGGCATAATAAATGCCGTCCATGATATGGGTACCATCATCTATCAAATCCGGACGGCGATGTAAAAAGAAAAGATGTTCCTGATCTACCGGTCCACCAATATAAATAGGAATAGGAGGGTAATGGGTAAACTCACTCAACTCATTCAAATTGCGCTTCAATGGAAAATGAAGAACAAAGCCTACGGCACCTCTATCGTTATGCTCAACCAATAGGATGGGAGTTTGAACGAAATTGGGATCGTTGTTATCAGGTGTGCTGATAATGATTTTACCTAATAATGAAGTATTCTCCATAAGAAAAGATGATCGATCAAAAATACTGGAATTCTTTATTGGATACTGTAATTTAGTAGTTCATCAATCCACCGGAATGCAATTCTTTACACGAATGCCTGTTTCACTTCAGCCTTTTTTTAAAGAGGCATTAGGTCTTTATACTAAAGCAATGCTTCAAAAGAATCTTACAGAAGCATGGTATCAGTTGGAAAGAGCGCATGTGATTGGGCAAGCGTATCCTTATCAGCATAGTCTGGTGCATTGGAAAATGTTAGTTTTTGGCTGTAAGATCAAAAGTGTAAAAGAGATACTGGGTCAAATACCGCGTTTATTGGTAGGCGGGGTGAAATCATTTGTAGGAACAATACCGGTTGGGAATACGGGAGGTGCCAATGTTCCGCCTATGCGCTCAATGCCAATTCAGGATGAAATCAAAACCATCTTTATTGAAGCCGGTGTACGTATCCCCGGATCATCTACACATACAGCTTCATAATTGTAGCACTTTTAAATAACTTTATGATCAGTGGTTCAGCAACATGAGAGAGTAGTATGTATTTTTGTTATTCGTATTTTCTAGATCATTCGAAAATCAAACTTTATGAAAAAAATACTAAGTATTGTCATTGCATTCTTTACCGTTGCTATTCTTCAGGCCCAACCACCACAAGTTCCGGCGGATGCAGGTGCTACATTTGGTAAAACAACCACTGCCGAGAATGCAGTAAGCATGGAAGAATATGTAAAGCAACTTGAGTCCAAGGGAGATGGTAAGCCATTGGAAGGAAAGATCATTGGTATTGTGAAAGAAGTATGTCAGAAAGAAGGTTGCTGGATTAAAGTAGAGTCGCCCAATGGCAACCTGATGGTGAAAATGAAAGATCACAAATTTGCGGTGCCGGTAGTGCTGAATGGTAAGAAAGTGGTGATTGATGGTGTAGGTACACTGACCACCACATCTGTAAAGCAACTGAAGCACTATGCCGAAGATGCAGGTAAAAGCAAAGAAGAAATTGCCAAGATCACTGAGCCGAAGAAAGAGATTGTGATTCAGGCGGCGGGAATATTAGTGCTATAAGCATTGAGCTACAAGCTTCAGGTTACAAGCCACAAGCTTCAAGGAATATGCAAGAAAAGCAATGGGCCAAGGGGTCTGTTGCTTTTTTTGTTGATAATCAATACTTTAAGGTTTAATTCTTCCAAAACTTGTAGCTTGTAGCGTGCAGCTTGCAGCTTTTCCTCTCTTTTTCTTTGAAATTCCCTCACAGCTGCTTACCTTTGCCGCCCCAAAAGTTCTTTTTTCGAAAGAATGATTGAGTTTGGGAGTTCCGCCATAAGGCGAGACGTTATCACCAATT
>CAYMQQ010000124.1:0-5163 GCA_964392685.1 uncultured Sediminibacterium sp.
CAATCCATGCTTTGGCATATTGTATATAATCATCAAAACGCAAATAGGCTTCTGATTTGCCTGCGGAAACACTGGCAGCAATACCTCTTTTATCAAACCGAACAGAAGCAATGCCTTTAACAGCAAGTCCTTGCGCCAGCATACGCAGACTTTCATTTTTCATCATCGGGTTATTTCCGTTACGGTCTGTTGGACCGGAACCTGCTATGATGAGGACTACCGGCATTTTTGCAGCGCCTGATGGCAATAAGAGAGAACCCATGATAGTACCATTGGATGTTACAAGGTTATATGGTGATTCTGTTGCGGTATCGGCATAAGGATGGGCTTGCGCAGATAACAAACCTGCCAACAACAACAAAAACAAGTATACTTTTTTCATGGCATTCATTTGGTGTGATACAAATATGTTTTATTCTAAATTGTCCCAGGCAGGAATATTATCCTTTTTGATTTGTAATACTCCATATAAAATTGCGATACCGACCAACCCAAATAAGGATTGGACAATACCTAATCCGATACTTAAATTAAGGCAACTATACCCAAATACACGCAACTAAATAGTTAGTTTTTACTTATTTGTTTAGTATCAGCAAATAAATAATCATACTCAATTCGTAAGGTGTTATCCAAATTAGGGGCAAGATTCATCATTACTATATACCTATACTCAAATTGTTTATTGCTCCCTGTTTTTACTTCATATTTAAGTCTGCCGTACCAATAAATAACATATTCCCCATGTACAAATTTAATCTTGTCAAATTCAGTCCAATTAATAATATAAGGATAATTCATTTCATTTTCAGAATCTCCGTTTACCATCAATTGATTTACCTCTCTTACATACTTAGAATATTGAATCTTAAGTTTCAAAGTATCAATTATTGCACTATCAATTTTACTTTGGGATGTGGGCGGAAGTGCTACAATTATTCTTGTATAATGCCCCTTCAAAATTGCTGGCATTTTACCATAGTTTATAATCTTGTAAGTAAATTTTGGCATCGAATCTCTAAAATTAACAAATGGTATGAACCTTACATAAGGCTCATTTTCTATCTCAAATCTTTTTTGAACATCTTTCAAAGATTGAATAGATTGATTAGCCAAATTCGTTGCAGCATCAGCATTTTGTTGTGCTATTTTCAAAGTATTATTTGTAACCGAATCATTAGACACATCTTTACTCCGTTGGTATTCCATAGATTCTCTGTTAAAATTCATGTTAGAATCCAAAGAGCGTTTTGCAATATCATTAGCAGTATCGGCAGCCACCAACGCTTTTCTGCTCATATTTACAGAATTACAAGTAAAAACCAAAGCAACTACCGTTCCAAACAATGTAATTACCTGAACTATAAAAAGTATATGCTTTTTACCATTGCGCCAGTTCCAAAGTTTATTCTCCTTTTCCTCATCGGATGCTTGTTTTTGGGTGTGGGAATTAAGTTTCTCCAATTCAGCAGCGATTCTGTTGAGGGAAGTCGGAGGGTTTGGATTAGTAGCCTTATTATCGGGATTGTTTTGGTTTTGATCTCTATTCATTTTGCAGTTTTGACAGCAGATGTACTAATGAATATATAAAATATGTAATAAATGTGTTTTTATGAAAAAAATGGTGGAATATTTTAGTTTAAAAGTTGCAACTATAAACTAAATATCCTATTTTTGTTTTATGAAAGGAGCTAAAAATGCCGTTGACTTGAATAACCTGCGTACTATTAAAAACTATGCAGCAGGTGAAGGTGTTACGGCTCAATACATTTACAAATTGATTAAAGAGGGGCGAATGTCAGACTTTCAAATTGATGGTGTACAATTCATTGATGTAAAACAGTTCCCTACTATTCCAGTTGCTAATACTCGTATTGGCAGACGTAGAGGATAACATATATTTTTTCACTTATTAGTTGAATGTTTTAAACTTTAAACTGATTAATAAAATGGACTTTAATTTCAAAACAATACATGAGTTTAACGACTACTTTAAGGATGAAAAGACTTGTTATGAATTTTATGAGCAAGTACGTTGGGGCGGTGTTCCATGCTGCCCGCATTGCGGAAGTGCTAAGTATTACAAAGTAAAGCCAAGAGGTAAGTTTCAGGATATACCGTCTTATCGTTGTGGTATTAGAGAATGTGATTTACCATTTACTGTAAGGACTAAAACAATATTTGAAGGTAGTAAAGTAGAGTTTCGTAAATGGCTGCAAGCTGCCTATGAAATAAGCATAAGTAAGAAGGGTATTAGTTCTGTTGAATTGGGAGTAAGAATAGGCGTAAGTCAAAAAACTGCTTGGTTTATTAACCACCGTTTACGCAGTATGTTATTTGAAACAGCACCCGAAATATTGAGGGATGTTGTGGCACTGGATGAAACATTTGTAGGTGGCAAAAACAAAAACCGTCATGCTGATAAAAAGATACCTAATTCACAAGGCAGATCAGGAAAGGGCAAAACAACGGTATTAGGTGCAAGGGGTTTATTAGGTACTGTTAAAACACAGGTTATTGAAAGCGCATCCACCGAACATATAAAGCCAGTTATTGAAAAATGGGTAGAGAAAGGCAGCATTATGGTAACCGATGAATGGACGGCTTACAATGCTTTAAAAAGCGACTATTTCCATATTACCGTAAACCACCAAGACGGGGTTTATGTAAGCGGTGCATTTAGTTCTAATGGACTGGAAAACTACTGGTCAATCCTGAAACGTGGTATTATCGGCACGTTTCACAGTGTTTCAAAAAAACACCTGCAAAAGTATTGTGACGAATTTACAGAACGGTACAACAAGAGAGATATTAGCAATATTGCACGTTTTCAAAAGGCTATTGAAAAGTGTGAAAAGAATAGATTGAAATACCGTGAGTTGATTAGCTCTGATTGCCAAACAATGTAGGTTGATTGACTATTGGCTGGATGGGTGGAAGTTTTTTAATTGTTATTTGACCATCCGAAAACTTAATTAAATCAGGGTCTTCTGAATATATGCACTCTGCCTTCCTTGTTATACAAATAGCAGCAATCATGCAATCATACTTTAATTTCTGTTTAGGAACATTGTGCGTCTGTCTATATTCTATTAATTGTGCATCCGTATAAGATTTGTGAAGTAATTCGGCACATTTGTATGCGGCTGGAGCATCAAATGGATAAACATGAAATCTGCTATCTATTAGAGATAGAATTGTATGATGTTCAGAAGGAGGGACAACAGATAATATTTCGGCAAGCATAGGTGCAGCTAAGACAATAGCCTTTTCTTTTGGGTCAATTAATGATAGCAATGATTTGGCTTGTGGAATTTTTAATTCCTGTCCAGTAGAGGATACGCCTCTTATTCCCCATACAAATACATGGCTGTCAATTCCAATTAATTTCTTCATGCAGATTAGTTAAGATATTCTTCAATATCCTCTACTTCATCCCAATACCTCCCAATTAAGCCACGCAAGTCATCGAATGTTTCCACATAAGATTTTTCTTGCAGTTCAATTATCCTATTTACTTTAAAATTATCAATATTGAAGTTTTGTACGTTCCATGTTGCTGTGCCAACTAAGCCAATATATTCATACAATTTGGGGGATAATTTTTTAGCTAAGTTTTCCGTAACAACAAAAATCAATTTTTCATTATCGTTTGTTCTAAAATGTATTTTAGGTTCTTCTCCTCCTATACGAATTATCTTTCCATATATAGTAGTTTCACCAGTAATAGAATTAGCTGAATTATAAGATATTTCAACATCGGGAGAGAATGAAGATATATTTTGATCGTTTAAATTGAAATATCCTATGCAATTGTGGGTTCTTGAAAATTTTACTATTTCATTCAATGATGAAATAGCACCCTTTTCTATTTTAGAGTAATCACCAGTATTAAATGCCGTAGCCACAGATAAAAAACTATTTACTAATAATGGCTTTACTTGAACTGTCTTAAATATCAAGTCTAAACTTTTATTATCTATCTTATCAAGACAAAAAAGCACTTCATCTGTATTAATTGTAGGTTCAGCCGATTTTAATTGCGATAAAATAACCTTCTCAAAGTTGAACAATAGAGCAGCTATCTCCGAAGGTTTTACACTTTCGGGGGATATATTGTTTCCTGAAAACTTCAATTCTAATATATCGTTATCCTCACTCATTCTAAAACAAAATAGTACAATAATGGTGCTTAAAAAAATTAGCCTTTAACTTTGACCGTCAGTCCGTCAAAGTTATGGAAAATTTTGTAATATGTAAATTATTATTGAGTTAAATACTTAATTTGACCTTATGAAATTTATAACAGATTTTTTGAAAGAAAACATAAAAGGTATAAAGATTCTTTTAGGTGGAATAATTGCTGTCACAGTTCTTTTGTATATCGCTCAACTGGTTGGGCAGCATAAAATAATTTTGATTAGTAGTCTTATACTTGCTCCGATTATAGTGTTTGTAATTATTGATGAATTTAAGACAGAAAAAGAACTAAAGGAATTTCAAAAAGTAGCTGTTGGGCTTGTATATCTTATTTCATTTTTTAGCTTTATGGTGTTTTCACATTTGGAAACTTATTTAGACAAGAAATTGATTAAAGGGACTGTATCCTCATACATGGTAGAAATAGAAGATGATAAGGGACGGATAGGCTATTCGGAGGAAAAGCAATTTAAACCGTTAGACCCTTCTGATAATTATAAAGTTCAATTGATAAAGTACTCCCTGTTTGTACTTTTAGTAGGCTCTCCGCTACTCGTTCGGTATATGGTTAAGAGAAAAATTGATACACTCAAAATTTAGTACCTTTGGTAACTATGAAAGAAAAGAAACCCATAAAGAAAAAGCCAGTTAAAACCGTTCAGGTAGTAACAGGCTCATTTATGGATATTATGAAAGCATCTGCAAAACAAGCTGAAACTAAATCAGCTAAGAAAAAACAGTAAAATCTACTTTATTACTGATTATCAACCCTTTATTTTACAGTACGTGTAAATGGGTATAGTTGCCTAAATTAATAATAAATGCGCCAATACTTGTTATGATAAAACCCCAAAATCCTAATTTCTTCCACTGAAAAAGCATAACAGAAAAAATAACATTAGCTATACTGTAAGCTCCCCATAATTTAGTGCCACGTTTAGTTAGAGTTTTCTAAGGTAATAT
>CAYMQQ010000125.1:0-5108 GCA_964392685.1 uncultured Sediminibacterium sp.
TAACTCCATGCGAAACTTTTGGAAAGTTTCGGAACTTTCCAAAAGTTAACTCTCAGCGATGAATGCAGAAGCTTAGAAATGATTAGTGATGATAAATTTTCATTTTATGCTTATTGTATTGTTTGCATGTTTGACACTATTGGAGTTCGTATTTATGATGACTTACTTTTTCAAAGCCTAAACAAAGATTGGCGAGACGGATACACAGAATTGCAGAAATACTGTATAGGGGAAAAAGATGGCTCTGGTATTTTAATTTATAGAAAAGAAACGATTTATCCTCGTCATGAACTGATTGCAAAAGAAGTTTTCAAAGCATATTATAAAGGAAACAATAAGTACATTAATGACACTTTTAAAAGCTTATTCAATCTGTCATATTATCTTGAAACAAATGATAAAGACTTTATAGAGTATATTTCAAATTTCTTCGGGACAAAAGGGATGCATCAAAAACTTATAAAACTTTTTAGCCGTGATGTAGATGCAGTTAGAAAGTTTTATGTTTATTTCCAAGATTTTCTTAAAGCGGATAAAAAATTTCGTCTACTCTATTTAACCTCTTTTGGCTTATTTGAAAAAGCCACTACTAATTGCCAACAGGCAATAAATATTTTCAATGAAATAGTCAAAATAAACTCTCGTAACGGTTTTGCATACAGAATGCTTGCCTATACATATCTTGACCTTCAAAATTGGGATGAATCCGCAAATAACGCTTTACTTGCTTATGATAATTCAAGAAACGATGAAGATAGATTTGAAGCTGCAAAGATTTTGAGCTATAATAAGTACAATAACTTTCTCAAAGCAGAAAAATTATTCAAAGCATTGAAGAGTTCTAAAGAAAACAAAATAAAGAACGAATGCGAAAAGTATTTTAATTGTCTTGCCGAAATTAAGAAACTTAAAATTTCTGACCATGAAACAATTCAAAAATTCTTGCTTGAAAAGATTCGTCCTAAGTTAGTTCATCTTCGTTCTTTTATTTCTACGGCTTCCCAAAACTTTAAAGCAGACCTTTATGAAGTTTTGGTTCATCAACAAGACCATTTTACAGCAGACTATGATGAGTTAAATTCGGCGAGACAAGAATTTGACCAAGTAGAGGATTTACAAATTAGGTCGCTTTTTTACCGAATGCTTGCAAGTTCATTGAGGCGGAAATTTGAAAATATGGAAGACTTTGTAACTCCAGATGAAATAGAAACACTTTTCAAACATAGTATTACACTTAATGACAAAGATTCTTTTACTCATAATTACTATGGCACTTTTCTAAAAGATATTAAAGAAGATTATACTGCTGCCGAAAGAGAATACAGAAAAGCTATTGAAATCGGAGATCAATCTCAAAATGAGTTTTATCACAGACACCCTAAGTTTTTAAATGACCTTGCATTACTTATAATGAAGCAAGTGGAAAAGGGATTAAGAGACAAAAGTGATTATAATGAGGCAAAAATACTTTTAGAAGAAGCTGTTTTAAAAGTGAAAGCTACAAAAGCTAAATTTAACTTTCCCGAAGAAAATATAAAACTCTTACAGGAATTGATGCGTTCTGACAGGTCAGAATTGTAGTTTTTTGAAGTGCTGTTCCTGTGTGCCAAAGTCTAATCAGAGAGTTGAGGGAAAATTGGTCTTGTAAGTTGTCAAGTAATGTCGTTTGGAAGTGGAACTGTTGCTCGGTAGCATTACCCACAACGTTAACGCATTGGCGATGTGGCTGTATTCTGTGTTCCGTCCGCTCGGTGCCGCTGCTGATTAAAGATACAAAAGCTCAGTGTTTTTCTGCTGCTCAGCGTTATTCATCGGTAGAAACCAAAGCCGATTAGTGGACAAAAGTTGAGAATATATTCTTCGCCCCGCAATATTGCCAATGCAATCTTATGTGCATACCCTGATGTTGCTCGAAGCCTTGCTAAGGTTATGCTGTCATAACTTTTCGGCGTTTTTTATATTTGACTACTGGTTCTAAGAGGGTCAGTTGTGTCGAACTAATTGGCATCATTGATTTAATGAATTCACTCCACTTATCAAGTTTGATATCTAATTTAAATTTTCTATTGATTTCATCTAAATTAGTTTGCATATCCAACATTGAAAATTGCAAAGCAAGTTTTAGAATGTCAATTCGCATTAAAATATCTTTTGTGAAAGTTCGCTTTGCATCAGAGAAAGTAATTGCTTGTAAAAGCTCTTTTGATTTCTTGGAGTTTAAAAGAATAAGAGTGTAAGCTGCAAATTCTAATTTGTCAAAGCCCAGCAAATAACAAGTATCGTCAAGCATTATTGGCTTTCCGTTTTGTGGTAAAACCAAATTGAAAGAGTAGTTTTTGTATAAGCCAGAAATAGAAATTTTGTACGGAGCAAATGAGTAATCGCCAATTCCGAAGATTGAATAGTCTGGTTTGTTATTGTAGATACTTGATTTGCGTGAATCAAATTGCGCTTTGTTGCTAAACAGATAATTAAAAGTTTTTGGAAAATCATTTTTAATAAACGAAGTGTCTTGCCCAACTTTTTTCTGTGTGATGATTGTGAATTTTCTTGTTTTATCAATTACAGCTTGTTTTAAATCTGAACTTTTTAGTACACCGTAAACCAAATCTTCCTCCAAATTAATTTCTTGTTGAAGTCCGTTTATAAAATGACCGTTCACCTTGTCAAGCTCCATTATTGAAGAACAGTCGTGTTTTATTCCTTGTCGCCACATAAAAGGAGATTGTCCGTCAATATCGTTACTGTGTTTATAAAGTTTAATGCTTGAAACAAATTTGTTGTTAATCCAGCCAAATTGATTTGTCAGTTTGCTTGGATTGTACAAATCAAATTCGTCGCAAGTAAATTCAGGAGATTTATTCAACTTGCAGTTAAGTAACGAAGCTTCGACTGAAACATTAAATTCTTTTTTGCTGTCAATAGCAAGCTTTTGTAAATCGGCGATTTTATAGTTGCGTTGTTTTTGGTCAAACACAACATTTTTTATTACTGAATTTTTTACAAGAAATGCAAATTGTCCGTTCGAGTTTTGAAAAGCATTAAACATCATTAGTGTAATGAACTCTCCAATGTCAAAGTTTCCCTTTCCCGTCATTGCATCTAAACCACTATGATTTTTAAAATTAGATTTTGGTGGAAGATTTTCTGATTGTAAACTGCTAAGTTTGGAATTCGTTACCCACGGTGGATTTCCAATAACTAGGATTTCTTCCTTCGTATGTTCTTTTGAAATTTTGTTAAAGTCAAAATTGAAAACATTAAAGTGATTAATTTCTATATCCGGTTTTTTAGCGGTTGGATTATCAATAAAAAATTGAAGAATATTAAATTTGGTTTCCCATATATAAGGCTTGTAAATTTCAACTGCAAAGATTTTTTCAATTCGTTTAAATGTGCTTAAACATGCAATTATAAAATTTCCTTTTCCACAAGTTGGTTCAACAATAATTTTAGGGTTTGATAATCCTTGCTTCAAAAATTTGGCAACTTTGGTAGCCAAATCCGAATTGGTTTGAAAGTCGCCATATTCGGCTCTATCAGGATCTTCAACCATATTTTCATTAAACCAGATTGCTTCTTTTAATATTTCAAATTCTTCTTCGCAAACAAAAAAATGTTTAATACCGCAGGCATCATACATTTTCTGATTAGCTGTTAAAAGTGTAGTTGTCCTATTCAGTTTTGTGCGAAAGAAATCGGAAACCTGAATTGAAATGTTTGCCTCAAAAACCTTCATCACTATTAGTTTAATTTGACCGATAATCTTTAGAATAAATGTACTTAAAAATCTTTTATTATTTCTTTTATGATTTCCACCTTTTTCGCTTCTTTGCGCATGTAAATTTCATAGGCGTTTTTCATGCCTTTTAAAAATCCTTTTAAATCCTGTTTCATGTCAACTTCTAAAGGTTTGTACATTTGAATAACTCCCCAACCTTGCGCTTCAATAGTCAGGCAATTCCAGCTTATATTTTGAACAGCAACAAGACCTGAATCTTTGATAATTTCAAGTCCTTTCGGACTTACTTTGTAGTCTACAAAAATAAAATATAGTTCATTCCCATCTTGTTTTAACCACTTGATTAATCTCATAGCGGAGATAATGTTCGGCGAGTAGTTGTTATTAGCAAGATTGGTGCTTTTTACATTTACGGGTTTCTGTGGGTTGTCATTTAACAAGAAATCTCCTATAGATTTTCTTGTGCCTTTGGCAACAGCGCCGTGCTTTTGTGCAATCTTAACTTCGATTTCTCTGTAGCGGTCCATTTATTTTTTTGCGTTTATTTGTTTTCAGTTGTAAAGTTAGGTCTTATAATGCATCAGTTTCAAGTCGTGGAGTCGTCAATAGGGTTGCACATAACTTATAAATTTACGAAAGTTTCCCCGGTATTGATATTTCACCAATCTCCCTAACTCTCTCAAAACGAACACAATACAAAAAATGCCGCAACACAAAACCAGTTTCGCAAATAAACAATGGGCAGTGATTTTTAAACTAAAGTGCAAGCCTTACTAGCTCCAGCCATAAAAGCATGCTGCACATTTCAATAACCTCTAAAACAAAACAGGAAATAGTAAAAATTTACCCGATGCCAAGGGGGTGGGCATCATCCGTTACAATATAAACAGTAAATTTTTAAAAAACAAAGCGTCTATCAAAATAAGTTAATCAGCCATTTCTTAAACACGCCAATCCACTATTTGATTCGCCCATTCTTTTCTATACGGAGTTGAAATGCGGATATAATTATCTGTATACCCTTCCATCATCCCATTCTTCTCAAAAGCCTCAAATAAAACCTTACGGGTTTGTCCGTGGTGTTGTTCGGTAAAGTATTGCATTTTCATGTAAGAAAGATTACGCAGTGTTTTGTTACGTTCATTTCTTACCGGAATGGGGATTACGGGTTTTATTTCCAATGCTTTGGTATGGTCTCTTTCTGAATAAGTAAAAACATGCAAATAGGAAACGTCCAATGAATGCAGAAAATCAAAAGTTTCCTGAAAATGAGTATCGGTTTCGCCGGGGAAGCCAACGATTACATCCACACCAATCGCACAATGTGGCATCAGCTTTTTGATCAGTGCCACACGTTCAGCATAGA
>CAYMQQ010000126.1:0-4943 GCA_964392685.1 uncultured Sediminibacterium sp.
CCTTTCACTAATGAATCCCATTACGAAAAAGTAGAGAAAAATTTTATCAATGATCAGCATAATGACATGTACTGGTCTGCTATGACCCGACAAATACTTGAAGTAGATGATCATTACAATCCTTCTTTAACTGGAGGCTTTGAATTTTATGACGAGAAAAGTAAACAGCTTATTCAAAATGCAGTAGACATATTAATCAGCGATGGAAAAGAGTTTGATCTAGAATTATTATTGACAACCGCAAAAGGTAATCAAAGATGGATTCGTTGTATTGGAGAGGCGGAAATTTCAGAAGGTAAATGCACACGTATCTATGGAAGTTTTCAGGATATACATGAAAGAAAAGTTGCTGAACTTGAGATAAAGGGTACCAATGAAAGATTTGAAAAAGTAACCAAAGCCACCAATGATGCTATTTGGGATTGGGATATATTAACCGATCAAACATATTTTGGAGAAGGGGTCCTAACACTTTTTGGATACGATCTTTCCAATCTAAAACATGACTCAATGTTGCGAGAGTGGTCTGGACTCATTCATGAAGAAGATGCAGAGCTGGTAAAAAAGCATTTTAAACTTGCACTTGAGTCATCGAATATCTATAAATGGCAAATGGAATATCGCTATAAAAAAGCCAATGGTAGTTATGCTTTTGTTCAGGATAAAGCATTAATTATTCGCGATGATCAACTCAAGGCGGTTAGAGTGGTAGGAGCCATGAGCGATATTACTTATAGAAAAGAGTACGAAGAATCTTTGCGAAGGCTGAATACATCACTGGATGCAAAAGCAAAAGATTTAGCGGTTTCAAATGCGGAACTGGAACAATTTGCATATGTGGCATCGCATGATCTTCAAGAGCCGCTTAGAATGGTCACAAGTTTTCTAACCCAGTTGCATAAAAAATATCATGATCAGCTTGACGATAAGGCTAATCAGTACATACATTATGCGGTAGACGGTGCTAAAAGAATGCGACAGATCATTCTTGATTTACTCGAGTATTCAAGGGTGGGTAAGCATGATAGTATATTGGAAACAATCGAAGTAAATCAGATCATAGATGAAATACAGCTTTTACAGCGCCAACGTATGATCGAAAAAAATGCATCGATTCATTATGATGAACTTCCGGTGATACAGTTTTATAAAGTGCCGTTGACACAAATATTTCAAAATTTAATCGGAAACGCGCTGAAGTATTCAAAAGATAATGAAAGGCCAAGGATCATGATAAAAAGTGAAGTAATGGAGCATTGTTATTTATTTAGTGTTGCAGATAATGGAATTGGCATTAGTGAAGAGTTTCATGAAAAGGTATTTGAAATTTTTCAAAGACTACATAGTAGGAATGAATACGAAGGAACCGGAATGGGCTTGGCTATTGTGAAAAAAATTCTCGAAAATCTGGGCGGAAAAATATGGTTAGAGTCGGAGGAAGGTAAAGGGAGTACTTTTTATTTCACGATTCCAAAATAATCGTCATGGGTATCTGGAAGCGTTATAAACAACATATCAAAAACAATTTTTGTCTAGATCAGATACCCATCAATAATATACACTACTGGAAAACAAGATTGTTTGCCAACGCGATTATCTATACCTTACCGCTTTCATTAATAGCATACATTCCGGGTGTTTATTATAGTTGGCATTTGGGTTTATATTCACTTGTATTGATTGATACGCTTGCTGTTCTATTAATATTCCTTATTGGCTTTTTACCGACCTTATCCTTACAGTTAAGGAAAGCCTTATTTGTTTTTTGTGTTTATTTTATTGCGGTAACTTTTGTTTGGTTGATTGGAACTTCGGGTCCCGGACTCTTGTATATGTTGGCGGCCTCTTATTTTTGTATTCTTATTTTCCCTAATCAATACGCATTTTACCCTGCTTTTATCAATCTGGCAATTTGTTTAGTAACAGCGATTATAATTTCCATGAATATACTTCCATGGAGAGAGAGTCCTGCACATAATGTTTCTGAATGGTTTGCCGTATGTACCAATTTGATTTTTCTGGGATTTACATCATCTGCACTGATACCAAGAGTATTTAACAGTTTGGATCGGGCTTTGCGGATGGAGCAGGAGATGCGAATCGAGAGAGATCGTCAAAATTTGATGTTAGAGAAAACCTTAGAAGACCTGAAAGTAAAAAATCAGGAGCTGGAGCAGTTTGCATTTATAGCATCACATGATCTGCAAGAACCTCTTCGTATGATCACGAGTTTCTTAGGACAGATCGAAAAAAAGTATGGTGATATACTTGATGATAAAGGACGTCAGTATATATATTTTGCCAGTGATGGTGCTAAACGTATGAGGCAGATCATACTGGATCTGCTCGAGTATTCCCGTATTGATCAGACTCAGTTCAAGCCTGAATTTGTAGATATTGGTTTACTAATGGACGAGATTTGCATTTTGCATAGTAAGACCATTGAAGAAAAATCTGCATCAATACATTATCAAGATTTACCGGTGATCCATTATTATCGGGCACCTCTTTTTCAGGTACTTCAAAATTTGATCAGTAATGCTTTAAAATATAGTCATCCCGATAGGAAACCGGATATCACTGTCTCAGCGATTTGGAAAGACAAAGCATGGGTTATTTCTGTGCAAGACAATGGTATTGGAATTGAACCTGCATATTTTGATAAAATATTTGTGTTATTTGAAAGGTTGCATTCAAAACATGAGTACGGAGGAACAGGGATGGGATTGGCTATTGTTAAAAAAGTAATGGATAGTCTGCAAGAACGAATTTGGGTGGAGTCGGAAAATGGGCAAGGGGCTATATTCCATTTTACCATAGAGCCCATTGGGTCGGAAGTTTAGAATACATACATCTCCATGTTAGCTTTCTTTCAATAATATGCATGACAATGCTGATCTTCGAACATAAAATATTGGATTATGACTATTCAGGAAGCACAAAATCAGGTGGATACTTGGATCAATACAACCGGTGTTAGATATTTTAATGAGCTCACCAATTTGGGTATTTTAATGGAAGAAGTCGGGGAATTGAGTCGCTTGATGGTTCGAACTTATGGAGAACAATCATTCAAAGACTCTGATAAAGGGAAAGAATTGTCAGATGAGATGGCTGATGTATTGTGGGTATTGATCTGTTTGGCCAATCAAACAGGAGTTAACTTAACAGAAGCATTGGAAAAAAACTTTGCCAAGAAAAATTTGAGAGACCAAGACAGGCATAAGAATAATGAAAAACTTCAGTAGAAGGCTCAAGAATTAAGAAACAGGGTACAAGTAAGGTACAAGGTGCGGACTTCAGGCTACAAGTTGCAAGCCACAAGCTGCACGAAGGTTTCAAGATGCAAATAAAAAAAGGCACAAAATTCAAGATTGATGCTTGAACCTTGTGCCTTTCTTGTCTCTTGAATCTTAATTCTTGGATCCTTTAATTTTTATCAAAGATACTCTTCTGCTTAGCCATCTTCTCGATCTCAGCAACTGTTCGCGGAGAAGATGCGGAGAGATTTCGATTTCCATCTTTGGTAATCAGGATATCATCTTCAATACGAACTCCAATACTCCACCATTTTTTGTCGCATTTGCTTCCGGGTGGAATATAAATACCTGGCTCTACTGTCAGATAAGCACCTTCTTGTAGCAGCTGTGATCCTCTTACACCCATATCATGAACATCGAGTCCGAGGTGATGAGAAGTACCATGAGGGAAATACTGACGAGCTTCCTGTTCATTAGCAGCAATACCCAATTTGATCAATCCACGGTTGATAACACGACGAGCAGCCGCATCAACACCATTGTAAGGATTCCCGGGTTTACAAGCAGCAATACCCGAGTCTTGTGCTTCCAGTACCAATTCATAAATGATTTTTTGTTCCGGTGTGAATTTGCCATTCACAGGAATAGTTCTGGTTACATCAGCAGTATAGCCATGGTATTCAGCGGCGCAATCACTCAATAACAAATCACCATCTTTCATCAGACGCAGATTGGTAATATAATGGAGCACACACGCATTTTCTGAAGAGCCATTGATACTGGGATATCCCGGATATTCAGAGCCATTCTTTTTGAAATGGTATTCCATAATGGCCTGCGCCTGGTATTCAGTCATACCGGGTTTGATAGCACGTATCACATCATTGTGACCTTCACAACTCATCTTAGCGGCTTTCTCCAACAATGCAATTTCTTCCGGTTGTTTGATGCCACGTAAAGAAGAAAGGATCATGTTAGTGGTACGACCGGCAATCGGTTTGTTATGGGTAATGATTAAACTATCTACAATGCCTGCCATGCGAGATAGAGGATCAGGATCTCTTTTATATTTCGAGAAAATATCTTCACCGCGAAAAGCAGTTAATACAGAATCAACCGTATTAAAATCAAATGTATTTGCTGTGAACTTGTCATTGGTAAACACATTTGCGATCTTGTATTTATTTTTAACGCCCTCAACTCCCAGAATTTTACCAGTCCACAATTCTCTAAATGGGTCACGATTTTGTACGAAAATGAATTCGGTACCGGTAGCGCCTAGGATCGTTACAGGTTGTTTGAAGAGCAGGAGTAAAGCATTCGGCTCTTCCAGTCCCGTGAAATAATAAAAATTCTTGCTTTGTGCGTATTGGTAATCCACATCATTGTTTCTTACCCTTACCTGCGAAGCAAAGAAAACTCCCACTGAATTGTTGGGCATCATCTCCCTGAATGCAGCACGACGACCGGCATGGAACTCAGGACTTAAATAATCATTTGGATACTCTGTTGTTTGCTGTGCCCAGCCAAATGCAGGCAATAACAACAATAAGAGTCTAAAACATCTGTTTCTAAGCATGTGATATTTTTTTTGAGCGCATTAAAACTATAGGTTTTCAGCGATTAAGGCGAAAAAAAGTGAGGAAAGGGGGGGCGGTAAGCTACAAGCTACAGGCTTCAAGC
>CAYMQQ010000127.1:0-4582 GCA_964392685.1 uncultured Sediminibacterium sp.
AATGCGTAATAGTGATTTGTTGGTGCTCCAATATCAGAATACCTATATCTTCTATTGGTAAGGTTTTATCTGGTGCATCTTCCATACCCTTCACACGGGTATAGCTGACTACCAGTTGCTCATTTTGACAGTGTAAATGACAAGGGCTTTCTATGCAAATAGTACGTTTTATCATCTACAACTTTATAATTCTACCCAAACAATCAACTTTTATTTTGACAGGATTCAGTTTTAAAAATCCATTAAGGCTTGTACGATAGTATCTTTTAGAATCTTTCGCTGCCGAAACTTTCTTTAAATCTGAATTCTTTGTCTCAAGATGATGCCTGAACCAGTAATCATTATCTGCTATACTCCAAACCAAGTAAATGAAATTACTTAGTAGCGAATAATCGTTATTACTAATTGCCCTTTCTAGTTCTTCATTATGCATACCTAGAATAAACATTTCGTTTTGTTGCAATACATATTCTAGCTTTAAATTATCTTCTGGTAATTTCTCAATAAAAGATTCAGGTAATTCTTTGTTGATAATATCAGTCCATATTTGATTGGAGTCATTAATAATTACGGCTATTTTAAACTTTAATCTTTCTATTGCATGCCAAAAAGTACATGAGTGCTCAAAAAATTCACCAGTGCCGTTTTTATAAATAGCTATATGATGATTATTGCCGGGCTTTACAAAGCCTATATCATTTCCTTTTTTATCTTTTGAAACAGGTTCAACAGCAGACAAACCTGTGAAACTTCTTACAGTTCTTATCTGATTTTTTTTCTCTTCGTTAAACCAAACAGGTTCTTTAAAAGCTTCTTTTTCCTTACCATCAAATTTTGCTAAATGCTTTTGAATAATGTCTCTTACTCCTTTATCAACAATAAAATCAACATCTTTAGCTTTTAAAGATTGTAATGGGTATTTTATCACATATTCATCTTTGAAACAATTACCAAATTCGATAACACCCCCTTTTTTTGTTAATAGTGGATTCTTTTTTGTTGATTGAATAGCTTTTTTCGTATCCTGATTAAATTCATTCAAACGATCTGTAATAAGCTTTTTAGTTTCCAGTTCAACAATCTTACTAGGATTTTCAAATAAGTACTTTAAAGATTTATTTTTTTCAATTTTTTTGATCTTGCCGTAAACAAATTCTTCACTAAGGGCGCCTCTTGGTACAATGATATTCTTTTGAACAACCTGCTTTATTCCGTTTATTTTAACTTTTCTGATACCCTTTGTTGCTACTTTTTTTCCAGATTTAAATGAGATAATAATTTTTGATGCTTCTTTTTCAACTTCTGAGGTACTAAAGGGGCTTTCTTTAATTAAGTATTGTTCTAGCAGATTTCTATTTTCATCGAATACTATAGCAGATTCAAGAATTTCTTTCCGCATTGCATCTTTTACATCACTAGAACTTAGAGTATTAATTCTTTGAATATAGCCTTGTTTTGTACAGGCGACTACTAAAGCATCAATTGCATGATGTCTGTGATCATCTCGTTTCGTCCACTCAATTATTTCTTCTTTTTTATGTTTTTTTCTGCCATGATCACTTGTCCACTCTTTGATCTGGGTTAAGCCTAATTCTTTATACTTAGGCAACTGAAGGTTCATTAAAACATCATCCCAACCCCACAATCTTCTTAACTCAGCAGTTACGGTGCCTTCTGTTGTTGATACTTTGTAGCAGACGTTCTCAAAAATATCTCTTGCTTTTCTCGAGATATATTGCGTTTCCCTCAATTGTCTATCGATAAAGCTTTCCCAAAGCTTTATATCAGACTCAGTTTGTTTTTTTATAGATTTTCTTTCTAAATACTCTTGATAAGAAATTTTTAATCTTTGCATCTTAGAATATGATAAAATTCCCCTTTTAAACCATTCATCTACACGTTCTATGTATGCGTTTAACTCAGCTTCCCCTTTTTTGGCTATGAAATCATAAGCTGTTTGATTGGTCTTAGATGCATTACAGCCTCTATGTACAAGCACTTTATTTGTTTGTGAATCATCAAAAAGCAATGATTTTGGAACTATGTGGTCAACATCAAAATTATCACCAGTTAAAGCTTCGGCTATGCTAAATGACTTGCCACAATAAATACAAGTGTTTTCAACGTGTGCATCTTTTAAATTTCTACTCTGCGATGGGAATATGAACTTATATTTTTGTATGTATCGTTTAGTCGCAGGCAAGCCGAATTCGGATAATCTATTGGCAATCTCTGCATTCAGCCTCTCATTAGCTTTGTTTCTTTGTTCTGCTTGATTCCTTTCATCTTTACTCTGCTTTAATTCTCTTGCAAGCTCGACCCTAATTTCATCAGGCTTCCCAAAACGATTGATTATTGCATTAACTATATTTATGGATTGATTTAAAATTTTTTCAACTACAGGTTGTCGCAGACTATTTCTAGGTAAGAGTTCTAATTTCTCCGTAATTACTCTTTTCTGATTTTCTTCTTTTGTTAGACTTTTGCTATGATTATATCCAGCAAATTCGCATGCATCAGAATAAACATGACCCCGCATTAGATAGGGTAGTATTTTCCTAATCGCTTTAGAAGATTTATTACCAAAACCCTGCTTCGTGAAATCTATTTTCGACAGTTGTAACGCTATTTCATTATCAAAACCTAATCTTTTTATTAATACTTCTTGACATTCCTTTTCTTCTTTAATTGAATATATTGTATGCCAAAGCTGATATAGCGGCTCTACTTCAAATGATGAGGACACCTCGGCATATAGTTCTTCACAAAGGACTTCTCCCGTTTTTTTATCTACTAATTGCTTCGCATATTCTTTAGTGATTATTTTCAGATCGAATTGCAGATACTTTTTATCGATCAGTTTCTTTAGTGTAGCGACTGTTGTATTCCCCTGCAATCCATTTACAATTTGTTTATTTGCATAAACATCTTCCTTCCTGAGACCTAAAATTTTTAACAGCTCTACATACGTTAAATTTTCATTTTCATTTAGATACTTAGATATAGCATTTTTATGTTCTTGGGAAGGATAAAAGTCTAACCATCTATACTTAGATATTTCAGGATTTTTGACTTTTAGGCTTAAATTATTAATAGTTTCCCAAATCTTGCACAACTGAAATAATGGAGATGATTTTGGAGCAACTTTAGGGCCTACAAATATTTGCTTTTCAGTCTTGTCTCTTGTCCAAAATCCTGCGAGTTCGCATTTGCTTACTAGACTTTTTTGCGATTTAAGTGGACGTTGGTAATAAATAATTTCAAACTTGATTTTATTGATTAACTCCTCTGTAATAATTTCTGGGTAATGATGTGACTGCTCCAGCATTATGGAATCATATTCTTCAATATAAGCTTCTCGCGGAAAGACCTGCTCCTTTATTCTATAGTACTCGTTTGCTTTAAGCTCTTGGTAGAACTTTTCACCAATAGTAAATCCTAAATCTTTTAAAGTCTGATGCCTTCCTTTTACCGTTGCAACGTAATCTGTATCCTTTTTATCCATGTTTGCATCAGTTCTTGAACTTTTATATCCTCTTTTTTGATTTAAGTGATACAAAACACGACCAATTTCTGTTAATGAAATTTTCTCTTTAACAGCTTTAGCCCTTAATCCCCATAGTTCTAAAGCACTTAGTTTAAAAAGTTGCTCATCAAACATTTTACTTTCAAGTAAAACCCTTGTCAAATTCGCCCTTCTTTGCTGATAGCGATCATACCCTTTTCTCTGAGTTCTCTTAAGTGTACGGGTTTGATTTTTTGATATTTTATTGCCAGTCGAAAACTCAGTCTTTTCATCTGTATTGAGTGGTACAATACGCGAGCCCATTCCTAGAATCTTTTTATTTGATTCTAATTCCTCAATTAATGCCCATCCAATTGATGTAACCCCCAAATCAAGCCCTAAAATTTTCTTGCTCATATAAAAATAATTTATAGTTTTATAGCTGAAAGCAAATCACAATAAGGATTATTCCGTTGTGAAAACATTTAAGCCGCCTCGTCTTATAATACGGGGCTTTTTTTATTTAGATATGCTATGTGAACCATTCAAAAATGTGGGGAATACTAATATAGCAACATACTTTAATATGCGCAAGTTTTAATAATTGAAATTTTAGGAATAATTTACCTGCTATTGAGGATCAACTTTTGGAAAGTTTCGAAACTTTCCAAAAGTTACAATACAGGAGGGACTTAGACGACACTAAAAGCTAAGAAACTTGAAAAGCTTGATTACATTGTTGAATAAACTCCAACATCTCTTCTCTTCCCAATTTCTTCTCAGCACTTGTTACAAAATGCCTAGGCAGAAATTGCCAGCTCTCTCTAAGTGTGTCAAAAAAAGCTTTGATATTTCTTTCTACAACCGCAGGTTTTTCCTTGTCTGTTTTGGTGAAGACCAATGAAAATACAACACCCCATTTGTCTAGCTGACTAATAAACTCCAGATCGTTTTTTTGTGGGCCATGGCGACTGTCGATGAGTACAAATATTTGAGAGAGATTACTACGCTTTCTGAAATACCCTTCGATCATCTGTTCCCATCTTCTTCTATCACTCTGAGACCTTTTGGCATACC
>CAYMQQ010000128.1:0-4522 GCA_964392685.1 uncultured Sediminibacterium sp.
GCCATAAAACACTGAATAAAAAGATAAAAAGAATCACTGCTATTGAGCCCATTTTCCCCAGCGAACGACCACCCAATGGTTTGTATAAATAATCAGTCAGCCATCTCGTAAGTGAAGTATGCCATCTCCTCCAAAACTCACCCGGATTTCTACTCAAAAAAGGTGATTTGAAATTTTGAAACAAATCAATACTGAAAAGCTTAGCTACTCCACGGGCGATATCAGAATAAGCCGAAAAGTCTGCATAAATTTGAAAACTGAATAATACAATCCCTAAATACAAGGAAATGCTATTTAAACTTTCGGCTCTGGCAAAACAATAATCTACCGAAATACTAATATTATCTGCCACCACCATTTTCTTGAATAAACCCCAGATAATTTTTCGTACAGCGGGTTCTATATTCGATGGATCAAATACTCTTTGTTGTTTAAACTGTCGTAAATGCTTGGTGGCCGCGGGGATAGGTCCTGCTAAAAGGTGAGGAAAGAAACTGATATAGGCCCCCAAACAAATCAAGTCTTTTTCCGGTTCAATTTTCTTCCGATACACATCAGTTACATAACCAATTGTACTGAACGTATAAAAACTCAGACCAACGGGTACTAAAAATTTCAAGTTATTAAAACGAGCACCCATTCCATTCACAATGTCAATACCAAAATTGGTGTACTTTAAAATTACCAAACAAGAAGAAAGTAAAACAATGGATAGTATTAATGCCGACTTTTTGAAGGAGTTTATTTTACCAATCCATAAACCGGAAACAAAAGCAACGAAAATGAGTCCGGCGAGATAAAAAACAAAACTATAATGTAGCTGATTGTAAAAATAAAAACTGGCAATCAGTATCAAGATATTCTGCAGGCGCACTGATTTATAACAACACCAATATAATAACAATACAGTGCTACAGAACCAAAAGAATTCCCATGTATTAAATTGCATTGATGGCTATTCGATCAGGAAATGGATATAACCAAATATACTTTTTTTGACTTACCCTTCCACTTAGAATTTTTCTAATAAGAGCCGGATCTTTTCTTGTGCATGTATATCTCAATAACTGCATTCTATCCTGCTATACAAAGAATGCCTTGTCTAAAGATGAATCCGGTTTCAGGGAGAAGGTAAAAAGAAGATCCGGATAGTACTTATCCGGATCATTGAACATTCCTCTGTTCGGAATGCAGAATCTTGGCTTCATAGGACCAATCAGATTGCTTGCTTAACCCGGGGCTGTTACCGAATCACACCCCCCGATATGATCAGTAACAGTCCCACCAGGTATATCGATAAAGGCTTTCGCCTGATTATCAATAAGTTAGAAGAGATTTCAGTTTTGGTGTATTAACAGATGAGTGTTAATTTTAAACTGTTAAACGGTCGAAAGTTTAATAATCCCTTTCTTACTTGATGCCAAAATTATAGTTGTCTGCTATACCAGTCAACTGCGAAAATTCGCAGGTATAGGTAAGAAGTGATCCGTAAAGTATTTGCAGACATGGAGCCAAAAGATTTAGGTAAGTATACACGTTCATTTGTTACAGATACCCCCGCTGATCTTCATTCAGAAGAATTCAAGTATTTCAATGAAACCATACCAAAGTTTCCCGAAGAAGGTATTTATATCTACTCGTTTGTTAAAGGCAGAATGATCTATGCACATGGTTGGGAAGAAGTACTAGGATACCGTGATGATGAAATTACCATGCTGAAAATTGTGAGCATGACTGCGCCAGATTATGCACCTTTTGTTGATGAATTGAATGATAAAGCGCTTATGTTCATTCATAAGACTTCCAGTGATCTGGATAAATACAGTTTCTTGATTGAGTCAAAAAAACTTCATAAGAACGGTTCTGAAGTTCCAATTGTTGCCAGAGTAGGTGTATTTGAACATGAAAATGGAAAAGTAAAATCTATTATCGGTCGTTTTCAAGTGAACAGAAACCTGACATTTGGAAAAGTCATGCGTTATGCGGCATTCGGTCCTGACAAAGTTGAATTCGAAGAAGAGCTTAACAAGACACTGTTTTATAAATACGCTATTTCCAATAAAGAGAGAGAAGCATTGGCCATGGTTGCGAAAGGGTATTCTTTTAAAGAGATCGCCAATTTTTTCAATGTATCTCAATCTGCTATTGAAAAAAGAATCATTCCCCTGTACAAAAGATTTGATGTAAAGAGTTTAACGCATCTGGTCAGCTTTGCTTATGAAAATCATATCCTTCCTTAAAAGATCAGGATTTGCTAAGATGTATATGGGTGATATTTTCAGTAAGTATTCCTAACTGATGAAGCATTGTTTTCCAGGTTGACTCTAATTTCATTACACCTACAGAAGAAACATCACCCAATACCCAAATGACATTTGCTTGTTTTAGGGCATTGATATTTTCGGTTGCATAATCACCCGGTTGCAAGTGTTGGAGAAAAATTTCAGGTGTTATCAGTTCTACAGCACCGGGCAAGCCTGTATTGATATCATCAATCACCAAGCAATGGGCTTTACGCCAGCCCCATATACGACTAGGTACTTTTGATTCGATAGGATCGGGCTCTATAAAGTAGCTGAATAATTTAATAGCAGAAGTGTATTTACAAGCATAATGCTGAATGGATAACTCATTGGCTATGGCTACCGCTAAGGATGTTTTGCCTGATTTATACTCACCAGAAATCAATAAGTGTTTCCCGGATTTTTTCTCATCGATAAATGTCAATACTTTTTCTTTACCCCCTTCTTCCATTTTCCATTTCCACTGGCTTAACCTGAACTGGATAGGATATTCTGCAGCTTGTTGAAACATTTTGGTATGGTACCATTTTTTTGAAGCGGGATAAAGTATCAAACAAAGCATCAATAAGATGATAGCCAATATCCAATGCCCACCCAAAGCAATGGCGGCAAACAATGCACCAAAAATGAAAAATCCAAGATCCGTAGCGGTATCGTGAATGATATTTTTCCAATCCGGTTCAAATAATGCACCTTCTTTTTTTTGTTGTTTCAGTGGTTTTCGAACATTGATGTATTCAAAAATGGTCCAGATCAATGAAACGATGAGTGCAGATAACCAGGTAGCATTATCAAGGTTAAAACAATAGTAGAGTAACAGATAAATAAGATGCGTAGGAATATAACCTAACATGCAATGTCCGCATTGATTGGCCAGCCAGCCATAACTCAGGGTAATACCTCTTTGTGAGTCTTTACCAATCAGGTCATATCTAAGTTGAGCCTTGACTGTTGTTGCGGATAAACGGAATGGCATAGGTTGCGTTTATTGCATAAATATAGCCACAGATGTATAAGAATCAGATATCAAATCTTTGCTCCTATACCTCTGTGGCTATTGTATGTGGGGTAGCCGAACTATTCTTCTTCTTTATGAAGCGGGTTACGGCGTGTAGGGATGATCATTTTTTCATCTTCGCTCAAGAATACCCAGAACTCATATAAGGCAAAAATATCACCCGGAGTTTTGCTGTCGCCATTCTCACTTCTGCGCTCATAAGCACCCAATAATTCGCCGTTATGTTTCAGCTCTAACAGCTTTTTTTCGTGGCCTAGTTCTTTAAAACTTTCAATGGTCATACCTTGTTGATTTTGTGCAAATATAGGGTTATCTATTCTTTAGATACACCTAAATAATAACGACGTACATCAATCAAGAACTTGGGCAAGTATCATCGCTTCTTTAGGCTTTACCCCTATTTGTTTAACCACACGTGAATTTGTCTGGGCTTTACCCATAGATACCAATTTCCATTCCCCCGGAATTGTAATGGTTTGAGGATTATTTGTACCATTGAAAATCATCAAACAGTTTAACCAAGTATCTTTTTTTGTCCACCTAAAGTACTCCATGTCCAACGTATACATAATAACACCTTCTATTTGTGTGTCTAGAAATCTAATGCTATTATTAACAAGACGGTTATTTGTTAACCTAAACGCACCATGTTCCTTACGCATACTAATTAAAGAAACAATTTTTTCATGTAGCTCTTTATTCTTTGTTTTCAAACCCCATCTTATCGCATTCACACTATCACCTTTATTATAAGAATTTTCTTCCCCAAACTTTGACCGTAAAAATTCTGAACCCGCATGCAAAAAGGGTATCCCCTGTGAGGTTAATACAATTGTCAATGCCAGCTCATGCATCTTTTTTCTTTCTTCCTCAGAAGCATCGGGAACAGATAAGGCAATTTTATCCCACAGAATATTGTTATCATGACATTCTGCATACGTAATCACATTTGCCGGACTACTTGCATAAGGCTCTTTAGAATAATTCACCTTACTCATATCAATTTGCAGATGCGGTAAGGAAGCCACGATTCCAAATTTCACTGATTCTGTATTGGCTGTCTTACCGGTGGCAAAACCTCTATCCTTAATATCAAATACACTCCCTTTAATCCCATCACGAATATCATCACTAAATACAGCTATACCTTTTAAGAGATGTGCATTTTTCTTAACAGCTCTTTTTTCTTCCGGATAAGGTG
>CAYMQQ010000129.1:0-4492 GCA_964392685.1 uncultured Sediminibacterium sp.
CAGGGTGATAGGATAACATATCTTTTAATCCTTCACGAAAAACGAGATGATCATCGGCTATTATCACTGAGATCTTTCCATTCATAGTATTGAATTTGAAAGCACACGATATTACCGGTGATATACTACTAATTAGTATACCAACTCCCTTGCGAAATACATGCGCTGATTATGCATTGATTTCCGTAGCTGCCATAGTGAATCTGATATCACCATAACTAATTGTCTCGGGCAAATTTTCTTTTAAAAGCCGTAGACTTGCTTTACCATATTTTGCGATTGCCGCCTGGATCAGTTCTTGCTTGTTGGGGGATACAAAATCAATAATGTCCAGCTTCCCGGAAGAAATATAGTACGATAAATGTGTTTCTATGGTACTGATTGAAAGTGTTCTTTGTATGGCGACCTCCTCAATGCTCATTCCTTTTTGATACAGATCCAGTGAAATCTTTTTCGTATCCGATTCTCTTTCTCTGGGTAGTTTACTTTTCCGTTCCCGCTTGGGTTGTTTCAGCTCTATTCTGGTATCCAATCCATGTTCATTGCAATAATCCTGTACCTGCGTTAAAAAAGCTTCACCATACTTTTCAATTTTATAGACACCAAATCCCGATATCTTACTCAGGTCTTCTGTTGTAAAAGGAAGATAGGTAGCCAGATCAATCAAACTGCTATCACTAAAAATCAAATAAGCGGGTACATTTTCTTCATGTGCTATTGTATTACGCAGCTTTTTCAGTTGCTCAAATAATTCCTTTTCATATGGCAATTGCTGATAAACAACAGGCTCTTTAGTAGTGGTAGTGATCTGAATAGGCGCATGTAAGAATACTTTTTCACCCTGAAATAAAACGCCCTTACTTTTTTCTGTGAGTTGTAATACGGGATACTGGTTATCGCTCATTTGCAAATAGCCACTCGATAAAAGTTCACGGGTATAATGCATCCATTCATCTCTGGGTTTGTCTTTGCCAATACCATATACTTTCAACTCTTTATGCTCAGGTCTTATTTTCTCACTCGCACTGCCTCGCAACAAATCAACAATATAACCTAATCCGAATCTTTCATTCACACGTGCTACTGCACTCATGATTTTCTGCGCCACAATGGTTTGATCAGATAATTCCGGTTGGTGAATACAAGTATCACAGGTACCACAATATTCCGGCGCTTGTTCCCCAAAATAATTAAGTAAGTATTTTCTTCTGCATTGTTTGGTTTCACAGAAAGCCACCATTTTATCGAGCTTATCCAAAAGAATTTTTGTTTGCTCCGGATTGTTATCGATCTGCGCAAAATTTTTCAACTTCATCACATCACCGGGTCCATAGAATAAAATGGCTTCACTCGGTAAACCGTCTCTTCCCGCTCTGCCTGTCTCTTGATAATACCCTTCAATATTCTTGGGAAGATCCGCATGAATCACATAACGCACATTACTTTTATTGATTCCCATACCAAAAGCAATGGTTGCGACCATGATATTGATATCATCTTTTAGAAACAAATCCTGTCGCTGATCGCGTGTTGTTTTATCCAATCCTGCGTGATACGCTTCTGCATTGAATCCATCTGCCTTCAAATCCTCTGCTAATTTTTCAGTTGCATTTCTACTCAAACAATAAATGATACCGCTATCCTCTTTATGCTGTTCCAAATAATCTACCAATTCATCATAATAATTACGCTTGGGTTTCACATAATAGGTGATATTGGGTCGATTGAAACTGTTTTCAAAAACACGGTAGTCTTTGAGTTGGAGTTGATCAATGATATCTTTTTTGGTCAAACCATCCGCAGTCGCAGTCAGCGCAATCACCGGAACAGAAGGGAACTGAATTTTTAATTCATGTAAAATGCGGTATTCCGGTCTGAAATCATGTCCCCACTGACTGATACAATGTGCTTCATCAATAGCAAACAAGGCCGGCGATGCTTGTTCTTTCAAAAATTGAAGCAGATTGATCTCTGATCCCACCAATCGTTCCGGTGCTACATACAGCAGTTTCAACTCATTGTTACGCAACTGTTGTAAAATGGCTTCCCGTTCAGAAGGATGTTGTGTGCTGTTGAGAAATGCTGCTTTAACACCCGATAACAATAATGCATCTACCTGATCTTTCATGAGTGCGATCAAGGGACTCACTACGATAGTCACCCCTTCCAGACACAATGCAGGTACCTGATAACACAAACTCTTACCACCGCCCGTTGGCATCAATACAACTGCATCTTTCCCGCTCAGCAAATGATCAATGATCGCTTCCTGATTATGCCGGAACGAAGTATAACCAAAAACAGATTGTAAAATACTTGCAGGTTGTGCCATCATGAAAATCTCAATTGATCAGATGCGCAAGATAAGGGCAGAAATGCGAGGATGGCAATAGGTATTTATACGCAATTTTTGCGTAAGAGACAAGAACGAAGAAACAAGGCACAAGAAAGCGACAAGCTGCAAGCTACACGCTGCAAGACTTCATACTATCGGATTTCTTTTTCGCCGGACTGAAGTCCGGCGCTATTTAAAAGAAAACTTGAATATTGTTTCTTAAACCTTCCTTGTTTCGTGTTTCTTTATTCTTGTTTCCTGTTTCTTATTCTCACGGATCTCTTATTCGCCGGACTGAAGTCCGGCGCTATTTAAATCTAAGCTTGTATGATTGTTTCTTGAACCTTCCTTGTGCCTTGTTTCTTCGTTCTTGTCTCTTATTTCCTACAGTTCTCTAATCCATATATTTCTATAACTCAACGGATTACCCCCGTCATTGCCATGGTCTTGTAAGATGATGGGTTCTTTGTCGCCATGCTTTTTATAGCTGGCCGGACCAATCCATTCTGTTCCTCCCTTGATCTCTACATTGTTTTGTACCAATACCCCATTGTGAAATACGGTGATTCTTGCGGGTGTTTGTATTTGTCCATCTGCATAAAACTGCGGCGCTGTAAAAATCACATCATAAGATTGCCACTCTCCGGGTTTTCTGCTGGCATTCACCAGCGGAATATGTTGTTTGTAGATGCTGGCTGCTTGTCCGTTTACGTAGGTGGGGTTATTATAAGAATCCAATACTTGCAATTCGTATTTCCCCATGAAAAAAATACCACTGTTACCCCGTGATTGTCCGTTTCCTGCAATCACCGCCGGTGCTTTCCATTCTATGTGTAACTGGCAACTACCGAACCCTTGTTTGGTTTCAATATCACCCGACATTTTCACTACGGTCAATGATCCATCTTTTTCAATTTTCCAACCGGGTTGTCCGCCACCTTTTTTTTGAAAGCTGTTGAGATCTTTTCCATTAAAAAGTACGATTGCATCTGAAGGTGCATCAGCATTGGTTTTACCGGGTGTAACCACTGTGGGAACGGGTTCCCATTGTTCTGTTTTTTTAGATTCTTTCACCAGACTGTCTATATTCAGTCTTTGTGCCTGTGTAAGGGTTCCGCACAGAATGGCAGTCATCAGCAGTAGCTGTTTTTTCATATGTTCCTTGCTTTGTAGTTGATAAATGAGGGTATAATTTAAGAAGATTTTATCAGATACCCTGATCTGCTTTTAAGCCGCTGTTTCTGACTGCTTCCATACATGAATAGCCACACCATTTTCCTGATTCGGTTCATCGGGATATTCATCTGCTTGCAAACGAATTCTTTGTGTAATATCATTCAATGCGGTAATCCTTTGCACAGTATATGGAATGGTATCCAGGCCTGAAACAAACTTTAATATATAGTTATAAATGCCAATGATATTACCGGCCAATACAGTTGTACCTGCTACCTGATTGGTGATTAAAAGCGACAATGCAATCACCACCATCACCATCAATTCCATCATTCCGAAATTCCATGCTTCCTGATCACTGATCCGTATTTGCCATTTACGAAGATTATTGAAATGTTTTCGAATAGCAATTGAGTCGCCTGAAGAAATGACATTGACTTGTTTTTCTAACTCGTCATTCTTCAGTTGTGTCAAACGTTTCATTTTCTTGCCATAAAAATAACTGATGGTCATTACAGGCAAGAGTATAGCAAGACAAAGCAGTACAACTGAGGATTGATAAAAGAATAGTAAGATCATAGACCCCAGAATATTATAGACTGCTTCAATGATATATACCAGATCGAATTCCAGAAAATCTACAAACTCTCTGGCAAGCGTTGAGTGAGCACTTAGTTTAGAAACTTCTTTGGCTTTTATTTTTCGCGAAAGAAAATGAGACACCAGTGAAGGATAAATAGCAGAATAGCTACGCGTATCCTAACCATGTCGAATAGTACCAATTACCAACCATACAAAATGTACCAATGACAATAATATCAATCCTCTGTAGGAATGTTCCATCAAATCATTGATCGCCATTCCCAGAAAAAAAGGACGTAATAAAGCCCCTGTCATTTCCAATGAAAACAACACATAGGTAATGCCTAATCTCATTTTGTGCGCTTGCACCAACTTACCCAAAACATTCATTCTAATCAT
>CAYMQQ010000130.1:0-4455 GCA_964392685.1 uncultured Sediminibacterium sp.
GGTGGTGCGGGTGTAGGTAAAACCGTATTGATCCAGGAGTTGATCAACAATATTGCTAAAGGATATGGTGGTTTGTCAGTATTCGCCGGTGTGGGTGAGCGTACTCGTGAGGGGAATGATCTGTTGCGTGAAATGATTGAAGCAGGTATCATGAAATATGGTGATGCCTTTAAGCATAGCATGGAAGAAGGTGGATGGGATCTGAGCAAAGTGGACATGGAAGGATTGAAAGATTCTAAAGCTACTTTCGTATTCGGACAAATGAACGAGCCTCCCGGAGCACGTGCACGTGTGGCTTTGTCTGGTCTGACCATCGCTGAATATTTCCGTGATGGAGATGGTACCGGTAAAGGAAAAGACATCCTGTTCTTCGTAGATAATATCTTCCGTTTCACCCAGGCAGGTTCTGAGGTATCAGCGTTGTTAGGTCGTATGCCTTCAGCGGTAGGATATCAGCCTACATTGGCTACCGAGATGGGATTGATGCAAGAGCGTATCACTTCAACTAAAAACGGTTCTATTACCTCTGTACAGGCGGTATATGTACCTGCGGATGACTTGACTGACCCTGCTCCTGCTACTACTTTCGCTCACTTGGATGCTACTACGGTATTGAGTCGTAAGATCGCTGACTTGGGTATCTACCCGGCGGTGGATCCATTGGATTCTACTTCACGTATCCTGACTCCTGCTATCGTAGGTGAGGCGCATTATGAAACTGCTAACCGTGTGAAGTTGATCCTTCAGCGTTACAAGGAACTGCAGGATATCATCGCGATCCTCGGTATGGATGAATTGAGTGAAGAAGATAAGATGACCGTACAGCGTGCGCGTAAAGTACAGCGTTTCTTGAGTCAGCCTTTCCACGTTGCTGAACAGTTTACCGGTTTGAAAGGTGTATTTGTTAGCATCGAAGATACCATCCGCGGTTTCAACGCCATCATGGACGGTGAAGTAGATGAGTACCCTGAAGCAGCATTCAACCTGGTAGGTACACTGGAAGATGCGATTGAAAAAGGTAAGAAACTGTTAGAAGCAGCAAAAGGATAATTCATCAATTAGTAGATTATTATGACACTCGAAATATTAACACCTGAAAAGAAACTGTACAGCGGAGAGGTTTATGGTATTCAACTGCCGGGTATTACCGGTTTGTTTGAAGTGTTGGATCAACACGCTCCCCTCGTGAGTGCTTTGGGGAAAGGGAATGTAAAAATCCTGAAAGACAAAAGCAACAATGAAATGTACAGTATTCAAAGTGGATTTGTAGAAGTGTTGAATAACAAAGTAACTGTTCTGGTAGAAGGTGCTCAAGCGCTCTAACAACAGATGATGGTATAAAAGGAAGCTCCGGTAAAAACCGGAGCTTTTTTTATGGTCAGCCATAAGGCTGAATCCATAAGGGGATGGGGGGTAAGTTATTTGGATCAGGCATCTACTGCCTTTGTTTTTTCAATGATATTTCTGATGATCTGATCTAACTCATCAGAAGATTGTTTGAGGTATTGAAATACATATCCATGTTCCGTATGTGTTTTTTGCGATTCCATCAGGGATAGCAAACCGAGAATATTGGCCAATGGCTTACGTACCTCATGTGACTGTAACCAGGCAATCTTTCTGAGTTTTTCATTTTGTGACATCAGTTTTCTTTCAGCCGATTTTTTTTCGGTGATGTCCATGAGAGAACAGAAATGCATACCCGGGGTAAACTCAGAAGTGGCCTGATATTCTACGATCAACTTGGTGCCATCTTTTTTGTATAGTTCAATGGTTCCAGTCTGGTGTTTGGTAGCAATAAAATCGCTCCACAGCATCATGGTAGATATTTGCATGTCAGGTCTGGTCAATTGCCACACATGCATTTTCAATAACTCTTCACGGGAATAGCCCAACAATTCGCAAGCGGCAGGATTTACATCTTTATAGCGTAAGTAAGAATCACAAATCAACATCGGTGAAACTGAGTTTTCAAAGATGTCTTTATACATCTTACGCATGTCTTCTGATTCTTTTTCCGCTTGTACTTTAGCGGTGATATCTATTCCCGTAGCCAATACACCGATAATATTGTTTTGCTCATTATATAGAAGTCTATTTCTCCAAGCAATACATCTAAGCTCTCCCGATTTTGTTAGTATTTCTCTTTCATAATATTCAAGATATACCGCTTCACCATTGATGATCTTCAGAAATGCAGCTTTTGCTTCTTGTCGGGTTTCGATCGGAGCAAAAACTTCATACCAATCTTTACTGAATAAATCTTTCTCTTCATAACCGGTGATCTTACAACCTGCCTGATTGATGAGTCGTATGCTCGCGTCTTTATTGAGTACTACGACCATTGCTTCCACAGAGTCGAGGTACAATTCTGCTTTATCACGTTCTTTTTTTAGTTGGACTTCGATACTTTTTTGACGAGTGATATCAATACATACGCCAGTAAGCTTAATGGGTTCTTTTTTATGATTGTAGAGTAACTTGATATTCCCGCGAATATGCTTAACGAGTTGATTGGGACCTTGTATGCGAAATATGATACTCTTTTGCTGATTTGGATAATGTATTGCATGATGTATCACATCTTCCACACCGGATCTGTCTTCCGGGTGAATGATATCTTTGAAAGAAGATAAAGTATGATCAAACTCATGCGGTTGTACCCCAAAAAGCTGGTACATAGGTTGATTCCAGGTGATGAAGCCTGAGAGCAGATCATATTCCCAAATACCAAAAGGGATTAGGTCTGATGCTAATTGAAGTTGCTGCGATTCCGAAAATGAAAATGGATTTTTTCTTTTCCAAAAATGACTGAACGATTGGTGAATATTTCTGATGGTTCTAATCATGTAGTTGTATTGTTCGGCTTTGTCATACTCAACATGTTATTCGCCATTGAGATGATTTTCGTGGCCGTATTTTTTACATCCAAAAAACAGATATGATCAACTACGGACGGGAATAATTTGCCTGCACTCACCGTATCATCTGTTAAAATGAGTGTCGGAGTGTGAGGAGGTAATAGGAAAATAGTCTTACCCTGATTTTTATTGGTTGTACCTAAAAAGTCGATGTGTAAGATGATGAGCGCATAGCTTTCTTTTGATACCAGTTCTTTATAGGTGGTAACACTGTTAGCGCAGTTTGTTTTAATATCCTGAATGCCCTCATTTATCAAAAGATCAATGCCTTTTAGATAGAGCATCGTTTCGCTGTAAATAAGAATCTTTTTCATGCTGTAAAACTACCTGTTATAAAGTTGTACAACAGTAGCACCACCTTCATATGATTTGTGGCGGTCTGTAATATTGATTTGTAGTACAGACCATGACAAGCTTAGATGAGCTGATTGTCTAATGCATACCTGATGAGATCTGTATTGTTTTTTAGTCCCATTTTGGTCAACAAGCGGTTACGATAGGTACTGATGGTGGTAACGCCTAAATGAAGTTGTTCGGCGATTTCTGATACTTGTTTTCCCTGAGCCAGCAATATGAATATTTCATATTCTCTGTTTGATAATAATTCATGGGGTGTAATGTGTTGATCGATCCCTACACCATTGGCTAGTTTATCGGCGATTTCAGATGAGATGTATTTTTTCCCTGCCAATAATCTTTTAACGGCTGCAACCAATTCTTCAGTAGCGGCGTCTTTACTGATATATCCTGAAGCCCCACTTTTTAATGCCCTGATAGCATACTGTTCTTCCGGGTGAATACTTAGGATCAATACCGGCAATTTTGGAAAATTTTGTTTGATATCTTGGGCAACATCCAATCCACTTCTGCCGGGCATAGACAAATCGGTGATCACAATATCCCATGTTTCAGTAATGGTTTTAGCAGTTACCTCTTCAGCATCTACGGCTTCACTGATAAGGGCATCAGGAAAGGCTTCGAGAAGGATTTGTTTGAGTCCTTTACGAATCACGGCATGATCATCAGCAATTAATATTCTTAGCCCCATTTAATGTAAAGGAATGTTGATGATTAAAGATGTTCCCTTTCCTTCTTCGGTTTGGATTGAAAAAGTTCCGCCCAATATATATGTTCTTTCTTTAATACCCAACAATCCATACCCTTTTTCCTGTTTTTGAGTATTAACAATCCCCTTTCCATCATCGGTTATTGACATAGTCAATTGAGTATCTGTGACTTCAATAATGGTGGTGATATTTTTGGCATTGGCATGTTTGATAGCATTGTTGATGGCTTCCTGATAGATCCGAAACAGTCCGGATGCGGCATCGGGCGATAAAGGAATTTCCTGTGTGTTGACCTGAAAATGAATGTCAATGGGGTATCTTTTTGTTGTTTCTTGGTTTAGCCATTCCATCGCTGCCAACATACCCAGATCATCGAGAATAGCCGGTCGGAGATCCGATAAAATTCTGCGTATGGATCGAATGGTATGATCGACCATTTCATTCATTTCATTGATTTTATTCAGCAG
>CAYMQQ010000131.1:0-4390 GCA_964392685.1 uncultured Sediminibacterium sp.
TGTTGAACCTGAAACAAAGGGTAAAAAGTGGTGACAGTGATAACCATGAAGCACAGGCATCAGCACATTACTGGAAAACCATCTTCCCTCCTGCCTGGCAGTTCTTCCGGCATAGAGAAGGACCTCCCCCTAATAACCTGTTGAATTATGGATATGCAATCATCAGGGCAACGATGGCGAGGGCACTTACTGGAGCAGGTTTGCTACCCGCGTTGGGTATATTTCACCGGAACCGGTACAATGCCTATTGTTTGGCAGATGATATCATGGAACCCTACCGACCTTTTGTAGATCAAATCGTAAGGGGTATTGTTGACAAAACCTCACATGTAGAGGAGTTGAACCGCGACTTGAAGAATCAATTACTCAAGTTGCCTACGGTAGATGTGCTGATTGAAGAAGAAAGCAGCCCCTTGTTCGTAGCCACGCAGCGTACAGCTGCCTCATTGGCCAAATGTTTTGCGGGGCAGCAGCGAAAGATCGCTTATCCCGTTCTGCCATGAAAGCAGACCGTTTAAATGCATACCGAATTATGTGGGTAATCGTATTTTTCGACCTGCCCGTGGTCACTAAAAAAGACCGGAAAATCTATGCCGATTTTCGAAAGAAACTGCTGCAAGACGGGTTTGGTATGTTCCAGTACTCCATTTATTTGCGGCATTGTCCCAGTATGGAGAATGCCCAGGTACATATAAAAAGGGTAAAAAAACAATTGCCCGAAAAAGGGCATGTGGTCATGATGACCATTACCGACAAACAATTCGGGATGATTGAGATTTTTCAAGGGAAAAAGCCTGCCGAACCCTTGGAAACGCCCCAGCAATTAGAATTATTCTAAAAATAGAATGGGCTAAACCTTATTTTAATAGATAAAACAAGCACTCAGAAGCCCATTTTTCAGTGAACACGATCTTTGATAACCCTTACCGGTATTGGATTTCAGCCAATCCTGCTGTTATCAAAGATCGTTGTTCCTGAAATTGAAAGCAAATCACAACAAAAAGATTACAACAAACCGTAAGCCTTTTGCTGTTATCAAAGATCGTTGTTCCTGAAATTGAAAGCAAATCACAACAAGAGAGTATTAGTGTTGCAAAAACGCTCAGCTGTTATCAAAGATCGTTGTTCCTGAAATTGAAAGCAAATCACAACTTATTGCAGCGAATAGGATTGTGAGGATGGGCTGTTATCAAAGATCGTTGTTCCTGAAATTGAAAGCAAATCACAACATCCCAATAGAGTTCACCGACTTCTTTACTGCTGTTATCAAAGATCGTTGTTCCTGAAATTGAAAGCAAATCACAACGGCAGAACCTCAGCCAAACCGTTTCAATGGGCTGTTATCAAAGATCGTTGTTCCTGAAATTGAAAGCAAATCACAACTTTAGCAGCATCTAGGGTAATTTCTGTCAAGCTGTTATCAAAGATCGTTGTTCCTGAAATTGAAAGCAAATCACAACAAAATGTTGTTGCGCCAAAATCATTTTGCAGCTGTTATCAAAGATCGTTGTTCCTGAAATTGAAAGCAAATCACAACACGCACCATGCCGCAGGCTTTTGGTGGGTGGCTGTTATCAAAGATCGTTGTTCCTGAAATTGAAAGCAAATCACAACTACACATGGAAGGAAATACCGTACAATGAGGCTGTTATCAAAGATCGTTGTTCCTGAAATTGAAAGCAAATCACAACCCGAAGGAGGTGGCTAAGTTGGTGGCAGACGCTGTTATCAAAGATCGTTGTTCCTGAAATTGAAAGCAAATCACAACGGAGAGTGATCCCACAAAACAGTGCTTTTGGCTGTTATCAAAGATCGTTGTTCCTGAAATTGAAAGCAAATCACAACTTTGAGCCAGTGGGAGACCCTTGTCCAAAAGCTGTTATCAAAGATCGTTGTTCCTGAAATTGAAAGCAAATCACAACAGGCTGCTAAGGCACAAAACATTGTACACAGCTGTTATCAAAGATCGTTGTTCCTGAAATTGAAAGCAAATCACAACAGCAGGATATCGCTGAATTAGACTTCTCTAGCTGTTATCAAAGATCGTTGTTCCTGAAATTGAAAGCAAATCACAACATACTCTTACAATTTAACCCACATACCAACGCTGTTATCAAAGATCGTTGTTCCTGAAATTGAAAGCAAATCACAACCCGTAGGGCGATCAAATGCCCATTCGTTAGGCTGTTATCAAAGATCGTTGTTCCTGAAATTGAAAGCAAATCACAACACCGGTTTACAGGTCGTACCGGTACCATAGCTGTTATCAAAGATCGTTGTTCCTGAAATTGAAAGCAAATCACAACACGGATCACTATTTAGTGGAATTGGCGGTTGCTGTTATCAAAGATCGTTGTTCCTGAAATTGAAAGCAAATCACAACTCAATGTAGCTAGCCAGTGTGGATCTACTGGCTGTTATCAAAGATCGTTGTTCCTGAAATTGAAAGCAAATCACAACTAAGGTCAACTACTCCCCACGGGTCTACTTGCTGTTATCAAAGATCGTTGTTCCTGAAATTGAAAGCAAATCACAACTGTCCGTAAACACTACCCCGTTAAGCAATCGCTGTTATCAAAGATCGTTGTTCCTGAAATTGAAAGCAAATCACAACACCAATTAGAGGTACAGCTTCTAAAATTTGCTGTTATCAAAGATCGTTGTTCCTGAAATTGAAAGCAAATCACAACCTACCCGCATCACACCTATCACATCGACGTGCTGTTATCAAAGATCGTTGTTCCTGAAATTGAAAGCAAATCACAACTTATCTGCCCATATTAGTTTGTCGGAAAGCGCTGTTATCAAAGATCGTTGTTCCTGAAATTGAAAGCAAATCACAACGGACGAGTATAGAGGGGGTTCGCTACAGTCGCTGTTATCAAAGATCGTTGTTCCTGAAATTGAAAGCAAATCACAACTGGTAGGCAGTATCTCCTCGCTTTCGGGCAGCTGTTATCAAAGATCGTTGTTCCTGAAATTGAAAGCAAATCACAACGTATTCTTATGCTACAGGTTTTAGGGGTAGGCTGTTATCAAAGATCGTTGTTCCTGAAATTGAAAGCAAATCACAACTATGTACACATACTTTTGTTTGGCACTGATGCTGTTATCAAAGATCGTTGTTCCTGAAATTGAAAGCAAATCACAACTGGTTAGGGAATGCTTTGAATAATGCGGTCGCTGTTATCAAAGATCGTTGTTCCTGAAATTGAAAGCAAATCACAACTAGACAAATTGTGGTAAATAAATAAATTTGCTGTTATCAAAGATCGTTGTTCCTGAAATTGAAAGCAAATCACAACTGAAATCGAAAATAACAATATCGTCAAAACGCTGTTATCAAAGATCGTTGTTCCTGAAATTGAAAGCAAATCACAACAAACAACACGGCGGCCGCCGCCCAAATAGCGCTGTTATCAAAGATCGTTGTTCCTGAAATTGAAAGCAAATCACAACTCGCAAGGGAATACAGGGCGGCAAATAAGGGCTGTTATCAAAGATCGTTGTTCCTGAAATTGAAAGCAAATCACAACTGGGGAGGCGTGCAGGTAAAAAAGCTGTTCGCTGTTATCAAAGATCGTTGTTCCTGAAATTGAAAGCAAATCACAACTCTGATTTCTTAATAGCAATCAGCTTGTTTGCTGTTATCAAAGATCGTTGTTCCTGAAATTGAAAGCAAATCACAACACCAATGATAAGGCAGTGTTCGGTTATCCAGCTGTTATCAAAGATCGTTGTTCCTGAAATTGAAAGCAAATCACAACACCAACGACCTGCGGAAGTGATGCGACCACGCTGTTATCAAAGATCGTTGTTCCTGAAATTGAAAGCAAATCACAACAATGCAGCAAAGTAATATTTTGTTGGGGCAGCTGTTATCAAAGATCGTTGTTCCTGAAATTGAAAGCAAATCACAACCTAACACGGAAGTGGTAGTAAAGGCATTAAGCTGTTATCAAAGATCGTTGTTCCTGAAATTGAAAGCAAATCACAACGATCGGCGACAGTACCGACATTATTCGTTAGCTGTTATCAAAGATCGTTGTTCCTGAAATTGAAAGCAAATCACAACTCACTCATAGAGGGTTGTGTATTGGCTGAGGTTGTTATCAAAGATCGTTGTTCCTGAAATTGAAAGCAAATCACAACAGGATAAAACCACTAATGCGACAAAATCAGTTGTTATCAAAGATCGTTGTTCCTGAAATTGAAAGCAAATCACAACTGGTGGATACAGTTTCTCAAAGGACAATACGTTGTTATCAAAGATCGTTGTTCCTGAAATTGAAAGCAAATCACAACACCCTCAGAGCGGGTTTGGTCTTAGGCTTCGTTGTTATCAAAGATCGTTGTTCCTGAAATTGAAAGCAAATCACAACAGCGACAC
>CAYMQQ010000132.1:0-1844 GCA_964392685.1 uncultured Sediminibacterium sp.
AGAGCAAGATCCTATAACCATATCAGAACCGAACCACTTACAGCAAGTGATTCCATTTATAGTATCCATGATTTCCTTGTACAAAACCGATCTACACCTTACTTAGAAGGCTTTGCAACACATACCGGTTGGCTGGAAGCAGATTTGAATTATTCGCGTGTTTTATATGAATCCTACAACAGTAAATTAACAGGTGGTATTACACTTCAAATCATGAGAGGTATTTCCGGAGCTTTTGCGAGGATTAATAAACTCAGCTATCTGGAAACAAAAACATCAACAGATACCATCTATAATTTTATTACGGGTGGCAGTGCGTTTGGCTATTCTTCCAATTATGATGAATCACCATCAGGAACAACCACCGGATCCGAATTTGTAAAAAATAGTTTAACCGGATTGGGGTTAAGCATTGGTGCAGAATATTTATTGTACGGAGAAAACAATAACAGCTATCAACAAAACAATGCCATCAATTATCAATGGAAAATAGGCGTTGCTTTAATGGACCTGGGTGCTAATAAATTCAAATCTGGAGAGTTTGGCGGACAATACAGAAATATTGATCCTGCGATTACAGATATGGATGTAGATAGAAAATTCACCAATATTGAGTCGGGAAGAGATTTAAGAGATTCGTTAGCTACCATTTTTACTACTTCAGAAAATATCAGCAATCGTTTTAAAGTAGGAAATCCAACCAGACTTGTTCTTAATGTCGACAGATCTTTTGGTAATAACTTGTATTTGAATACAGACCTAAGTATCAATTTACATGGAACATCCGGTTTCAAAAGACTGCTATCGAGAGAAGTCAACTTGCTCACGGTGACTCCAAGATGGGAGACTTTGAACTGGGGTTTTTATTTACCGATTCAATACAATAGTCAAAATCAGTTTCATATTGGTGCTGCTTTCAAAGCCGGTCCCTTGGTGTTAGGACTTCATAATCTACAGTGGGTAAAACAAATTAAAAACCTGAGTGGCGGTGGCTACTTGATGTTAAGCATTCATCCTTTTAATAAACGAAAAGTCATCAGTAAGCTGGACTGTCCGGAATAAAAAATGGGGGGTAATGAATTTCGAGAATACAATCGCTGTGTTAATCCGCTCCACTGCAATCAGGTATTTTGATTCACTACCCACCCAATTATCTTAAGCAATCATTTGCGTGGCTATATTTTGCTGATGATTGACGGGTGGGAATTTGAAATTCATTTTTTGATATTTCAATTTCAACTCATTCAATATTTCAAAACTGATCGGATTACGAATCAAATCGATCACTGTTGAAAAACGATCGAGCTTCGCAATATCATCCGGATCAATAGAAGAAGAAAGAATCACAAAACGTACAGATGGAAATATGTACGCATATTTTTCCGAGAATACTTCCAGAAACTCCCATCCATCACCGGCATGTGAAGATCCAGAAACACTAATTCCGGTACATCCGAGGGGGTTCTACTGTTGAGTAATAACTGATCAAATACCTGTAAGGCTTTTAAACCATTACCTGCGGTAATGACATCTGCAGCAAAAGCTGTTTTGCTGATCATTTTGCTGGATACAAACAAAGAAATCTCATCATCGTTCACAACCATTACTTTCCTGAACATATACTTTGTTTTTTAGGTTATCGAATCCCTTTCCACTGCTGTTAACAGTGAATTTCATTAGGGGGGTGGATATTGGATTTGAAACCTCTGAATGGATACATTTACTTACGAGAAATACATTCATTCAGTTTAACAAAGTAAGTTTCATTCAACGCCTTCTACAATAACGTTTCCCTTCAAAAAACAGTAGGTGATCGGATACATTCGGTAGTAATTACACTACAT
>CAYMQQ010000132.1:1944-4348 GCA_964392685.1 uncultured Sediminibacterium sp.
AGATTAGTTCAATCCACCTTTACGGGTAGCTTTTGTTGGCGTTGGCCACTGACCCGGTTGACCGGTTCTAGGATTGATGGGCAATACGATTTTTTCACGTGATGTTTTGGTATTGTCTTCACTAGCCATGTATGCTAAAATAGCGGTAAGGATGGCATTGTTTCTTACATCATCGAATACAATTTTATCATACGTATCGCGATTGGTGTGCCAGGTATAATTACCATAAGACCAGCCGAGTGAACTCAGTGAAAATGCGGGTGCTCCTGCTGCAAGGAAAGAAGCATAATCAGATCCACCCCCACCCGGAGAACCCGGGAAATTAGTAGTGATATGCTGACGGATATCGCTCGGTACACGCGTGAGCCAACGACTGATGTATTCATATGCATTCAGAAACCCTTGTCCGGAAATATTGGCAACACGTCCGGTACCATTGTCTTGATTGAAGAGTGCTTGCATATTTTGTACAATCTCAGGATGATCTTCTACAAAAGCGCGAGAACCATTCAAACCTTGCTCTTCACTACCCCAATGTCCAACCAAAATGGTTCTCTTCGGATTGGGTAATATTTTTTTGAGGATTCGCATGGCTTCCATCATAGTGAGTGTACCGGTACCATTATCTGTTGCACCTGTACCACCATCCCATGAATCAAAGTGTGCTGAGAGAATTACATACTCATCCGGTTTTTCTGAACCTTTGATTTCTGCGATCGTATTGAAAGTAGGCTGAACACCTGTTTCTTTTGAATCTGCACGAACACTGATCTGTGGTTTGCTCCCTGATTCCGTTAAACGAAATAACAAACTATAATCTTCCAGAGAAAGATCAATGGTGGGTGTTTTTTTGGTATTTGCACTAAAGATCTTGTTTACGCCAAAACCTTGTGACCAGTTGGACTGAATAACACCTAATGCACCTGCTTCTTCCAAAGCAACTGCCAGTGTACGTGCATTGTAACCGGATTTAGAGATTCTTCTTTGCCATGCTTGGGTTAACTCAGCACGGTTTTTCTTCATCTTCTCAATAGACTCTTTTGTTCCAAACTCTTCCCAGTTGTAATCAGGTCTACCGGTAGGTTGTGCCATAGAAACCAATACAAATTTTCCTTTGACATTAGGTAACCATTGCTGAAAAGCGATGGAATCTGCTGCATCTGCCAGAACAATGGTTTCACCCGTTACTGTTTTTCCACCGGTACTTGGACTCCAAGCCAATTGCATGCCTTCCAATGATTTTACCCATGGAGAGATCATATCAACATGTGTAATACCACGATCCCATCCACGCCATTCACCCCATTTTTCATTTCTGGCCGGAATACCCCATGTGGTATATTTTGCAACAGCCCAATCATTGGCTTGCTTCATTTTTGGACTTCCCACCAAACGTGGTCCGATACCATCCATTAATTCGTGTGCAAGTTTTTCCAACTGAGAATTTTCTGTGGCTTCTTTTACAATAGCATCTACAATAGGGTCTTTGATTGCCTGCGTTTGTGCGGATCCCGGACGCTGAGCATACGAAATATTACCCAAAAGTAAAATGGTAACGATAAAAAGCGAGGCCACATAACTATAATGGCTTCGCTGCCTTAAGTTGATTTTGGTTTTCATTGACGAAAGTTAATAAAACCATCCACAAATCAAGTATCATCCTGTTTTTATTAGATAAACGGGTGAATGCAGACCCGCATAAGTTAAATATCCATCTATTTGTAGCTATCCCTATTCTTTTATGCTCAACCCAATACCGGTGATATATGCAGGATTTTTACTATAATATTGATTTTGCATGAAGGCGAGAAAATCGCTTAATGCCTGCTGAATCGGCTGCATATTTTTGGGACGCGCTTTTCGAATGTCTTCATGTGAAACCCTTACCGTTTTTGTATAGGCTACCAAACTATCCCAGGTTACCGGTTTGGGAAAACTGACGACACAACTGGTGCTTTCCATTTTTTTATAGGGCCAATAATGCCAGCCGATATTATTTTTCTCTAGTAGTTTTCTAAACGAAAGAATCCACGCATCATTATTTTCTCCTGTTTCGCCTACATAAATGGGGACATTGTATCGATTTCGAAAGTCTACATATTCCTGTATTACTTCTTGCGTGGTATCGGTCCAGTATTTATGAAAACTGTAGACCAATTTATCGTCAAAGGGTTTTGAGAAAATATGGAACTTAGAAGCCCATTGTGCGCCTTCCAAAAAAATAAGATGATTGTTATCTACCTCTCTGACCGCACCTACTATTTTTCGATACAGTGGTTCCAGCAAAGGATTTAATTGATCCTGATCAAAGAAATGTGCGATGGGTTCATTCAGCAAATCATAGCCAAGAATAATCGTCTCATTTTTATACCTGTTTGCGATGCGTTTCCATATATTGATGGTT
>CAYMQQ010000133.1:0-4334 GCA_964392685.1 uncultured Sediminibacterium sp.
GACATACCAACTTCAGTTTTGCAGATATGAGCATTGACGAAGTAATGATATGGAGTCGAGCAATGTTTTTAGAAGAAATGAACAATAATAAAAACTGTGAATTGAATCCTTCTGGACAAAATGGATTACAACAATATTATCGTTTCAATCAGGGTATTGTAGGTGCCAATAATTCAACTGAAACAAGTTTGACAGACCTGAGTGGTAATAACCGTCATGGAGTACTCAGTGGTTTTGCATTAACAGGTGTCAATTCGAATTGGGCGGCATCAGGTTCTACCAATACAGGTACTTGTACCAGTTTCAGTACGCCTACAGTACCTATTACTGGCACTACTACTATCTGAGGAATTGGAAATACCAGTACTTTATCAAATGCTATAGCTGGTGGCTTATGGAGCATCAGTAATACTAGTGTTGCAACCATTAATGCCAATACAGGATTGGTAACAGCATTGAGTGAAGGAAATACTACGATCACTTACAAAAATGAATGTGGTGGTATTTCTACTATCTTAGTTAGGGTCGTTTCTACCGCTTCACCAACCATTTCCGGACCAGCGGGGGTAACCAATGCTTGTCCGGGTAATACAGTTACTTTGACTGCACCAGTTGCTCTTGCAAATTACCAATGGTTTAGAGATGGGGTAGCAGTGACTTCTACCACAGGTACTAGAACGTATAATGCAACAGTTTCCGGTACGTACACTGCCACTAGAATTTCATCTGGGTGTACTTCAGCACTATCGAATGCAATAACAGTAACCATTGCTGATGCTGTTAAACCAAGCATTACATGTCCTCCAGATCAAACAATCGATCTGGATGCAAGCTGTAAAGCAACTTTACCTGATTACAGAAGTCTGCTTACAGTGAGCGATAATTGTACACCTACAGGTTCTTTAGTGATCACACAAAGTCCTGCAGCTGGCGCAGAGGTTAATGGTAAAGGCTCTATGATCGTTGTCTTTACGGTTCGAGATGCAGCAGGTAATGAAAGTACTTGTAACATCACAGTAGATAAAAAAGATGTTACTGCTCCTCTTATTACTTGCCCTGCAAATATTACTGTTGCTGCCACAAGTACCGCAGGTGCTGTAGTTAATTATGTAGCACCTGTTGGAACAGATAATTGTAGTGGTGCAACAACTGAAAGAATTGCCGGACCTGTCAGTGGATCAACCTTCCCAATAGGCACTACAACAGTTACTCATCGAGTAACTGATGCAGCAGGTTTATCAACAGAATGTTCATTTACTGTAACTGTATCGGGTTTGGCGCCAGTCATTGTGAGTCCGGGTAATCAAACTGTAAATGTGGCACCTGGTACATGTACTGCAGTGGTTAATTTTGCAGCAACAGAAACAACAGGTATCCCAGCTTCTACGATTACTTATTCGATACCTTCAGGTAGTACTTTTGGTGTAGGCTCTACAGTGATCACTGCAACAGCAACAAACGCAGTTGGAACTTCATCTGTTCAATTTACCATTACCGTACGTGATGCTCAACCGCCTGTTATTACATGTCCTGCTGATATTACAGTTACGGCAACCAGTGCAGCAGGTGCTGTAGTGAATTATGTAGCGCCAGTTGGAACGGATAATTGTCCGGGTACAACCACCACAAGAATCGCAGGTTTAGCGAGTGGATCTGTTTTCCCACAAGGAACAACCACTGTAACTTATCGTGCAACAGATGCCGCAGGTAATATCACCAATTGTTCATTCAACGTCACTGTGAATGCTCCTACGGTGTCAGCTTCTGCACTCAATTTTGATGGCGTTAATGATTTTGTGGCCGTTAGTAATCCATTCAGAGCATTCCAAAAAGAAATCACAGTAGAATTCTGGATGAATACGCCGAATACGATTATGCCTTATGGTTCTATATTGGGTCAGTCTACATCAGGTGTAGATAATATGTCTACGAATGTATGGCTGATGCATCCGGATACTAAGGGCAATATTGATTTTTTAGTGAATGATGGCGGAGTTTGGAAAGGGGTTACTGTTGCTTTACAAACCGGTTGGCATCATTATGTTGGTGTGGCGAGTGAATTCGGAGTTAGGTTTTATGTGGATGGGGTATTAGCACCTACAGTATCTGGTGGTCCGGGATTAACAACTGGAATCAGTAATGGTATTGTGAATAACCCTAATTCGGTTTTACATATCGGAAAAGATGTAAGACATAATACTGGTCGTTTTGGTAATATTACCATTGATGAAGTGCGTATTTGGAGTAGGGTATTATGTCAGGAGGAAATTCAAAATAACATGAATTGTGAATTGAATCCTCAAGGTCAAACAGGGTTAGAAGAGTATTATCGTTTCAATCAAGGTTTTGTAGATTATGATAATGCTGGTGAAACTTCACTTATTGATTTAAGTGGAAAGGGAAGAGACGGGCAACTCAATAACCTGGCTTTAACAGGTAACAGCTCTAATTGGATCGTATCAGGTTCTACGAATAATGGTACTTGTTCTCCTTATGTAGCACCAACAGCACCTATTACCGGTACAACTTATATCTGTCTTGGATCTACAAGTACTTTATCTAATGCTATACCTGGTGGTTTATGGAGCAGCAGTAATCCTAGTGTAGCGACCATTAATGCCAATACAGGATTGGTTACATCAATTAGTCCGGGATTAACTACGATCACTTACAGAAATGAATGTGGCGGTATTTCTACGATTAATGTTTCTACACCTAATTTGCTTGCACCTAGCATAACCACACCAGTAGGAGGCACCAATGTTTGTCCGGGTAATACAGTTACTTTGAGTGCTCCATCTGGCTTTGGTCTAAGTTACCAATGGTATAAAGATGGGGTGGCAATTCCTGGTGCTACATCTGGCAATTATACTGCAACAGTTTCTGGTATCTATACTGCCGCCAGAACTAGTATTCCATGTTTTTCACCTCAATCAAGTCCTGTAACAGTAACCATTGCTGATGCTGTTAAACCAAGTATTACATGTCCTCCAAATCAAACATTGAATCTGGATGCTACTTGTAAAGCAACTTTACCAGATTATAGAAGTCTGTTAACAGTGAGTGATAATTGTACAGCAACCGGTTCATTGGTGATTACACAAAGTCCGGCAGCAGGATCAGTTGTGAATGATAAGGGTTCAATGATTGTTGCCTTTACTGTTAGAGATGCATCAGGTAATGAAAGTACTTGTACCATTACAGTAGATAAGAAAGATGTTACGGCTCCGGTGATTAGTTGCCCTGCTCCAATTACAGTGAACAATACCGCTAATACATGCGGTGCAGTGGTAAACTTCATCAATCCAACTGCAACAGATAATTGTACCGGTGGTGCATTTAACTTCTGGAGTGGAGGTGAGCCGAATAACTTCCAAAACGCGAATGAAGATTACGTACAATTATATAATAATGGAACATGGAATGATTTGCCAAACTCTTCATTGAACAGATCTATTGTTGAGTTTAATGATATTCGTTCCAATGTTTATTCCGGGTATACATTAATAGGTACTTATGGTGGTCATACTTACTATTTGTCGACTGGTTCAACTACTTGGACAGCTTCACGTACTGCTGCTCAAGCGATAGGTGGTGATCTGGCATCCATTAATACTTTAGGAGAAAGTACATTCTTGGCTCCTTACGGCGGCAGTACTTGGGTTGGAGGATATCAGGACAAAACTGTACCCGGATTCCAAGAGCCCGGCAATGCCAATCAAAACTATTTAGGTTGGAAATGGGTAGATGGCACTCAATTGGGTGCAGGTCAAATCGTAATTACGCAAACAGCGGGATTGCCTTCTGGCTCTGTGTTCCCTGTGGGTGTTACCACGAATACTTTTGTTGCGAGAGATGAATCAGGCAATGAACACACTTGTAGCTTTACAGTCACAGTACGTGATATACAGCCACCGGTAATTAGTTGTCCTGCAAATATTAATGTAACTGCTACTAGTGCAGCCGGTGCCGTAGTGAATTATACGACACCTGTAGGTACCGATAATTGTGGTGGCGCAACAACCGTAAGAACTGCAGGTCTTGCCAGTGGATCCACTTTCCCAATTGGTACCACAACAGTTACTTATCGTGTTACCGATGCGGCAGGATTATTTACACAGTGTTCATTTACCGTAACGGTAGTAGGTGTGGCGCCTGTGAGTACTTGTCCGGCTAAGATTCCCGTGAACGCAGCTGCTGGTACCTGTTCTGCCAATGTGAATTTTGCTGCAACAGAAACAGTAGGTATTCCTGCATCAACGATTACTTATACCATCAATGGAAACCCAGTAGTATCCGGTGCAAGCTTCACTGTTTCGCAGCCCTGCTAACAC
>CAYMQQ010000134.1:0-4276 GCA_964392685.1 uncultured Sediminibacterium sp.
ATATTGGTGCAGAAACAGCAGAAGAGATCGCAGTATCCATTATCGCAGAAATACATGCCAAGCTTACATCTACGGATACACGTCCACTCAAAGAAAAGCAAGATGCGATTCATCGCCGAGCGGATCTGGTCATTGAATCCACTTCTTCAACAGCCATTTAATACTGAGCATGCAAAACCCATCAACAGCAGTTTTGATCTTGGCTGCAGGCGCATCTGTTCGTTTGGGTAGACCTAAACAAAATTTGCTTTATCGGGGACAAACATTAGTACAAAAAATTGTTTCAACGGCTTTGGCACTTCAATCGGGTCTGGTATTGTTGGTGTTGAAAGAGGGCGATAGGATAGATGTTCAGGAAGATGTAATCAAGATATATAATTTGGATGCAGCTTTGGGTATGGCAAGTTCTATACATTGTGGGATCAGGTATTTAGAAACACAGCATCCAAATATCGAAACAGTGATCATCACGGTTTGTGATCAACCCTTTATTACGAGTAGTTTGTTACAAGAAATGATCACCCATCACAGGGAGACAAAGTTGCGCATTGTTGCTTGTAAGTATGGTGATATTGTTGGAACCCCTGTTTTGTTTCATAAAACCATGTTCAAAGCTTTATACGGGTTAAACGGAGACAAAGGCGCTAAACAACTGATAAATCAGCATATACAACAGGTTGGATTGATTAACTTTCCACTCGGAAACATCGATGTGGATACAGAAGAAGATTATGAGCGATTGATTAAATTATAAAGAATGATTGTAGACAACCATCAACGAATACATAATTACTTAAGGATATCATTGACTGATAACTGTAATCTTCGATGCTTTTATTGCATGCCGGAAGATGAATATGATTTTGCCTCGGCTGCTCAGTTGATGCAAGTAGATGAGATTGAACGACTGGCTAAAATATTTGTAGCACAAGGAGTGGATAAAATCCGGCTCACAGGTGGAGAACCGTTGGTAAGAAAAGATGCCAAAGAGATCATTAAACGACTGGCACAGTTACCGGTTACACTTACTCTCACAACAAACGGTACTCGGTTACATGAGTTCGCTGCTTTGTTAAAAGAAAGTAATGTTCGATCTGTTAATATTAGTCTGGATACTTTACAGTCTGATAAATTCAAGCTACTTACTAAAAGAGATCAGTTTGAGATCGTTCAACAGAATATTCAATTAATGATCGATCAGGGCTTTCACACGAAAGTCAATATGGTAGTGCTGCGTGGTATGAATGATATGGAGATTCATGATTTTATTGAATGGACAAAAGACCAACCCGTACATGTTCGCTTTATAGAGTTCATGCCATTTGAAGGAAATCGTTGGACGAGTAATAAGGTTTTTACGATGGATGAGATACTGTCAACCATTGCGGAAAAATATCCGATCGTTCCATTACAGGCTGAGAAACATGATACAGCAAAGAAATTCATGGTTCCCGGGCATCAGGGGTCCTTTGCAGTAATTAGCACGATGAGCGCTCATTTCTGTGGCGATTGTAATCGCATGCGATTGACGGCAGATGGTAAAATGAAAAACTGTTTGTTCTCCAAAGATGAAGTGGATTTGTTAACACCCTTACGAAAAGGAGAACATGTATTGCCATTAATCCATCAATCCATTGCAGCAAAAGCAGCACAATTGGGCGGACAATTCACGCAAGACTATCAGCATTTGCAAGCGGAGAGTATTCAAAACAGAAGTATGATCACGATCGGAGGATAAATCAGTGATTAAACAATAAACAAATCATTAAGAAAATTCAGATGTACTGAAACCTTTAAATAAATAATTCTTAATCAGTCCCTGTGGACGGGCCTCATTGGGGTCGGTGTCAAGCGAAGCGTTGACTGATCATCCGCCGCGGCGGATGATCAGAGGCCAATGAGGCCCGAGAACAGGGACGGGGCCATTCGGCCCAAGAGAAATAATTGGGTTTGAATTTTAGAGTGATTAAGTATAGTAGTGTAATTATGTTAATGTAGTATAACTATGATCAGCGTTTCAGAAGCTCGGGCAATCATTCAACAACATATCGTTACCCTATCTCCGGTATTACGAATATTACCTGATGCACTGGGTTATACCATTGCCGCTGATATTTTTGCAACCGTAGATATTCCCGCATATCCACAATCATCGATGGATGGATATGCTTTTTCCTATACAGATTGGCAACAAAACAAATCATTACAGATTAGCGGCGAAATGGCGGCCGGAACTAAGGAGTCTATTTCATTGCCATCTCAAACCGCTGTTCGCATTTTCACAGGTGCTCCCGTGCCTCCGGGAGCTGATACGGTGGTGATGCAAGAAAAAGTAGTAGTAGAAAAAGGCATATTAACAATTCAAGATGATCAATTACAAGCCGGTGCCAATGTTCGACCAAAAGGATCAGAAATCAAGGTAGGAGAACTGGCTTTGCCATCAGGCACTTTATTGACTCCGGCAGCTATTGGATTTCTTGCAGGTATTGGTGTTACAGAAGTAATGGTATATCCTTCACCGGTTGTTACTATCATCATCACAGGAAATGAATTGCAAACACCCGGACAACCCCTAGAGTACGGACAAGTATATGATGCCAATTCATTTGCATTATTTGCGGTGTTACAGCAATACGGTGTTCAACAAATTGAAGTGATACAAGTGCCTGATGTGATAGAACGATTGAATGAATCATTATCTCAGGCATTAGAAAAAAGTGATCTGGTCTTATTAACAGGAGGTGTTAGTGTTGGAGACTATGATTTTGTAACCCGTTCCGCAGAATATTGTGGTATTACTACCCAGTTTCATAGGCTCAAACAAAGACCCGGAAAACCTTTGTTCTTTGGTACAAAAGGTCGGCAAATGATATTTGGATTGCCCGGTAATCCATCTTCTGTACTCACTTGTTTTTATATGTATGTGCTGCCTGTGATCATGGGTATAAAAAAAACGGGAACCGGGTTAATCCAACAACAGGTGCCGCTCTCTGAAAGCTATCCTAAAACAACTCAGCTGACCCATTTTTTGAAAGGTTGGTATGATGGACAAACAGCTGCAACATTGGGGGCGCAAGAGTCATATCGGATGCGTTCATTTGCAGGTGCAAATTGTTTGATAGAAATAGAGGAGAAAGTAGAACGTATGGAGCAAGGAGCGTTGGTTACCATTCATTTGTTATCTGCTTAAAGCTATTGTATGGATCCCTTTTATTGGTTTTATATATTATTGTTCATCGTGGCTTTTCTATATGCTTCAGTTGGGCATGGAGGTGCTAGCGGTTATTTAGCGCTGATGGCTTTATTTAGTGTGGCGCCTGAAGTGATGAAGCCAACGGCATTATTGCTGAATTTATTCGTATCACTCACCGCCTTTATTCAATTTTATCGAGGTAAGCATTTTGTATGGAAAGTGTTTTTACCGCTGGCATTGGCTTCTGTGCCCATGGCATTTGTGGGCGGATTGATCACCATTGATGCAACACTCTATAAAAAAATATTAGGGCTGCTTTTATTGTTTTCTGTGGTTCGTTTATTGATTCCGTCGAAAAAGAATATTGTTGATTTGCAGCCATCGCATTTTTACGGAGCTTTGTTAATGGGGGGAGTGATTGGATTGTTGTCCGGAATGATTGGTATCGGAGGTGGAATTATTCTATCTCCATTGTTATTATTTTTCAAATGGACAGACCAAAAACAAACTGCTGCTATCAGCGCACTGTTTATTTTTGTAAATTCTGCATCAGGATTAATGGGGCAGCTGACCAATGGTATTCAGTTCAGTGCAGATATGTATGGTTATGTAAGTATTGCTTTTGTAGGTGGGATAGGAGGTGCTTATTTTGGTGCCATGAAATTTAAACAGACAAGTATGCAGAAAATTTTAGCGATCGTATTGGCAGTAGCGGCGTATAAATTATTATTTACTAATGCATGATTAAAGGCTCATAAAAGATGATCGAAAAAAACACACAAATAAAAATTCTTTTTTTTGGACAGCTAGTTGAAGTAATAGGTGCAAAGGAATTAATTGTAAAAGGGATAACGGATATTGAAACTTTAAAAACATCTCTTCATCGACAATTTCCTTTATTGGCGCAGTCGAAATATATCATAGCCGTTGATCAGGAGATGGTTTCAGATAACCGAAAGTTGGAAGATCACAATATTGTAGCATTCATGCCCCCTTTTTCCGGAGGATAATATGAGTCAACAATCATCATATGAACGATACCATCGACAAATGATCTTGCCCGATTTCGGGTTGAGAACACAA
>CAYMQQ010000135.1:0-4255 GCA_964392685.1 uncultured Sediminibacterium sp.
CTCGTGTGCGGCGACATCCTGCGCTACCTCTACACCGCCGAGTCCTTCGTGTTCAGCACCGCGAACGGCTGGACGCGCACGCCTCCCAACTGGAACACGACCATGGGCCGGCAGGTCTACCCGGTCTACACCATCGCCATCAGCGGCGGCGCGGCCCTCTCCAACTTCACGATGTCAGACGGCACGCGCTCCCTGGTGCTGGATCTCTCCGCCTACTCGAGCGGCTCCGTCGTGGTCGACATGGGCGAGAAGTCCATCATCCGGTCCGGCGCCTCGATCGACAGCGTGCGCACGTCCGACGCCGACTCGTTCTTCGCCCTGCCGGCCGGCGGCGTGAGCGTCGCCATCACGAACCGCACCAACATCACGAGCGTCACGGCCGCCTACCGCCAGGCGCGGGCGTAGCCGTGGGCCTGCTCCCGAACCCGCGGCTCATCGTTGAATACTTCGATGACAACGCGACCACCCACGGGCCCGGGACACGGCGCGGGATCATCCACGATGCCGTCAAGATCGGGTGGAGCTGGTACAGCCGGTTCCCCTCGAGCGCGTTCTTCACGCTGCGCCAGGGCAGCCGCCACAACGCGCTCATCACTCCCGGCCTGAGCCACATCCGGGTCTGGTATCGCAACGACAAGACCAACTACGGGCCCGTGCTCGTGTTCAACGGGCGGGTGGGCGACCCTGACGAGTCGGGCGACGATGTGGTCTGGACCGCGTGGTCGTACCTCGCCGAGCTGGCCCTCTATCGGTCCGGCTACAAGCGGATGTACAAGAGCAAGCAGATCAAGTCGATCGTTGAGGACGAGTGGGAGCTGGACGCGGCCAGCGGCAATCTCCGCGGCTACGGCGCCCGGGTGCGCCGGCCGAGCTCCGGCGAGGGCATCAAGAGCCTGCTCGAGCACGTCGCCACGGGCACCATCCAGAACCCCAAGGCCGCCAACGGCACGAGCGAGATGCTCACCGACCCGGAGTTCGGCGTCATCGACGTGCCCAGGCTGCTCCTGTTCTTCGACCTCACCGAGATCGGCCGCGCCAACACCACGAGCAACTGCACGTTCGAGATCAGCCGCTCGATCACGCCCACGTTCAACTTCTGGCGCGACCGCGGCACCCAGCAGACGGCCAAGCGGCTCGTGTACGGTGGGAACGTGCGCGACTACAGGTTCGTCCCCGGGGTGCTCGACATCCGCAACGACCTCGCCACCATCGGCACGAAGGACGGCGCCGCGGTGGAGATCGTGCGCCGCACCCAGGCCGGCACCTACGGGTACGACTCCTTCGGGCTGCGCCAGGACACGTTCACCATCAAGACCCTCTCGGGCTTCCCGAACCTCGACACGAGCGCCGGCAAGAGCAGCGCCCAGACCGCGATCGCCGAGCGTGCCGTCAAGGAGGCGAGCAGCCTGACGCGCGCACTCCAGCTGGACCTCCGGGAGTCCCGCTTCGAGCCGTTCGATGGGTGGGACATCGAGGACACGATGAAGGTCCAGATCCTCGAGGGTCGCACCAACATCGACGCCTACTACCGCTTCGTGGGCGTGCGCGGCGTGCTCGACGGCTCTGGCTACAACCAGAGTTTGTTCATGGCTTTGCCTGTATCATAAGCAGGTTGTGATGCTAGACCACATGCCCCCACGTCTGACGCAGGCAGATCAGCGAGATCGTCGGCTGGCGCACGCCGTACTCGGTGGCGAGGCTAACCTGGCTCTCGCCGGCTGCCCAGCGCTGTCGGATCATCACCACGTCGGCCTCGGTGAGCTTCGCCGACCGGGTGCTCTCGCCACGTCGGTAGCGTCCCTTGCCGACCGCATCGGCGGCGTTCGCGGCGGCGTCTCCGAGGAAGAAGTGCGCCGGGTTGACGCAGGGCGGGTTGTCGCAGCGGTGGCAGACCATCTGGTCGTCGGGCACCGAACCGTAGTGGATGAGGTGCGCGACCCGGTGGGCACCCGTGGGAGCCTTGCGACCCGGCAGGTAGACCATGCCGTAGCCGGTGCGCTTGAACCTGGGCCCCTCCCACAGCCAGCACGGCCCGAGCCCGTCCTTGGCGAGCGGCCCGTTGTTCTTGTCGACCTTGGACCAGAACCAATCCTCATAAAGTCCCATGCGATGGATTGTACATGCCATCGCAACATGGCCCTGCCGGTCTCCTGATGGCGACCACCGACGACCTCATGCGGCGGCTGGCAGCGCTCGAGGAGCGCCAGTCGCTCGACCGCCTCAACCTCGGCCGCAGGATCGACGCCATCGGCTCGTGGGGGCGCCGTGGCGGCGATGAGGCGGCCCAGGAGCGCGATCTGGTCAACCGGCTGGACCCCGGGCCCCTGACGCGCGTGCTGCCCGGCAGGCGAGGCGGTAGCCGCATCCCCGACCTCGGCTCGCCGCTGCTGGCACGCCTCCAGGACGACTCCTCCCTGCCCTACGTGACCGCCGGCCGGACCGACCCCACGCGCGGGTTCGCCAACGTCCTCAAGGACATGACGTTCGCCAGCGTGGCCGAGTCCACGACCATCACGAACGTCGAGACATCGTGCTCGGCGACGAACCGCTGGAATGTCCACTACGTGCTCAACAGCGGCACCGCCGGGTCCAGCCTCGTGCTCGAGCAGAGGCGCCGCCCCGGCGTCCCGTCGTGGGCCTCCATGTCGTCGGCGGCGCTGACGTTCGACCTCCAGTTCGGCACCGCGGCGTCCAACATGACGTTCTACCTCACGTCCACCAGCAACTACAACATCACCACGGACATCGTGCCCTCCTGGCTGACCGCGGCCATCCGCGTGTTCGCCGGCACGGTGACGGCGGTGGCGGACTTCACGAGCGTCACGGCCTACCTCGAGATCATCAACACGGCCGGGACGGTCGTGGCGTCGGGCGACGTGGAGGACATCCTCAACATCAAGGATCTCGTCCGCACGTCGCGCCTCGAGGCCTCGCTCGAGTCCCCCGGTGGCACCACGTACGACCTCCGGCTGCGGATCGATGTCGTCAAGGGCGTCACGGCCAGCGCGAGCCGGGTCGTGGAGATCTGGGTCGGCGAGCCGGTGCTCTCGCCCGATGAGGACAGCGTGGCGGGCACCTACGCGCCGCTCGTCGGTGGCTGGGTGCCGGAGCAGCTCGACGGCTACACGGACACGCTGGGCGACGGCATGGTCCGCGGGTTCTACCAGGGCGACGAAAGGTTCGTCCTCTACGAGACCGGCGAGATGTCGTGGGCGCCCGCCGCCGGCGCTGCTGACGTGTTCCTGACGCCGACCACGGGGCAGCTCGAGGTGGATGGGGCACTCTCGGTCACGGGCACGCTCAAGGCGAAGATGCTGGTCCCGATCCCGTGGTCGACGCTGAACCTCGGCGCGGGCGTGACCAACGAGCTCATCCCGTCCGACAACGCGCTGGCGCTCGCGTTCCCGCGGATCACCTGCCCGTGGGCTGGCTCCATCGTGGGCATGTCCTACCGCATCTCCACGGCGCTGACCGCCGGCACCCTGAGCCTGCGCGCGTGGGTCGCGGGCTCGGAGGTGTGGACCGCGCACAGCCTCACGTCGGCGTCCCCGGCCACCGACGAGGCGACCCAGGCGCCCGGCACGGACGCCTTCACGGCAGGGCAGACCATCGGCATCAACGCGGTCACCAACGGCGCGTTCCTGCCGACCAGCATGGACATCCACGTGACGCTCTGGCTGCTCGTCACCTATGACGGGACGTGACCGTGCTTCCCACCCCGCCTACACTTGTGGTGGGCCCCCGAAAGGTAGGTAGTCATGCGTACTGACAACTGCGTATTGCGCGGTGCACCATGGACGACGTGACCATCCTCTACGTCCTCATGGCACTCATCATCGGCGGCGGCTTCGGCTGGTGGCTGCGCGTGGAGGGGCGCGAGCGCCTCGCACTCCTGCTCGATCGTCTCGGGTGGGGTGATGCAGCCGGCGGCCGATGACGATACCCCCGCCGTCGTCGCGCCGGCACCGGAGCCCGCTCCGGCGACGGCCACCGCCCGCAGGGCCGCGGACAAGATCATCGCGGTCCTGCTCGGGCTGGTCGTGTTCCTGGTCATCATCGGCACCGTCGGCAACCTCTGGGATCGATCGGTCCGGGTTGACGTGGGGGCCGTGACGGCTATCCTCGCCACGATCGGCACCTACGCCATCGCCGGCAAGTTCGTGAACAAGTGAGGGGACCATGACCATCCGCACCCCCGATGACGAGATCGACAAGCCGGGCTGGTTCACCGCTCCCTTCCGTGAGGGCTGGACGT
>CAYMQQ010000136.1:0-4194 GCA_964392685.1 uncultured Sediminibacterium sp.
GTTTGCGAAGTAGTTGATGTCTGATGTCTGATGTCTGATGTCTGATGTCTGATGTTTAAATATAACAAAGCGGCGAACATTTTATTGTGTTCGCCGCTTTATTTTTTACAATAATTTCAAATCATAAATCAGACATCCGACATCAAAAATCCTACATCTGCCATCCACAATTATTTCCAAAGACTACTTGGATATTCTCCCGCAGCCACTAAGGCATTGATGCTAGCTTGTACCCCAGGAGCGTCTTCCTTATAAGTAACCCCAAACCATTGAGAAGAGGTTGGAATCACTTTTACTACTCCTTTACCGGATTGAACAAAATGTTTGGTTACCGTTGGGATATAAAATTCTGATTTCAATTCTTGTCCTTGTTTTTCCAGAAAATCATTGAATAAGCTTTCTGCCAGACCAATAAATCCGGGTGCAAAACAGAGATAGTTCATACTAACCAGACTATTCTCCGGCAATACCGTCAGTTGATCATTTTCTTCATAGACAATATCCCCTTCAGGTCTTGCAAAGATCTTAGTGCGTTCATTAATATCGGTTAAATTACCGGCAGCATCTACATCACAAACACCCCTGCTCACGGTTCCGTTATCGCTTAAAGTATTGCGCAACTGATAGCCAATGATACAGTAAGTCTGTTCATTACATTGCGTCGTTAAAAAAGTATAGGCTTTTGCAAATGCATCTTTCCCATAAAAATCATCTGCATTGATCACTGCAAATGGTTCATTTACCTTTCCCTTACAACATAATACCGCATGCCCTGTACCCCATGGCTTGGTTCTATCGGCAGGAACCGCATATCCATTGGTAAAAGCTGATAAATGTTGGTATACATAATCGGTAGCGATTCGTCCATTCAACTTGGGTTCGAATATGGCTTTGAACTGTTCTGCGAATTCTTCCCGGATAATAAAAACAACTTTTCCAAATCCTGCACGGATAGCGTCGTAAATTGAATAATCCATGATAGTTTCGCCATCGGGACCAAAAGACTGGATCTGTTTCATACTTCCATATCGGCTGGCCATCCCTGCGGCTAAAATGACTAATGTAGGTTTCATAATATCCTTTTGAGAGCAACGAAACTAAAACTTTCAGCAGTACCAAAAGAACAGATGTTGATAAATATTCAAAATATTCATATTCAATCAGTCCAAACGCTTTCTACTCAAGATGTTCATACTGATATACTGAGATTGGATTTGATACACCCCGTGATCAGTGGTAACAAATGGTTTAAACTTAAATATTATCTCGATGAAGCTATAACCACAAAAGCTTGCAAACTGGCAAGTTTTGGGGGCGCCTATTCTAACCATATCGTTGCCTTGGCTTTTGCAGGAAAAGAAGCGGGTATCCCTACAACCGGTTTTATTCGTGGAGATGCAGATACAGCGTTGTCTCCAACTCTAAAAGAAGCCGTAAGCTATGGCATGGAACTGCAATTCATCAACAGGAGTGATTATCGAGATAAGCAACAAATACAGGATTCCTATCATCAGTCGGGATGGTATTGGATTCCTGAAGGCGGATATGGTTTATTAGGGGCAAAAGGTGCAGCCGATATTTTAAACATACAAGATACAAGCAGCTATACCCATATCATTTGTGCGCTAGGTACAGGTACAATGATGGCCGGACTCAACATGAGCGCAGAACCCTCACAGGAAATCATAGGCATCAGTGTACTTAGAAATCATTTCAACATCAAGGAGGAAATAGAACAGATGATTAGTCAAGTGTCCGAAAAGAAATCAAATTTCCAATGCTTACATGGATATGATTGGGGAGGATATGCTAAACATCCATCTGAACTTTTAAGTTTTATGAAACAGTTCTGGTTGGCTGAAAAAATACCTACCGATTTTGTCTACACTGCTAAAATGATCTATGCAGTACATGATTTGATAGAAAAAGGATTTTTCACATCAGGCAGCCGATTATTGCTGATCCATAGTGGTGGATTACAAGGTAACAGATCCCTTTCACCACAGATCCTTCCTTTTTAATCACCCCACTGCCTTTATATTTGCTATCATGAATGGAAGAAATTTGCTGGTTCTTGTATGGATACTGATGACCCATCAAGCTTTGTCACAGAGGGCATTACCCGGCTTTACAGTAAAAGAGATTGGCAAAGGAAAAGTAAGTATCAGTTGGATCAATCCATATCCATCCTGTAATCAATTGGCAGTACAACGCTCTACTGATGGGGTTAATTTTGGCACTATTTTTTCTGCTCAATCACCCGAACTGCCCTCAAATGGATACATAGATCAAAAACTTCCATCGGCCCCACGTATTTATTACCGCATTTTTTATGTTTTGAAAGGGGGTAACTATTTTTTTACTGATATCAAATCACCCGGACAAGAATACAACACTGTTAGTACAGACATTCCCAGTGATAATATCGATGCGCGCATTGACATATCTAAAACAGAGATTAAAAAAGATAGTCTCACCACTACTCCCACAGAAAAGTACATTCAAATTTATAAAAGAGGACAACCTGCATTTCAATTATCAACCACTGCTTATCGAAACTTCCGTGACTCTTTGATTAGGTTCACGCAAGACTCCTTATCTGTACTCAAACCGGGTGAGATCAATTGGAATCCTTTTATCCCAAAGCCGAAAGAGTATGTAAGTGTATTTGTAAAAGATACTTTATTGATACAAATCGAACTGCCATTTTACAAGCGTTTCAAGGATTCTGTGACCAATACAACAAAAGATACGATTTATCAGATCACTACTTTCCGAGCTGAGCTGCATCGCTTTGTGCCCAAACAAGTATGGAAGCCTTCTAAATTTATTTATACCAAATCATCCGGCTACCTGAATATATCTGTTCCTGAAAAAGATTTTCAGCAATACAGAATTGTATTCTTTGATTTGGAAGGAAGAGAGCTGTTCAGGATCAATCAATTAAAAGAACATGAGTTGATCATGGATAAAGCCAATTTTAAAAAGAGTGGATGGTATGATTTTGAACTTTATAAAAACAATGAACTGATTGAAAAAAATAAATTTTTTCTGCAGAAAGATTAATCCTCTACCAATACAATATCAAATACTTTTTCAAAGTTCTTCTTTACCAATATCTTCACTTCTTCAAAAGGTACAGTATACCCTAATTCCTTTTCCAGTGAAGTTACTTGCTTACCTACAATTCCACAGGGCACAATATGATCAAAATAGCTGAGGTCGGTATTTACATTGAATGCAAAACCATGCATGGTTATCCATCTACTACATTTAATACCCATGGCACAGATTTTTCTTTCTTTTCCGGGAACATCCGGATCTAGCCAAACACCTGTTTCTCCCTTGCTCCTATCTCCTTGTAATCCATAATGTGCCAGTGTTAGGATAATTACTTCTTCCAAACTTCGTAAATACCACCCAAGATCTGTTTTAAATTGTTCCAAGTCTAGGATGGGATATCCCACAATTTGTCCTGGGCCATGAAAAGTAATATCCCCGCCGCGATTAATATGAAAATAGTCAATGCCTCTCTCCCGCATTTCCTGTTCTGAAATCAAAATATGTTCGGTTTTCCCACTCTTACCAAGGGTGTATACCGGCGAGTGTTCCACCAGTAAAAGATGATGAGGTATTGTATTGTTGGTCAGGCGACCAACAATGGCGGTATCAATTGTGTGATTGGTCGGGTTACCAACGATGTCGGTATCGTTGCCCATGTTGGTCGCCTGACCAACATGATCTCCATTACCCATGTTGGTCGCCTGACCAACATGATCCCTCATTCTTGCAGCCGACTTCATATCCACCTTCTCTTTAAGCATGGCTTCCTGCTCATCCCAAACCGATTGATAAGACCTGAATCCCAAATCCCTGAATAGTACTGACTGCATCTTGCAAAATTAGTATGGAAAGCGGATATCCTTTCATTTTAATGCGCTTGGATGGTTTCTGCTATTTTTGCAGGATGCAGGAAGATTTGGATCTCCAGCCTGAAGAAGGCACTGAGGAACTTTATGAACGAAAGACTTTTAAAGTAGATAAAGGTCAGGAACCTTTACGCATTGACAAATGGGTACAAGGACGTATTGAAGGAGCTACCCGTAACAAGGTTCAAAAAGGTATTGATGCCGGTTTTTTGAACGTTAATGTACAGGTTGTTAAAAGAAATTATAAGATAAAGACGGGTGATGA
>CAYMQQ010000137.1:0-4140 GCA_964392685.1 uncultured Sediminibacterium sp.
CTGTTGAAAAAGTCAATGCAAACCAAAAACTACACTTGGTTCATAAAATTGTGAAACATTATGGTGATCAGTTGGCCGGGAAACATTTTGCAGTGTGGGGCTTATCCTTCAAACCGAATACAGATGATATCAGAGAAGCACCATCATTGGAAATGATCCAAGCTTTATTGGAAAGAGGCGCAACTATTACTGCATTTGATCCGGAAGCCATGCCCAATGTGCGTAAGCAATTGGGAGATCGCATTCAATTGGCTTCAAGTCAGTATGAGGCATTAGATCATGCAGACGCCTTAATTATTGCAACTGAGTGGAGTGAGTTTCGTACCCCTGATTTTGAAATGATTGAAAATAAGCTCAAGCAAAAAGTGATTTTCGACGGACGAAATTTATTTGATGTGAAGCAGATGAATGAATTGGGGTATCATTATGAAAGTATTGGACGAAAATAGTTAATAGACCATGGTCCATGGTCCATGGACTATTTTTCTATGGAAAAAAAACGCATACTCATCACCGGTGCAGCCGGATTTCTTGGATCGCATCTTTGTGATCGGTTCATTCGAGAAGGATATCATGTTATTGGTATGGATAACCTGATTACCGGCGATATGAATAATATCGAACACTTATTAAAATTACCGGATTTTGATTTTCATCATCATGATGTTACCAAATTCATACATGTATCCGGACATCTGGATTATATCCTTCATTTTGCATCTCCTGCCAGTCCGATTGATTATTTGAAAATTCCGATTCAGACTTTGAAAGTGGGTGCACTGGGTACCCATAATTGTTTGGGTTTAGCCAAAGCTAAAAAAGCGAGAATACTGGTGGCGTCTACCAGTGAAGTTTATGGTGATCCATTGGTGCATCCGCAAACAGAAGAGTATTGGGGGAATGTGAATCCTGTTGGTCCAAGAGGTGTATATGATGAAGCCAAACGTTTTATGGAGTCCATCACCATGGCCTATCATACTTATCATGGTGTTGAAACCAGAATTGTTCGCATATTCAATACCTATGGTCCGCGTATGCGATTGAATGATGGGAGAGCATTACCTGCTTTTATCGGACAAGCATTACGTGGAGAAGATATTACAGTGTTTGGTGATGGTAGTCAAACCCGCTCTTTCTGTTATGTAGACGATCTGGTAGAAGGTATTTATCGCTTACTCATGAGTGATTATAGTATGCCGGTGAACATCGGTAATCCGAATGAAATCAGTTTATTGGATTTTGCAAAAGAAGTATTAAAGCTAACAGGGGCGGGCGTTAAGATTGTTCATAAACCATTACCTGTTGATGATCCTAAACAACGTAGACCAGATATAACAAAAGCGAAAGAGATATTAGGGTGGGAGCCTAAAATCGATAGAGCAGAGGGATTGAAAATCACGTATGCATATTTTAAAAATCTTCCCAAAGAAGAATGGATCAAGCAGCCCAAAGAATTCACGAATAAGTAAACATGCAAAAGCCACTCATTGTTGTAACAGGAAAGAATGGTCAGTTGGGATGGGAGCTGATGCAATTAGCGCAACAATATGCTAATGATTTTGAGTTTCTTTTTACGGATAGAGATCAATTGAATCTTGCGGATGAAGCATCCATTTCTCAATTCTTTCAAACGCATCAACCAGCTTATTTTATTAATTGCGCGGCTTATACAGCAGTAGATAAAGCTGAATCTGAACAAGATCTTGCTTATCGTATCAACGCACAGGCAGTAGCCGAGATCGCTCATCACTGCAGTCTTTTTAATACCATCTTGATCCATTTTTCAACGGATTATGTATTTGATGGAAAGGGAACAACTCCGTATACAATCGATACACCTACCAGTCCTGTAAATTATTATGGATATACCAAAAGAGTAGGCGAGCAATTGGCTTTGGAAAATCACTCGTCTACCATCATCATCCGAACATCATGGGTATACAGTTCTCACGGACATAATTTTGTAAAGACCATGCTGCGTTTGACGAAAGAACGTGATTTGATAAAAGTAGTGGCTGATCAAAAAGGCTGTCCTACTTATGCGGCTGATTTGGCAGCTGCAACAATGAATATCATAATAGCTTCTCAAAACGGGCATTTCCATCCAGGAATTTTTCATTACAGCAATACCGGAGAAACCAACTGGTATGAATTTGCAAAAGCCATTCGTGATGCAGCCGGATTGACTTGTACCGTGGAACCGATTACGACAACTGAATATCCTACACCAGCCAAGCGTCCGGGGTATTCTGTAATGGACCTGTCTGCCATTACTGAACAATATCATATTCAACCAAAACCCTGGCAGGAAAGCCTGAGCCATTGTTTGGCCGTGTTGAAATAAGAGGGGTGAAATAATAAGAAATAAGAACGTGATTCTTGAGTCTTGTTCCTTCCCTGTTTCTTGTCCCTTGTTCCTTGGTTCTTATTCCTTATTTCTCTATTCTCCTCTCTTTCACCATTCATCACATCGGGCATTTTCATCACAGATTGGCAGCCTATTTTTGAAATATGGAGATCAAGAATAGTACGATTGCGGATATTGAAACCATTTTCGGTTTGTATCGAATGGCTGCGCAATATATGAAAGAGCGTTTCCCTGTGCACTTTCCTGAATTTGATCGGGATATGGTGGTGAAGGAAATTGAAGAGGGAAGACAATGGAAAATGATGATCAATGGAGAATTGGCGTGTATATGGGCCATTACCTGGAATGATCCGCAAATATGGGAAGAGAAAGACAGTGATCCTTCTATTTATATTCATCGAATCACAACCGTACCCGCTTTTCGTGGCAGACACTTAGTCAAAGAGATCGTAAGATGGGCCATACAATATGCAAAAGATAACAATAGAAACTACGTACGTTTAGATACTGTTGGAGAGAATCAAAAACTGATTCAACATTATCAGGAAAGTGGGTTTACATTTTTAGGAATGGTACAGTTAAAAGATACCAGCGGATTGCCGGATCATTATCAATTAGATAAAGTGAGTTTATTTGAGTTAAAAGTAGATTGATATTTATTTTCTCTCAGGACAAACTGATGGCTCCACAGAATAATCTAAAGAAACAATCTTCCAGCCCTCTTGGGTTTTAAAGAAAGTGAATACATCAATTCCGCAATGGTTGAAATTTTGATTGATACTTAGGGTATAGGGCACCCATGCCATGGCGATTCTTCCATGAATCTTCACTTCTGCGGAAAGCATTTTTTCGTAGATCACAGCCTGAGGATTTACAAAGCTCTTCATCCTGTCTTTGAATAAAGCTGTTCTGATCAGTAAGCTGTCATTTTGGGTGCGGATGGAAGTGGTTTGTCCGTCTAGTACTACAATACTTTTTAAGAGAATGGTGTCCTGCTTCTCCAATGCCTCGAAAAATTGATTCACTTTTTGGAGGATTAGTTTTTCTTCAGAGGGTATGGATTGTCCGTACAGTTGTAAGGAGCACAACAAGGTAAATATGAACAGGATTTGTTTCATGTGGTTATTATTTGAATACATCTTTACAGTAAGCAATAGGAACCCTGGTTTGTAAGTTAGTAAAAGGATCGAACTTACTTATACTTTTAACGCAGCTCTAAATCCTCTGGCTGCATAATAGGACTGGGCACCATTGTGGTAAATGAATACTTGTCCGTACCGATGATCGCCAAAGATGGCACCGCCTTCTTTTCTAATGGCAGGGGGTGTTAATAACCAGCTGGATGTTTTACGATCCACAGGTTCAAGTGATTGGAGAAGTCGGTATTGTTCTTCATTCAATAAATCAATGCCCATTTCTTTGGCCATATCCATTGCTGAATTTTTGGGAGCATGTTCTTTTCTGGATTCAAGTCCTTCGCGATCATAACAAACACTTCTTCTTCCGGCTGGACTCTCTGCAGAACAGTCTACAAACAAATAACTGTCTGTTTTTTTATCATATGCAATCACATCAGGTTCCCTGCCGGTTTGTTCCATAGCGTGTAATGACCATAATTTTTGCGGTTGCGATTCTAATTTGACTTGTACTTTTTTCCAATCGATTCCTTTGTGACGGTATTCATTTTCTTGAAAACGTGTATGAAGTTGTGCTAATATTTTTTTTATTTCTGATGAGGATAATTTATTTTTTGACATGCTATATGTTTTAAA
>CAYMQQ010000138.1:0-4038 GCA_964392685.1 uncultured Sediminibacterium sp.
TTTCTAATGCGAAGTTTGTAACAATGGTTTGATAGAAATATGTGTTAAAGGATTTGAAGGGTAAGGTAGTAGTACTCAACTTCTGGTTCATTAATTGTCCGCCATGTAGGATGGAAATTCCCCATCTCAATAATATGGTGGAGGGTTTTAAAGAAAGAGATGATGTTATTTTTTTAGCTGTAGCATTGGATCAGTCCTATGATCTTAAACAATTCTTGAAGGAAATGCCATTTGAATATGGGATCGTCGATGGAGGTTCTTATGTTGCATCTCAATACGGGATCAACTTATTCCCAACACATGTGGTTGTCGATAAAGAAGGAAAAATTATATTCCATACATCGGGATATGGGATGGGTACAGTTCCTTGGTTGAAGAAAGCCATCAATGAAGCATTGACGCCCAAGACTTGATTTTATTACTTGCCCTCTATCCAAACAAAATCATCGCTCTTTGGTATAGTATCAAATATCGCTCTGAAAGATTCGGGTGGTACAGCAAGTTTGCGCTTCTGTGTGTCTAACCATGCACCGTCAATCTGTAAGATCGCACTAAGGGTGTCTTTATTTTTCCAGATTTCATGCTTCATGGTCCAGCGGCTCATATCATGCGTTGACTTACTAATCTGTAAAGTGAGTTCCACGCTGTCATGAAAACTGATTTCTCTTTTGAAAACACATTCTTCTCTAAATAATATCGGACCTATCCGGTATTGTTGTAAAAGGGAAGGAGTGATGCCGTTTTCAGTCATAAAAGACATCCTCACATAAGCTCCCCAATCATAATAAACAGAATGACGCAGATGAAAATTAGGGTCTAAGTCGCTCCAGCGAACTTCTACTTTTTTGGTATAGATGGTGGACATGATAAATAGATTAAGTCAAAAGTTAAAAGTCAAAAGTGAAAGGTGAAAGGATGTCTTTTCACTTTTCACCTTTCACCTCTCACTTAATAATCACTGTACCCAATTGGGTAGTGATTTCTTGTTCGGCTTCTTTGAGTTGTTTATGGATTTCAAGTAGTCTTTTAAAATCATCGGTAGATGCATGCTCAATATCTCTTTGATTTTCTTCGATCATTTTTTTAATTCTTCTCAGCTTATAAAAACGAATACTCATGATCACATCCTGTCTGCTGGTATCACGATTCACAATATTCATTCCTTCCAACACTTCATCCCATTTTTGACTCAACTCAAAAGGTGTTACTGAAATACTGATGATGAGGTTTCTGATGTTTTCATCTTCATGATAGAGCATAGACTTGGTAGTAGGCTCAAGTCCTTTTTCGTATGCTTCTTTATAGGCTTCAAATAACTTTTCCAGAATAGGAGTTTCAAAATGAAAATGCTCTAGCTCACTAAAAATATGATCTGCTATATTGGTTGTTTCATCCCATGAACGTAAACCGTATTCGAGTAAAACACGGAGGATATTTCGTTCATGTGCTTCATCTTGAACCAGCAATCGACTGGTATCATCCAATACATCTTCAGGCTGCTCCGCTTCTTTCAGTTGTTGATTGAATTCTTCTTGAGCAAGTCCTTTCTTTTCTTCTTTTGCAATCTTATCACGCTTGTATTTATTGACAAGATTGATGAGACCGGCCTCATCAATTCTCAATAAATCAGAACATTGGCGGATATAATCTTGTTGTTTGGTAAAGTCTTCCGCCTTATTGATCTTGCTCAGGGTTTCGGCAACTTGATTCACTACTGCACTTTTCTTACTCACATCTGTTCCAGCTTCTTTCAACATGACTTCCAACTGGAAAATGATAAAGTCTTTTTTTGATCTTGCAACAAAATCATTGAAAGCACTAACACCTACTTTATGAACATAACTATCGGGGTCTTCATTATCCGGAATTAATACGAGTCGAACATTCAGGCCTTCTTCCAATGCCATGTCCAAACCACGCAATGCAGCTTTTACACCGGCACTATCACCATCATAAATGATCGTAAGGTTATCGGTGTATTTTTTGATCAGTCGAATTTGATCTGTGGTTAGAGAAGTTCCGCCACTCGCCACCACATTTTCAATACCTGCTTGGTGCAGACTCACAACATCGGTATATCCTTCTACGAGTAAACATTCTTTGGCTTTATCAATGGCCATTCGAGCCTGATAGAGTCCATAGAGTATTCTGCTTTTAACATAGATCTCATTCTCGGGTGTGTTGATATACTTTGGCCCACGATCACTCTTGCCAATTACACGGGCTCCGAAACCGATGATCTTACCGGTGTTGCTATGAATAGGAAATATGATTCGATTGCGATAATTGTCTACGAGCTCATCATTATTTCTAACGGCACTCAATCCGCTTTTAGGCAGTAATTCGCGGTTGAACTGATTTTCTAATAAAGCTTTCGTGAGTCCGTCTCTATGATCAGGATTATAACCTATTTGGAATTTGTGAAGGATGTCTTCGCGAAAGCCACGCTCTTTCAGGTAGCTGAGTGCAATCATTTTACCTTCATCCGTATCGAATAGTTGTTGGGTAAAAAATTTCTGGGCGAAATTGTTGATGGCATACAGACTCTCGGAAGTGAGTTGCTGTTGTTTGATTTCCGGACTGGTTTCCGTCTCTTCAATTTCAATATTATAGCGAGCAGCCAGCCATCGTAATGCTTCAGGATAGCTGTATTTCTCATGCTCCATCACAAAATCGATGGCGCGACCGCTTTTGCCACAGCCAAAGCACTTATAAATTTCTTTGGTAGGAGAGACGGTAAAAGAGGGTGTTTTTTCGTTATGAAACGGACAATTACCGATGTAATTGGTACCTCTTTTTTTGAGTTTCACGAATTCACCCACAATATCAATGATATCGACACGGTTGAAGATCTGTTGTATGGTGTTTTGAGAGATCATGGTTGTGAATGGTGAATGGTGAATTGTCAATGGTGAGTGATGATCAAAATTCGGCATTCACCATTGACAATTCACCATTCACAAAATCGAATTCAGAGAGGCGAAAATACAATTTTGCAACCATGCAATTTGGTAATTCAGGCATTTCCTTATTTTTATCTATGCTTAAGAAAGAACGACAAGCTTATATCATACAGCAAATCAATATCCATAATAAGGTATTGTCATCTGATTTGAGTGTACAACTGGATGTTTCGGAAGATACGGTGAGGCGGGATCTTCAGGAGTTGGCGGAAGAGGGAAAGCTCATTAAAGTACATGGGGGTGCTTTGTCTAAATCGTTCCATTTTACGTTAGAGACGAGTAGTATTTATTCATTGCCGGAGAAAAAAAGAATTGCCTATAAAGCAGTAGAACTCATTAAAGATGGCATGTTCATCTTATTATCAGGGGGTACTACGATTCGCGAATTGGTAAAAGCATTGCCGCCCGATTTAAGTGCTACTTTTATTACGGTGAGTGTACCGATTGCCTTGGAGCTGCTAGAACATCCCACGAGTGAAGTTATTTTCTTAGGAAACAAGTTATCCAAAACAGCACAGATATCGGTGGGAGCAGAAGTGATTCAGCGGCTGGCAGGGATTAAGGCAGATTATTGTTTTCTGGGTACCAATAGTATGGATGCCGAGGAAGGGATTACTGATTTGGAGTGGGAGATCATTGAAGTAAAAAGGGCGATGATACGGGGGGCTCAAAAGACGGTTTCTTTAGCGATATCTGAAAAACTAAATACCACACAGAAATTACAAGTTTGTAAACCGGAGGAAATTGATATCCTCATCACAGAATTAGACCCATCCGATCCTAAACTCTTGCCTTACATTCAGAAAGGGATTATGGTATTGTAAATGCGGTCATCGGTTAATGAATCCATCATTTTTTCGTTTTTTAGCGGTTTTATACCTTTTAAGGGGTATAAAGTCTTTGTTTTTGCCAGTAATGCAGTTTTTTGCGGAAATGCACATTTGATAAAGACAATGTGAAAAAAATTATGATTAAATATATTCGAAAATATCGCATAAGAACTTTAACATTGCTTTATTATTCCGCTTTTCGATAATCAGGGCGATTTTTTGCAGTTTTTTGCGGCATTAAAATT
>CAYMQQ010000139.1:0-4025 GCA_964392685.1 uncultured Sediminibacterium sp.
GTAGACAGTGCTCGTAATGCCATTCAGCAAGAGTTTCTCGAGGTATCTGCTAAAGCTGATTCACTGACGCAGAGCAATATCCAGTTACAAGGTGCTTTGGCCGATCGTGGATCTGAGATTCAAAAGATGAAAGGAAATATCAACAATATCCTGAAACGTAAAAATGCATCTGATGCTGAACTGGCGCAGGCTAAACAAATGATTAGTGAACTGAATGGCAAGATCGATGGTCTATTTGCTGAGATCGAAAAGCTTCAAGGTGAGAATAAGCAACTGACTGCCGCCAATGAGCAGTTGAGCACTGAAAAAACACAACTCACTTCAGAAAAAGAAAATCTTCAGCAAAATCTAAGTGCTACTAAAAAAGAGTTGGATGAAAAAGTAGATGTTGCCTCTACCCTTCATGCTTCTAATATTGGTATCACTGCCATTGATATTCGCAATAGCGGCAATGAAAAAACCACTTCAACAGCAAAAAGAGCTGACTTAATGCGTATCTCTTTTGTATTAGATCCAAATCGTATTGCTCCAAGTGGCGTGAAAGATATTTATGTATGTGTTACCGGACCTGATGGAAAAGTAATCAGCGAAGGCACCAAATTCATTACCCGTGAAGAAGGTGAAAAAATATATACCAGCAAAGTATCTGTTACCTACGAGCAAGGCAAAGTTACTCCTGTAAGTTTTGACTGGAAACAAACAACCAAATACCAAACCGGTAACTATAAAATTGAAATCTATAACAACGGTTTCAAAATTGGTGAAGGGGTGAAGACTTTGAAGAAAGGTGGATTGTTTAGTTAAGAGACAAGAATAAAGAGACAAGGGACAAGGAAGTAACAAGAACAAAGAAAGAAGATACACGGAAAGAACAAGTACACAAGTCCCAATTTAAATAGCGCCGGACTTCAGTCCGGCGAGCAATTCAAACCTGTAATATTTCCGGGGGGTAATATTTAGCAAGCAACAACCAAAGGCGTCCGTTAGGGCGCCTTTTGAGTGAAAGGTGAAAAGTGAAACGTGAAAAAGGCTGATTTCACCTTTCACCTTTCACTTTTCACTTTTCCTCCCTCTTCCCTATCTTCACTCAAACTTTTCCATGCGTATCAATTGGCGGATCATATTGGTGGTGATTGCGGTGATTCTGGTGAGCGGAACGATTTTTTATTCGCAGTATGTAGCCGGGAAAATAGCTACCGAGGAAAGAATGTACGTGACCGTTTGGGTAGAAGCACAACGAACCATCTTGAACTCTTATGATACTTCCAATCTAAACTTAGCCACTTTTATCTCATCAGAAAATCAGGAAATACCCATCATTGAAACCAATGAGAACGATAGCATCACCGGAAACTACCTGAACCTTGATAGCAGTTTGGCAGCATCGGATAGTACTTATTTACAAAGCAAGCTCGAAGAATTCCGTCGATACAATAATAAGCCCATTGTATTGGTGATGAAAGACAATCCCTATACAGCCAATCATTATTACTATGGACAAAGTAAACTGCTGAAAGAAGTGAAGTTGTATCCATTGGTTCAATTAATCATTGTAGCCTTATTCATAGCGATTGCGATCATGGCTGTTCAATCGCATTACAAGAGTGCACAGAATCAATTATGGGCTGCCATGGCCAGGGAAACGGCACATCAACTGGGCACTCCTGTTTCCAGTTTGGAAGGATGGCTTGAAATCCTCAAACAGCAGGGAGAAAATCAACAGATCGTTCCTGAAATTGCCAAAGATGTAAAGCGACTGCAGTTGATTACAGACCGTTTTGGTAAGATAGGAAGTCAACCAAAACTTGAACCCGGCGATCCTTTTGAACAAATTGATCAGATGATTGCTTACATGAAAAAAAGATCCGGGGGACAAGTACAATTTGAATTTACCAAGCAGCCATTAGCTGTTCAGCCGAAATTCAGTGCGCCATTATTTGATTGGGTGATCGAAAACCTGATCAAAAATGCCTTAGATGCCATGGAAGGAAAAGGCACCATTACAATTGAAGCACATAGCACACATGAGGAATTACAAATTGATGTAACAGATACAGGAAAAGGAATCAGTGGCGTGAATATTAATAAAGTATTCAAACCTGGTTTTACAACGAAAAAAAGAGGTTGGGGACTGGGCCTCCCCCTCAGTAAGCGTATCATTGAGGAGTACCATGGCGGTAAGCTTTTTGTACGATGGAGTGAAAGTGGTAAAGGAACCAGCTTTCGAATCATTCTGCCTCTTCCTGAAGATGGGTCCCCATCACAGACATAGGAGATTCTCCATAGCTGCTCATCACTGCAAACCATTGTTGTAAAGCATGCGGTGTAGCGGTTTCTACATACAAGTTGGCTTCTTTACAATAATTCAGCAATTCATGTTCAATTTTTCTTACATCATCATACTGTTGTTGATTGCCCAATTTGTGCAGACAACTGTTCATCCGTGATAATTTCTCATCCGACAAATGATCAAAAGCGTGCTGCTGTAATAATTGCCCGGTGGCATTTACCAGCAAAGTACATGACCGTGTTTTCATAATGAATAATTTACTGCAAGTGACAACTGTAACATAACCGCACAATGATTAAATTGTAAAGGAATTGTTACCCGATTTTTTTGTGCATAATCTGTGAATCTGTGACAAATAATATTACTTGTAGGCAGTGGCTTGTTTCTGATTTACCCAACCTTTTATCGTATCTCCATCATTTGAATGAGGAAACCCGAAATCGTTTTGGACCGCATCCTTTTACCAAGGAAGCTTTGGAACATTTATATCATCATCCTGATTACACAGGATTTATTATAATAGAAAACAACAGCACTTTTATTATAGGATATGCCATTGTGAAATTGGGGTATCTGGAACACGATCATCCTAGGTTATTTAGTTACAATATTCAGCCAAACCATACTACAGATGCTACCTACGCCCCTTCTTTAGCAAATGACTGGCAAGGAAAAGGAATTGGAAAAGTGCTATGGAATCATACTAAAAACTACTTACAAAAACTGCAAAAACAAAGAGTCATTTTATGGGGTGGTGTTCAGGAAGATAATATGGTAGCCGTCAACTATTACAATAAAATTGGATTTATAAAGATTGGCTCATATGAGTATAATGGAAAAAATAATTTAGATATGGTGTGTACTATTCAATAAAAAAGTGGCGAACAGATCCTATATGTTCGCCACTTTTATAATCAAGTAAAAAGTAAAAAATCAAAAGTCAAAATCTGACATCCGACATCAGAAATCAGACATCTATTTATCCGCTTGTCTCTTCACTGTTCCACCACTACTCACATTGATATTACGGATCAGGCCTTCGCCTTTGAATCTTACATAACCACCACTACTGGCTTCTGCTGAAATTTCCTTGTTCACAAATACCTGAACACCGGCACCACTGCTTACATCTGCTTTGCAATAGGTTACATTCAAATCGTAGCCACGGAAAATACCGCCACTGCTACCGTCAACATTCAATGCTGAAGCTTTGCCTGCAACGGTAATGGTTCCTCCGCTGCTTACATCGGCGGTTAGTTTATCTAGGTCAACAGATTTGGCTTGAATAGAACCTCCACTGCTCGCTTCTAAACCATCCAACTGTGTGTAAGAAACATACACGACCACTTTCCAATTTCTTCTTCTCTCCCAGAATTTCCAATCGTCATTTTCTCTACCAATTCTTAAAACACCATTGGTAACAGTTGTTTTTACTTTGTCTAACAAGTCTGCATCATTGGTGGTAACAGCCAATTCTTCTTTGCTGCCTTTGGTCAGAATCACCTGTATACCAGCTGAAGTTTTTACCGCATGGAAAGATCCGACATTCCTTTTTTGAACGTTCTCCCCCGATACCACTTCCTGCCCCAAAGCCATAGAAAACAGCATGGTAAGGGCGAATAAACTAGTCAATATTTTTTTCATACACTGTTTGTTTTAGGGTGTAACGGGGAGGAGGGGGAAAAGTTACAGTTTGAGATTAATAAGCTACAAGCTTCACGCTTCATGCTGCAAG
>CAYMQQ010000140.1:0-3990 GCA_964392685.1 uncultured Sediminibacterium sp.
TGTTTTGTGGCTACAATCTTTTACCCCTCCGGGGTATTTTGGAGTTTGATCCGCCAAGGCGGGCTCAACATGACGGTCTTTATTCACAATTGACAATTCACAATCCACCCCTCACAAAAACAACCCCGTCTCAAAAGAGACGGGGGAGTGATCATTCTTCATGTTGCCAATCAAGGGGCTCTTCGTAGAGGGTGAGTTGGCTGAGGGCGGTGGCGGTGGCGCCGGCTGCGGCGGCATAGCCGGAGATGATTACCACAATGGTCGGTAATGCAACCGGTAGCGTGGCTATCGCCGTTGCAATGGCCGTGAGCGCTAACCCCACATTCCTGATCTTTCTAAAAAACGGCGGCGTCTGCGACCGCGCGCGTCGGATGATTTTTTTCATGTCTTTGATTTTGGGAGGGGGCCGGGTAGCGGGTAGCGGGTACTAGGTACTAGGTACTAGGTGCTAGGTAAATAGTGCTGGGTGTTAATCGCAAAGCGATTAACTTTTCTAAAACCTAGCACCCAGTACCTAGCACCCAGTACCTAGCACCCAGTACCTAGCACCTAGTACCCAGCACCTAGTACCCAGCACCTAGCACCCACCCAGCACCCCCTCCATTTACAATTTTGTGCTTCCACTTATCACAGTCAGCAGAATGGTTTCCTGACTTTGTAGGGCTCGTAACAATTTGCCGATCAGCATGTCAAAAGCCTGTTGGCTTTGCTCGCCGGTTCCGGGGCCGGTGAGGAGTAGTACGGGGGCGATACATCCTTTTAGTTCGCGTGCGGCATGGTTGGCGGGATGAATGAGTATATAACTCCTTCCCGGCACATCTTTTACTTCTAAATGCCAGCGAAACTTCGGACTATACCTGCGCTTCAGTACATACGTGCCTTCAGGTATACATGACCTGTTCAGCTCATTATTACGCCAGGGCAATTCTATCGTATAACACAACGGTTCACTGTTTGCCCCCATCGTCAACAACCCATTCGTTCCCTCCGCGTGATAAGTGCGGTGAATGGTTAAGTGCATTTAAATCTTTGATTTTTTGATCTTTGATTTTTTGATTTTTTGAGGTGCTAGGTACTCGGTATTTGGTGCTGGTTTTTTGGGTCTCGCCTATGGCCAGATGGGTTATGAGGACTTTGTAATGCCTACTTTACTTTTATTAACAAATCAACCAATACCTTGCACCTAGTACACAGCACCTATTACCCTCTTACGCCTGATCCACACGGATTACCGTGCTGTTGATGGAGGCGGCGCTCATGAGGGGATAGTAGTGACCATTGATTTCTGTGAAGTACTCCAGTTTGAGTGCTATCACTACCGGATCGGTACTGTTTGCCGGTAGCGTTTCTGTTAACACTGTTTCCGGTAATACTTCATTATCAATCAATAACTTTTCTGTGGATACCATTACCTTACTGATTTCTCCTGTTTCAAAATTCAACGCTGCCGCTGCCAGTGTGAACATGAAATGAGTAGCATTGGCCGGTACATTCAAACGTTGTTTGGGAATCATTGGCTGTATCGTAGCAACCGTAACTCCTGTTAGTCGATTGAATGCAGAGGAATAACCGCCATTGATTGCCGTATCAATGCTACCGCTACCTGTGAAATCAAATCCTACCAACATACTTAGGTCGCCAAGGCTTGCGCGTCTTTGTCCGCGTAAATTGGTGGTATCCGTTTTGCGAATTGCATTCATCAACTTCACCGTTTGCTGAATCAATGACTTGTTCTTGATGTTCCAGTTGAGGTCTGTGAATGCATTGCGGAATATCCTGGCTTCTGTGGTCATGATTCCAAATTCAGAAGTGTGGTCTCGCCATGCCTGGAATTGTTGTCCGGATTGACGTTCCGCCATATTGATTTTACTTTTTTGTCTGGCTTTAAATCCCGATTTGGTATGCGAGTAAGTAACATCACCTACTGTTCCGCTTAACCGATGGGTGCCAAATTGTTTTGCTGCCATTGTTTTGTTTTTACGTTTTAAAAAATTCACCCGTGATTCATTTCTCGGGTGGTGATTGTTTCCCGCTGCAGACGGGCCACCGGTGGTTTGTTAACGAGATCAAAACTAATGGCTGCATCACCCGGTCAGGGCTGGTAGGGCTGGTACCAGCCCTGATAAAGTATTGCAAGTGAATGAGATGCGTCGATAAGAATATAAGAACAGCAGAATGTCCAATATCCAATTTCGAAGTTGGATATTCGATATTGGTTATTCTGCTGTTACTTAAGATTTTCCTAAGACAGGTGACTGACCGGGTACTAAGAACCAAACGATGATGTCGGGAGAGAGATACGTGGGGGTTACGAGCGTGATAAGAGAGTCATAAGAGAATGATAGTGATTTCATAGTGAAACGATAATGAAGTCATAGTGGAAGCATAAGAGACAAGAGACAGGGTACAAGGAAGCTACAAGTTACAGGCTGCAAGCTGCAAGCTATATGTTGATGTCTGATTTTGGATATCGGGTAATCGGGATATCGGGGTTTATACCCCGGAGGGGTAAAAGATTGTAGCTCCAAAAAAATCCAAAATTTTATTTACCCCGGAGGGGTAACACGAGACGGCGGGTTTAGTTTTTGAAAAGCGTTTCGGCGTGATTGAATGATTTTGTTTTTTAATTGCGCCTATTCAATGGTGCACCCAAATATTCTTTGTGCAACCCCCTCCGGGGTTGGGAATTCCTATATGCTTTGGGGCTACAATCTTTTACCCCTCCGGGGTGTTGTTAGGGTGGGTTATGATGAATAGTGCTAACAGTGGGGAGATGTCTCCGCTCTCCTGACTTGCGTCGGGATTCGGTCTACATGACGGGTTTTATGATGGGGTCATGTCAATGACTGAGGATCGCTATTTTTTGTAGCATGGTGGTGATATGTGTTCTTACGATGGCGAGGGCGGGGCCTTCTAGGGAGTAGAATTTATCATAGAGATGTCGCGCTGATATGGGGGCTGTGGTTCGGCTGGTTCTGAATGTTTGTGATACCATTCTCATCAACTCTTTATGGTTGTTAGTGGTTAAAATATTTGCCTCTATCAGTACTCGAAAGAAAGCTGCTAATTGTGAAACAGAAAGTGTGGTATGGAATAATAAATCTTGTGCGCATTGCTCTATCGCTGTGTTGTTTTTCTCTAGCTCCTGACACCTTATCAACTCCATCTGTATCGCTTCTTTTAATTGGTCTTTTATAGAAGGTAATGCAGGCTCTGCGCCCATTTGGTCGATCAATGGAATACGGTCTACCCAGTGCAGGTAAGTGACCCAATGTTGAATGGGGTTGGTAGATGCTGTCTGTAGCAGGGTACAACGCTCGATGAAAAAATGAATAAAGAGAGAGTGGTTACAATTGCGTCGTATGAGTGTGAAGATCATAGCAGTGGTGGTATCTTCATACAAACCCGCTTGTTCGGATGGTAAAATGGATAAGAGCTCTGTCCAATATTCTGCATGGTAATAGCTATGGGTACCTGTTCTGTGCAACTGATTTTGATAGAGGGTACGCAATAATGCGATCAGTGAAGTGGGGGAGCTGTCTTCGGATACCTTCTCAGACAAAGATTCCCAATACGCATCCTGCTGTTCTTTGATGGGATCCCATAGCGAACGCGGCATGGGTTCATAGGGATTGAAGTGCTCCGAAAAATGTCTTCGTACAAAATCAAGGGTATCGGTACACCAGATCTCTAACTGTTCATGGGTACGGTTGCGTTTTTGTTCCGGTGGACGGGTACGGTATAATTTCTCCAGCCAGATATGTAAGATTTTTACCGTAACGATGACCATGCTACGCAAAGCTTTTTTGCATTGCACCATTACAAATGCGCCGGTAAAATCCTTTTCCAGCTCTCTGGCTTTTAGTGTAGCTTCTTTTCTCTTTTGTTCCCTGACTGTTTCAGTAATGTCTTGCTGTGTACCCTCATGTATTAAAACATTCAGCTCCCTTAATGTATGGTTCATACGCTTTTTTTAGTGATGGCATTCGG
>CAYMQQ010000141.1:0-3960 GCA_964392685.1 uncultured Sediminibacterium sp.
TGATGAGGGAAGGGAATTTTTACAAGTAATGATTGAGCCGGGGGAATCGTTTGGAGAACTTCCTCTTTTTGATGGACAGCCTTATGCTGCCAGTGCTATTGCGAATGAGAGTAGTATAATCATTAGGTTGCAGAAGGATGTGTTTCTCACCATGCTGAAGCAGCATCCTGATATTCATTTTGAATTTACCAAACTAATGATCGACAGGATCAGATTTAAATTTTATGTGATCAAAGAACTGGCACAACACGATCCTGAAAATTGTATATCCAGACTATTGGCATATTTGAAGCAGCGCAAAAAGAATATTTGTCCTGACTGTAATCGGATAAAATTAACCAGACAACAAATTGCTGATATGACAGGTATGCGGGTGGAGACAGTTATAAGAAGCATTAGAAGCTTACATCGAAAAGGACAGCTAATGATTGATAAAGGAAAAGTTTACTGCTAACATGATTATAATCATAAGAAAATTATAAGCAGCTGGCTAATTTACACTCAAATTACCGGCCTATGGCAGATCATTATCGGCGATGGATAAAAGTGACCCTTTTTAATCTAATACTGATTGCACTTTTAGGGTTGCTAATGAGGTATAAAATTGTCTTTTCGATGCCTTGGCTACATCAAAAGCATATTTTACATGCTCACTCACATTTTGCATTCTCAGGTTGGATTACGCAGCTATTAATGATTTTAATGATATCCAAGCTTGGTAATGATGAACAAATATTTTTCAAGTATCGACGCTTATTACTTGCTAATTTGATAACCGCTTACGGAATGCTATTTAGCTTTCCATTTCAGGGATATGGCCTGATATCTATCAGTTTTTCAACTTTATCAATTCTTGTATCATACACTTTTGTGATACAATTTTGCAAGGACTCCCAAGGTAAATTAACACCTGCTTTTAAGTGGTTTCGGGCAGCTTTGATTTTTTTACTTATTTCTTCTTTAGGTGCCTTTTCGTTATCATTTCTTATGGCCAATAAAATAATGTCGCAGCAGTGGTATTTAGCTTCTGTATATTTCTTTTTACACTTTCAGTATAATGGATGGTTCTTTTTTGCTTGTATGGGGCTTTTATTCGAAGCACTTGGAGACAACGAACCAACTAGAAAATATCATCATAAAATATTCAGATTATTTTTTGCGTCTTGTATACCTGCCTATTTTTTGTCAATATTATGGGCAGATCTTCCTTTTTGGTTATATCTCACTGTTATTGCAGCGGCTATTTCTCAAGTGATAGGAGGAATTTATTTATGGAAAGTAATATCGGTTAGACGCAACCACTTCAGCTTATCATGGTCACGACTATCGCAAAGAACAGGTCTACTTGTATTATTAGCCCTGAGCATCAAACTATGCCTTCAGCTCTTTTCTACTGTACCGGCTCTTAGCGATTTAGCATATGGCTTCCGACCGATAGTAATAGGGTATTTGCATTTAGTACTACTAGGCATCATCAGTTTATTTCTGCTGACATTTATAATTAAAAACCTTGACATCAACGCTCTACCTTTATTGCGTAAAGGTTTAATATTCTTCATTGCAGGAATACTATCAAATGAATTAGTACTTATGCTTCAAGGTCTATTTGCAATGACCTATACTGTAATACCGTACATCAATCAGCTACTACTGCTTATAGCTTTTATATTATTCGCAGGTTCTACAATGATTTTTTTCGGTTTTCGAAAACACACTATGCGTACAAGCATAAAATAGCAAAAAGGTTTTAGATTTTTACATAAACCTATTTCTTATGCATTACGCTAAAAAAACACTAGCTTCCTTCTACGCAGCGTGTACTTTATCGACTCTACACCCTCATCTTCAAAAGATGCAGCTTCCCCGTATCGTTTCCCGAGGTACGAGGGGACGTTGCGGTCACTACAACTTTTCTTAGGTATCATTCTATTTGACTCTTCGTTTTTTCACTCGAAATATACGTCCTGTAATTCTATGTATCTAATCATTAGATAAACAACTTGATTTTTTTATGGTTCGAAAAAAATCCAATTCACATGCCTATATAAACCAATGATTTACAATCCTTCAATTAGTGAAACATCAGCAATTATCGCCAAATCCTTCCGAAATTGAAACGATCGTAACTTAGGTCGGGCAACTTTTAAAGGTCTCATTTTTTATGAGGCCTTTTTTTATTAAATACTTTTTGAGGAGATATTGCTAAATTTCATTATGGATTTAAAGCTTTATAAAAAACTGTATAAGAAGTACTCAAAACTTCCACTACCAAGAGAGGTTTGGGATTCCGCGGAGCATGAAGAATATATGAATGCATTCCACAATGATAAAGAATGTCAAGAATGGGAGTTAAAGGAACGCATCAAAAAAGCAGGCATCGACATCAAAAAATTCTGCTGTATTAATATGGCTTACCATCTCATTGAAGATAAAAAATCACGAAAAACTGGAAACATAGAATATGATTCAGTAATAGCATACTCACCAAAACGAAAAACATTTGGACTACCTATTCATGATGGTGGAGGTTCTTGGATAAGCATCTCTTATTGTCCATGGTGTGGAAGTAAACTATGATGCAGCAATCATTGATAAAAGTCTCACATCATTTAAAAACTCATTTGAAAAAAATCCACTTCGGGTAACAATCCAAATTATAGACCGCTGTAAGTTTGAGCTTATGGCGGTTTTTAGTTTTAAGGATGCCTCGGAAACTTTTGGAAAGTTTTGGAACTTTCCAAAAGTTATATCTCAATAATTTTATACATTATAATTCGGTCAGGTACATTTGGATCATCAATCTCAAGTTTTAGAGCCAATTTCTCATGCACCTTTTTTTGAATCTTACCTGAAAAAATCGCCCATCTATTTGAAGATGAAAATCTTTCAACATCTTCTTTAAGTATAAAATTCTCGTCTACTACAACCAAACTATATTTGAAGCTATAATTTGGCGGATTGGGTGTGTACAAGAATATCTCCATTTGACTATCAGAACTGTCTATAATATCAAATTTTCTAATTGTATAAAAGAAAAAACCATCCTGAATCTCAGTAATTGGAGATTTTCCAATGCTATCATACTTAATGAATAATAACTTTTTATTATCAAAGGAATAGAAGCAATAACTGGAAACAATTCCATTTCTATATTGAATATCCTCCCCAACTTTAAGGTCATAATATGTAAAATATTCATTTACGATCTCCCCAGCCTTACTATACAAACTTATTATTCCATTCCTTTTTCCTTGCACGTAATTTGTCTTACTTGACATTTCTCCATTATCATAATACTCTATACTTTTCCCATCAATAATTCCGTTTGAATAATTTGCAGTAGACAAGAGTTTATTTGTATGAATATTATAAAAACTGATTTCTCCTTCATAAACTGTATCTCGACTAATATTACCAACAGCTTTAACATTATCATCAATCACTATTGTTCTTTCTTTATCAGTGCAACCAACACAAAAAAACAGGGCTACTGAAAGAAATTTTATCATCTTTTTCATTGTTTCTTTTTCTTCTCGTAAAGAATTGTATCTGGTTTAACTAGATCACTTGATGTTCCTACTCCGCAGAGTGTACTCTCTCCACCCATCATCTTAAAAAGAAGCAGTTCCCCGCATCGTCTCCCGAGGTACGAGGGGACGTTGCGGCCACTACAACTTTTCTTAGGTATCATTCTATTTGCATCTTGGTCTTTTCCTTCACAGCAGGTTTTACTTTTTTTGAACGTAACTCGCAGCTCTCATAGAGGTCCGAAGGACTCCTATGGAGACTCTGTGACCACTCATACTAATGAAAGTTAATCATTAATTTTTATGATCTATTCTTTGGTAACAAATTAGTAAGCCTAAAAGCAAATGATACACACCGGCTGTGTAACACGCAACGTCCCCTCGTACCTCGGGAGACGATGCGATGAACTTCTTTTTTATTTGGACACCCTGC
>CAYMQQ010000142.1:0-3911 GCA_964392685.1 uncultured Sediminibacterium sp.
TAATCTATTAGTATTCAAGTGCTTCTGTTAATTAATTCTTTAGGGTTCAAGTCCTTAACAGACTTATATTTTTGTGATACTCCTAAAAATGACTTTCAAAATGGCTTATATTTGCACTGTTATAGCATGCTAAAAAGACTATCTATATTATTTTTATTTTTAATTGGATTTACACTCTATTCCAATACCACTCTTGCATGCAGTAAACCTAATGAAAAGCAAAAAGCTAAATCATTCACTTTCAAAGTATTACAAAAAGACAATGACAGTTGCATAAAAAAACATACTATGGGTGTAGGTCATAATTGCGATGAAAAATGTAAACATCATAATTGCGATTGTACATCTGTTAATACAACCGGTTTTGATTTCAAACAAGAAATCACACTTGAAGAATTGTTCTCGTTCACGATTGTAAAAAAATATAACACTTACACGCCGTTTTATTATAAGGCCATGAATGCCTCTATCTGGCACCCTCCGAAAACTGTATAGTACATATCAAATTTAAATTCAAGTAGTTCGCTTGAATCCTTTCTCTTTTTCAAAATAAAAATTAATTTATGAAATCAATAAAGCTATTGATGGCTGCTGCCATTCTATTATGTTCTTTTAATGTAAATGCTCAAACAAATTCAAATATAACAAAAGTCCTAAATTCATATATCGCAATTAAAGATGCCCTAGTTAAAACCGATGGAAATACTGCTTCTGTTTTAGCCAAGGATTTATTATCATCCATTGAAGCCGTTAAGATGGATGAACTGGACGCAACCACGCATACTCAGTGGATGAAGGTAGTGAATGAGTTAAAAGAAGATGCCGAACACATCAACGAAACAAAAGAAATCTCTCACCAAAGAGACCATTTCATTTCTTTATCAAAAAATCTTTATGCTGTTCTGAAAGTTTCAAAAGTTAGCACTCCAGTATATTATCAATTTTGTCCTATGGCGAACAAAGGTAAAGGGGCTAACTGGTTAAGCTTAGAAAATAAGATTAAGAACCCCTACTACGGTAATCAAATGTTGACATGTGGTAGAGTATTGGAAACTATTCAATAAAACTAAACTAAACAAGATGATTAAAACTTTAAAAAGTATTTGTCTTTTAGCCCTGCTCCTTCTATCAACTTTATTCTTAAATGCCCAAAAGGTAGTACGATATGATTTATATGTAAGAGATACTACAGTTAATTTTACAGGTAAATCCAAGAGGGCAATCGCAGTTAATGGACAAATACCAATGCCTACTTTAAGCTTCACCCAGGGAGATACGGCAGAAATTCATGTGCACAACGAGTTAAAAGAATCAACCTCTTTGCATTGGCATGGTCTTATCTTACCCAATAAAGAAGATGGTGTGCCTTATTTAACTCAAATGCCTATTGAGCCAGGCACAACACATATTTACAGGTTCCCAATAGTTCAAAATGGTACTCATTGGTATCATAGTCATTCAGGATTGCAGGAACAGATAGGAATGTATGGTTCAATGATTTTGAATAAAAAACAAGATGACCCAACATTTAGAAAAGGGATAGACGATTTGCCAACCGTTCCAGTTATCATTAGTGAATGGACAGATTACAACCCTAACAATGTGCACAGAATGTTACACAATGCAACAGATTGGTTTGCTATAAGAAAGGGCTCTACTCAGAGTTATGCCGAAGCTATCAAAGAAGGACATCTTACTACCAAAGTAAAAAATGAATTTAAAAGGATGTTAGCAATGGACGTAAGTGATGTTTACTATGATAGATTCTTTTTAAACGGAAAGGCAGAAAGTCAATTGTCGCAATTCAAAGCTGGTGATAAAGTAAGATTAAGAATCTCAAACGCTGGGGCGTCAACTTATTTTTGGCTAAACTATGGCGGGGGTAAATTCCAGGTAGTGGCAAATGACGGAAATGATGTTGAACCAGTTGAAGTAGATAGATTTATCATTGCTGTATCTGAAACCTATGACATTATAGTTACTGTGCCTGAAAAAAATAAATCTTTCGCTTTTCAAGCAACCTCAGAGGACAGAATCAATCATTCCCTATTATATATTGGAGAAGGTGAAAAACAACCAATGGCACCGCTTCCAAGATTGAAATACTTTGAGGGTATGAAGATGATGAACTCAATGATGAAAATGAATGGCGATTTAGATGATATGGGGATGAATATGAGTTTGAATCAAATGGATATGAACGTTGTCATGTATCCTGAAATAACAGGCCCTAGTAACGCTCAAGTCAAGGAAAATAGTGCAAATCAATATAACAGTAATGCCCTCTCTGATATTGTCACATTGAATTACTCAATGCTCAAGTCGCCTCATAATACATCACTTCCTAAAGATGCACCTGTTAAGGAACTAAAATTTGAACTAACAGGTAATATGAATAGGTATGTATGGAGTATGGATAATAAAGTAGTCTCTGAAGCTGATAAAATATTAATTAAGAAAGGTGAGAACGTGAGGATGATTATTTACAATGGCTCCATGATGAGACATCCTATGCATTTGCATGGCCACGACTTCAGAGTATTAAATGGGCAAGGCGAAAGTGCTCCATTAAAAAATATCATAGATATTATGCCAATGGAGACGGACACACTTGAATTTAATGCCAACATGGAAGGTGATTGGTTTTTTCACTGCCATATTTTATACCACATGATGAGTGGTATGGGAAGGGTTTTCACCTATCAAAATCAGGCACCAAACCCTTTAATTCCAAATCCAAGATTAGCTCAGAGAAAGCTATATGGAGAGGATAGAAAGTTACATTCCATGGCAGAAAACGATTTTGCTACAAATGGAAATGACGGTATGGTGATGTTGCAGAATACCAGATGGAGCATTGGCTCTGAATGGAGATTAGGCTTCAACGATTTACATGGGTATGAGTCAGAAACCCACATTGGGAGATATATTGGTAAAATGCAATGGTTGATGCCATTTATTGGATTTGACTGGAGATACAGAAAACTTCATAATGGCGAATCTGAGAAAAACCTATTTGGTCAAGTAAATACCAAAGATGAAAGAAGACAAATAAGTTTAGGTGTTGCTTATGTGCTACCAATGCTTGTTACTTTTCAAACAGAAGTATATCAAGATGGCAATCTCAGACTTCAATTAATGAGAGAAGATATACCTCTTACAAAAAGAATGCGAGGTGAATTTATGGTCAATACCGATAAAGAGTATATGTTAGGTGCGAGATACATAGTGAATAAAAATATGGGGCTTAGAACACACTATGATAGTGATATGGGATTTGGTATAGGTATTTATTTAAACTATTAAAAATTACGATTATGAAAAAAATGTTATTGGTATTATTTGGACTAGTATTATTCAACGCTGCTAATGCACAGGATAGTACAACTAAGAAACTGGTATTTAACCCTAAAAATCCAACCTATGAAGTACAAGCAACTTGTGGCACTTGTATGTTTAAGATGGAAGGAAAGGGCTGTCATTTAGCCATTAAATTAAACGGCAAGAACTATTTTGTAGATGGTACAGGAATAGATGACCATGGAGATGCGCATGACAATGAAGGCTTTTGCAATGCGATTAAAAAAGCAAAAGTTCAAGGGAAAGTTATAGGTGATAGATTTTTAGCTAGCTACTTTGAATTAATTAAATGAAACAGCAGTCATAATAAATAATGTATTGTTAATTATTCAGCGCTTATTCGTTATAATTAAACATGAAACTTATATTGCATGATATTTAAGTGCTTATAATAGTAATTATCAATAGGCAACTAAGCTCTTTGCACTAAAAGTACACCATAACAGCTTGATTAACAGTGGAAAAATTTAACTGTAAATTCTAGAACAATTATTGCTCATGCCCTGGTGGGCCCACAGCCGAAAGGCAACATTTTCAAGGGTTTATGCTGT
>CAYMQQ010000143.1:0-3906 GCA_964392685.1 uncultured Sediminibacterium sp.
TATTAACAATACTACCAACACGCTCACTTAGAACCATTTGAATACAACCACAACTTATCGTGTTGTTGTACAAAGTGGTTCATGTAATACATTGAATTCAAATGATGTTACCATTACCGTTTTACAACCTGTTACTCCTGCAAATGCAGGTGCAGATCAGCTATTATTTAATGCAGTAACCACTGTATTAGAAGGTAACCAGCCGGTATCTGGTACAGGTACTTGGACTCATGTGTCAGGACCTACTACTCCTGTTTTTGCTAACGCTACAGATCCACGTACTGCTGTCAATGGGTTAACTGTTGGAACTTATGTTTTTGTATGGACGATTACCAATAATCTTTGTATTGATTCAAAAGATACTGTTCAGATCACGATTGCTCCGGTGACTGTTCCGGGTGTATTATCATCCAATGCTACTGTTTGTTCAGGTACCAATAACGGTTCTCTGGAATTAAGCGGAACAACCGGCTCCGTTTTACATTGGGAATACTCTACTGATAATGGTATTTCATGGACAGTATTAGCTAATACTAGCAACACATATACTTATACCAACCTGACTGCTTCTACTTTATTCAGGGTATTGGTACAAAACAGCGTTTGTGCAACGGCTTATTCAAACCCGGTTCAGATCACAGTCATGCCACAGGTAACACCTGCTGTTGCTGGTTTAAATCAGGCTTTGTGTAATAGCAGTACCGGTAGATTGGAAGGCAATACTCCGTCCTCTGGTGTGGGTATGTGGAGTCAAACTGCCGGACCTACTACAGCCATCTTTGCTAATGCAGGACTTGCAGCAACTAATATTTCCGGTCTCAGCACAGGCACTTACCGTTTTGCATGGACTATTTCAAATGCTGTATGTCCTTCTTCAAGTAATGAAGTGGAGATAAGAATTGATCCTTCTACTTCCGCAGGTATATTATCCGGAAATGATACTGTTTGTACCAATATCAATACAGGTACATTATCTATTGCAAATTATACCGGAACCATTATTAGATGGGAAAGTTCTGTTGATAACGGCACAAACTGGAGTCCGATCAATACTACACAAAACACTTATAGCTACACAAATTTAACTGCCACTACCAGATTCAGGGTATTGGTACAGAGTGGGGTTTGTGCTTCATTGTATTCAAATACAGTTACGATTACTGTAAATCCATTAACAGTAGGTGGACATATCGCGGCAAATGATACCGTTTGTGTTACATCCAATAACGGCACATTACAACTTACCAATTATGTTGGTGATCTTATCCGTTGGGAATCTTCAATAGACAATGGCAATAACTGGACACTGATTAATTATACGGGTGATCAATATAGTTTCAGCAACCTGCTTTCAACAACCTTATTCAGAGTAATGGTACAAAGTGGTGTTTGTTCTGCAGCATTTAGTGATACTGTAAATATTGTTGTTGATGCAGCCACTGTTGCCGGAACACTTAGCGGAGCTGATACAGTTTGTTATAACAACAATTCGGGACAAGTCATATTATCAGGTAAACTGGGTAGCGTTATTCAGTGGGAATCATCAGAGAACAGCGGTGCTATCTGGAGTCCGATAAATACTGCGCTTACCGATACCATCCGTTACAATAATCTTCAGCGTACTACTTTGTACCGTAGTCTCGTGAAAAACGGTACCTGTGCGGTAATGTATACAACTCCTGTAGAAATAGCAGTTGTTGAACCTGTTACCACTGCCAATGCAGGTAATGATATACTCGTATGTAATGCAGCAAGCTTCACAACATTAAGAGCGAATACAGCTTTATCAGGAACCGGCATGTGGAGACAAATAGCAGGTCCTAATAATGTTTCCTTTGCTGATGCAACCAATCCGAATACGACTGTTTCCGGATTGGTACCAGGCACTTATGAATTTGCGTGGGAAATATCAAATGGTATTTGTGTAAGTTCTTCTGATACAGTATCTGTAAAAGTAGATCAGACAATTGCAGACTTTACTTTGTCTGGAGCTAATAATTGCGGAAATACAGTATATCAATTTAATGACCGCAGCCGATCCAATTTCGGAATCGCAGAGTGGAAATGGAGCATTGCTCCAGGTGATACTGTTTATCAAAAAGAAAACAGTATCCGATTTACCTCTGAAGGCACTTATACCATGAATCTAAGTGTAGTAAGTAATCTAGGATGTGTGAATACTTTACAAGCTCAGTTCTTAGTCAATGTGTTTGAATTCCCACAGGTAGATATTGATGCGATCAGAGATGTTTGTAAAGGTCAATTAACACAACTAGCACCCATTGTAAATTCAAAAGATACCATCGCCATGTTATTATGGAATTTGGGTAATGGTACCAGAAGTACAGATTCTTTGATTGCTGTTCGCTATCTCATAGACGGACAATATACAGTTCGATTGACTGCCACAACAGTGAATAACTGTTTTGATTCTGCTTATAAAGCAATGACGGTGCATCCGCTTCCTGAGATTAATATTACTCCCAATAGTACTATCTGCAAAGGTGATTCTATTCGCTTGATCGCCTCTGGTGCCAGACATTATATCTGGTTCGATCAACTTAATAATATCACTGCAACCGGTACCAATGCAAACATTATTCGTCCAACCGGAACTACCACCGTTCGCGTAATAGGTTATGATGAACATGGTTGCAGTGAAATTAAATCTACCAGCATCCGTGTTATTCAACCTTTGAAAATGTTTGCTGCACAAGGTGATACATTGTGTATCGGCGAAAGCAAACAACTCATTGCTACAGGTGCAAGCAGCTACAGATGGTATCCTGAAACCGGATTAAATAATACACAGGTAGCCAATCCTGTTGCAAGACCTGTTGAAACTACAGTGTATAATGTTATTGGTAAAGATGCTCATAACTGCTTTACAGATACTGCTCAGATTAAAGTAGTAGTGGGTCGTCCTACACCAATCAATATTGGCCGAGATACCATTATTACGGCAGGTACCAGTTTCCAACTAAGGGTTTTATCAACCAATACTATCAATGGTGGTAATGATCAAATCAAAAAATGGCGCTGGGGTGGTGATGTTTCTATTAGCTGTCCTACCTGTCCAACTCCGGAAGTAAAACTTTCCAATGATGCCTGTATATCCTGTACGGTAGTAAACAACTACGGCTGTGTGAGCACTGATACGATTTGCATTAAAACGCTTTGTCCTGCTACAGAATTATTTGTTCCAAATGCATTTTCACCTGATGGCGACGGCGTGAACGATATATTATTGGTTCAGGGCAAGGGTATTAAACTGATCAAAAGTTTTAGAATATACAACAGATGGGGGCAACTGGTTTTCGAGAAAGCCAATTTCTATCCCGGTGATCCCGCCTATGCATGGAATGGAACAGCATTTGGCAAGGCAGTAACACCGGATGTATTTGTATATGTATCTGAAGTCATTTGTGAAAAAGGATTACCAACCATATTTAAAGGAAATATAACCATATTAAAATGAGCAAAAATTCTACCCTTCGCTTTATTGCTTTAGCAGCAATACTCATCACCGGTAAAGTGCATGCACAAGATTTTACCTTCTCTCAGTTTTATGAACAGCCGCTGTTGCGTAATCCTGCTTTGGCGGGTGTGTTCACAGGCGACATCAGGGCTTCTGTAGCACACAGAAGTCAGTGGGGAAGTGTTACTGTTCCATTTAAAACATCTTCCATGAGTGTAGAACACAAAATTCCTATGGGCGGTAAAAACGATTTTCTCACCATCGCTTCACAAATGAGTATTGATGTTGCCGGAGATCTTCGTCTAAGAAGAACGCAGATACTTCCTGCTATCAATTATCATAAATCATTGAGCAACGATAACGATACTTATCTTTCTCTTGCGTTTATGGGTGGACCTGTTTCCAGTCAGTTTGATGCTTCAAAATTA
>CAYMQQ010000144.1:0-3904 GCA_964392685.1 uncultured Sediminibacterium sp.
TGGATGATATTGTATGGAGTATCAAACCCATGAATGATTCCATGCAAAAAATAACTGCACGAATGCGTGAGATAGCTACCAGTGTATTGGAAGCAAAAGATATTGACCTCGACTTCAGAACCGATCCTTCTATTGAAGAAGTAAAAATGGATATGGAAGCTCGTCGAGATTTTTTCCTCGTATTCAAAGAAGCGATTAATAATATCGCCAAGTATTCACATGCCAACAAAGCCCAGGTTCATTTGGCATTACATCACCATCGACTCATCATGATTGTTCAGGATGATGGTATTGGTTTTGACATTGACAAAGCCGATGGAAATGGGCTTGGTAATATGTACAAACGAGCCGCTGCTTTAAAAGGACGCATACAAATACAATCCAAACCCGGAGAAGGTACAAGAATTACCCTCAATATCCCGGTGCATTAATTCTTCTATCACATAAATATGTGACGTTGCATGGTTGCTTACCATTGGATGAGCGTATTCACCACTCAACCCAATTTTCACCTGTACGCTCACACCATCATGCGGTTGTTCTACCATCAGCTATTCATGAGTTTTGGGTATTCATTTAAACCAAGACGAATATGAAATATGTATTGTGGTTACTCATTGCGGGTATAACTGTGGCATCTTGTAGTAAACCTATTGACGCACCAATATCGAATCTACCTGTTGTTGTAAAAAAGATCAAAGAAATCAGAAACTCACCCAACGATTTCTGAGCGTATACTTTTCACAACGACGGCAGTTTACAACAATATTCATCCCAATTCACCAGTCGCACAGATGGTGCTGTGAGTCAGTACAGTCTTAGTTTTCAATACGACCAAAAGCGACTGGTTAAAATGCAGGCAGCAAATGGATACAGTCTCTATTATTACAAAGATGGCAAACCCCATACCATTCAAAGCTATAACCAGAACAATGGTCTTTTTGCTACCAGCTTTCTGACAATTAATACAAAGAATCAAATCACTGAAATCGTAGAGCAGTTTAAAATTCCAATGTCGAATGATCTTGGAGAAACCAAAACTTTACTCTTTTATAATCTGCAAGGCAATCTCGTACGCAGAGAACATTATGCGCGTCAGAACTTGAATGATCCATTTGAGTTGTATTATAAACAATTGTATGAAGACTATGACAATAAAGTAGCCGTTCCTGAAGAAGTCAGCACCGACTATTTTCTGCCGGGTTTTGTGCTCATGAAAAACAATCCTAGAAAAATCATCAATGTAGATAATATGGGGGTCACCGGCAGGATCGATCGTTTTGAATATACGTATGACAGCGATGGATATGTGCTCACTAAAAAGCATTTTGTAGAAAATATGCCCAATCCTGTTATCCCTATTACATTCTCTTATACTTATTGGTAATATGCAATCATCCCATCAACATTTTAAAAAAAGGCTACTACGGCTAATTATTTTTGCTGTAGTAACAATCGGTATATTGGTCGTGGTATTGCTGTTATTACAAAAGACCGTGGAAAAGCATTATACCACTGAAATGGAAGCGTCGCCAACAGCTATCGAATTGTATAAAAGTCTTGATGAAGAGCATAAATTTATAGAAAAAGAAAGTAATCTTTCTTCCATTCACGCAACAATGATCCCCAATGATCTAATTCAATAATTATGAAGCTGCTAACCCAACTACTATCATCGCTATTGCTCATGATCACTGCAACAAAAGCAACTGCGATGCAGGATTCATCACACCTGCGTATTTTCTCTGTACAGGAATTATTGAGCGATTATGATAGTTTGCATTCGATCATCACAGGCAATCATCCGGCCTTATGGGCTGATGCTGATAGCGCATCCACCGAACAACGATGGAAAGAGATCAGAAGAAAGATCAATCGTCCCATGAAGCGATGGGAATTCATAGAACTCATAGCGCCGGCAACCACGCAATACAATGATGGACATACAGCACTCACTTATGATTTTGATTTTGAAGAAGTAGAGCAACTCATAATAAGAAAGGGTAAGCTTTTTCCATATCGTGTACGACTTTATAATGATACTGTATGGATCACTGAAAACTGGAAAGACAGTTCTTCGCTTTACCGCGGCATGATGATACAATCCATCAATGGTGTCGGTATTCAAAATATTCTCAAGCGCATATTACCTGTGGTTCCGGCAGATCATTACAGGATGAAAGAAGCTTCTTTATCCAGACTGTTTCCCTTTTTGTTATGGTCTTTGTATGGATGGGAAGACCAATATCAGATCGTATTACAGAATCCTTATCAACAAAGAACTAGTAGCATTACAGCAGAGGGAATCACCATGAATGGTTTTTTTCAACGTCAGTTTCCGCGCAAAAAATGGAATATGCAATTATTCAAAGAACAGCAGCTGGTCATTATCAGTTGTTCATCGTACAATAATTATGCGGAAGCCATCCGATTCATTGATTCTGCTTTTGCCATAGTGAAACAAGAAAATATTCAACATCTGGCATTTGATATTCGTAACAATGGCGGAGGTAATTCATCGATTGGTGATCATTTACTGGCCTATATCGCGCAAAAGCCTTATATCGATGTGTACAGCAAAACATTGCGCAACGGATCTATGATGCATCGTTTCAAAGAAAACAGTGGTATGCAACGTGTGATGCAAAATTTTATCAAGAACGGTGTGCAACAAGGAAACAACTATACCCTACGTTTCCAAACAAAAGCATTGGATACCAGCATCAAAAAAGACAATATTTTCCGTGGTCAGTTTTATCTGTTAACAGGACCTGTTACGTATTCTTCCGCACACATGACGGCTTTATCTGTAAAAGCTGCTAACCTGGGTACAATCATTGGTGAGCCTACCGGAGAGCGCATTGATCTTACAGGAGAGAATGCCAGTTTTACTTTGCCAAATACTAAACTATATGGTTATTGCTCCTTAGCGGTATATGAAGGAGCTATTGCCGATAAAAAATCAAAAGGCGTACAGCCCACTATTTTTATACCTTTCCAACCGTCTGCATTGTTATCAGGAAAAGATCCGGTGATTGAAAAACTGATGGAACTGATACAATAAAAAGCGGCGATACCACTATTGCACACTCAACAGCAAACATACAGGTTCGGTGAAACCACGATTACATTGGTAACACCCAAACAAAATGAGCTCCGCAAAGACTGGCAGGAAAATCGGTTAACGCATTTTCCATTTTGGGGAAAGTGCTGGCCTGCGGCAGAAGCATTGGCGGGTTTTCTGGTACAACACCCGCACTATGTTCAAGATAAAAAAGTATTGGAACTGGCAGGCGGACTAGGACTTCCATCACTCATTGCAGCACGATATGCGAAAGAAGTATGTTGTTCTGATTTTCTTCCTGAGCCATTGCAGTATGTGCAGGCATCTGCAGACTTAAATGGCATACAACATCTTACTACGCGATTGATTCATTGGCAGCAACTACCCAAGGGTCTCACCGCTGATGTATTACTATTGAGTGATATCAACTACAACCCCTCCGACTTTGATGCACTCAATCAAATGCTCCAATATTTCTTAGACCAACATACACTCATCTTATTAAGCACACCACAGCGCATCATGGGCAAATCTTTTATAGAAAAGTGGATGCCGTATCAACAGCATCATGAAGTATTTGGTAATGATATTAGTTTGTTCGTGTTAGGCGGTTGATGGAACGCAGATTATTATGATAGGTTATGATTTTTAATAAAATCTGCGTCAATCATAATTATCATAAAAATCTGCGGCCTATCCTTCGTTAAAAAAAACAAGGAATGATCTTCCCCTTATTACGCTGATCAAAAAACCAGATAAAAGAAATCTCACTGCTACCGGTAAAGCCATTGCTTTTACGCAGATCAGATTGTGTGATATCATAACTGATACCTACCTGAA
>CAYMQQ010000145.1:0-3902 GCA_964392685.1 uncultured Sediminibacterium sp.
CAACCTGATATGTACTTTGTAATTTGTGACTTCGGTACTGGTTGCTGTTGTGGTTGCCTGTATATTCGGATTGGCAATTTTATATACAAGCCCTTTGAATTTACGATTGGTATAAGCATCTACTTCCACCAATGCGGTATCTCCCAGTTTAACTTTGGGTATATCATTTTCACCAACATCAACACGTATTTCAATGCTTCGCATATCTGCTACACGCATCATTTCTGTTCCTGCCATTTGCGCGGTTCCTACTACTCTTTCTCCCTTCTTTACTGCTAACAAACTAATCACACCATCCATGGGTGCTACCAGTGTAGTTCTGGAGAGATCTTTATTAGCCCTCTCCAACTGTGCTTCAGCACCCATGATAGAGGCTTCCGTTCCTTTTAGTCCTTCAATTGCCGCTTTATAATTCGCTTCTGCTGTTCTGTAAGCTTGTTCCGCCTGATCATACTCCTGACGTGAAGTTACTTTCTCAGTATACAATTTTCTCTGACGTTCAAAAGCTGCTTTGGCATTATCCAAGATTGCTTTTAATCCGGGGATATTGGCGTTGGAATTGGACAATTGTGCTTTTGCTTGTTCAACACCAGCAGCAAACTGATCACGCTGGGTAGAATAAATATCTGCATAGATACGAGCCAGTACTTGTCCTTTGCGAACACTGTCGCCCTCATTTACATTCAATTCAATGATCTCTCCACTCACATCCGGACTCACTTTCACTTCAATTTCAGGGTAGACTTTACCACTGGCATTCACTGTTTCGATGATGGTTCTGAGTGCTGCTTTTTCTGCAGATACGTTCAGTCCTTCATCTTTACCAATGACACCTGTTTTTTTCAGTCCAATAAATGCACCCACAACAACCACTAACCCTACGATGGTCCACAATAATTTCTTGTTCATAATGATTTTCTTTTAAATCTGCGATACTGATGCTTGGGTTACAGTTTTAGACCCTGACCTTTATAAAACTCCAATACTTTCATTCTAAATACATATTCATACTGGTTACTCAACTGCTGTACTTTGGCACGTAATAGATTATTCTGGTTGGTGATCAATTCCAATGAACCTAATAATCCTACCTCATAACGCTTCAAAGCAAAATCGTATGCCTTTTGTGCATTCTCCACTGCTTTCTTACCTGCATTGAATTTTTGCAATGATGCAGTGGCGTTATTATAAGCTGTATAAATATCTTGCTTCAGTTTAAGATCGGCTTGGGTTTTCTGTAACTCTACATTTCTTAGATCCAGCTTGGAACGCTGATAGGCATTTCTGCTCTGTCCACTGTTAAAAATGGGAACAGATAAGTTGATGCCCACGTTTTGTCCAAAGTTGTTACTGATTTGATTCGCCCATCCATCCCATAAACCTCCAAAACTTCTGCTCTGTTGATTGAACCGATAGAGTGGCTCTTGAACATAATAATCAACATTACTCACGGTTACTTTAGGTTCGGCACCGGTGATGGGACGGTATCCTAAGAACGTAAAGCCCGTTGTACTTCTAAAAGAATTGGAAAAATTGCTGGCCAGGTTCCCACCAAAACTCAGTGTAGGATACATTTGTCCCTTTGCCGCCAGTACTGATTTCTGTGCTGCTTTGATTCTGAAATCATTCGCTTTTTGTAAGGGCTGAGTGGTCATCGCCAATTGATATACCAGTTCCGGTTGTAAATCACCAAAGCTTTCAATCGGAATACTTTCTACCGGAGGGGTATCGATTTCAAAAGCGATAGCCGGATCGAGATTGAGTAGTCCTTTCAGGTTTAAAATATTCAGTTCATAATTGGTAACAGCTGTGACATAATTGCTGCTATCATTTGCTAACTGTGCTTCTATTTCAGCCTGATTTAATTCCGGTAAAACACCTGCTTCTACTCTTTTCTTAGTAATATCCAACTGCGATTGCGATTGTGCGATCTGTACCTGTGTAATCTTCACTTGCTCTCTCGATGCCAATACTTGCAAATAAAAATTAGCCACATTCAGTGATACATCATTGGCTGCCCTTTCTACCTCTGCCAATGCTGCTTTTGCATTGAAGTCTGCAGCTTGCAATGTATAACGCAGACTTCCATTGTTATACAATTGAAGACCTGCGTTGATGCCGAAGTTCTGATACAGGAATTGACTGGTAGAGAACTGGTTGGTAGTAGGATCGATGGATCTACCAAAACGAACACCCGTTCCTGAGTTCATATTCAAGGAAGGGTATTGGCTCAATTTTGCCTGACGTGCCTGTAGTGCACTGATACGCGCTTGAATATCTGCCTGTTTTACAGAAATATTATTCTGTGTAGCATAATCCACACATTTACGCAGATCCCATTTTTCATTGGTTGTCTGTGCATGTACTTGTAAAAAAATACCACATCCAAGAAGGATCAATAGCTTCTTCATATATAACAAAAATAATAGTTTCCCTAGCAGATTGATAAATTTCTGATGGGCGGGGCTAAGTCACTCGTTTCCGTTAATAAATTGTTATGAAAGGTCCTTTATTACATCAAATGCCTGTTCTAGATCGGCAATGATATAATCCGGCTCCTCCAATCCCACATACAAACGGCAACTCCTATGTATGTTCAGCTCCCTATTAAAATCTGCCCGTTGCAGTCCTGCACATTTTGGAATGATCAGGGATTCATGTCCACCCCAACTCACTGCCATGAGTATGTGTTTCAGACTGTTGCAGAATTTCTCGATGGTTTCACAGGATTGGGTTTTGATGGTGAATGTCAATAACCCACACCCGCCTTTCATCTGACGCTTTGCCAGCTCAATCTGAGAAAAAGAAGGATGCAATGGAAAAATAACCTCTTCAACACGCGGATGTGATAATAGGAAGTCGATTACTGTTTGGGTGGTTCGAGTGATCCGCTCCAATCTTGCAGGTAATGTTCTGAGTCCTCTGATCAATAACCAGGCATTAAAAGGTTGGATACCGGATCCTATGTTATTGTATTCACTATTAAAGATACGTTCAATTTGCTTTCTGCTACCACTCAATACCCCTGCCACCACATCACTATGTCCACTGATATATTTCGTAGCAGATTGCAATACCAAATCTATCCCCAGTTCATAAGGTTTTTGATATAGGGGGGTACAAAAACTATTGTCACAAATGGTTACAATATTTTTTGACCTAGCCAGTTGAGCTACCGCAGATAAATCCTGCAGGTCAAACATCCAGCTATTGGGTGATTCCAAATAAATAACAGTGGTATTGGACTGAATGGCATTTTCGAAATTGGTGATGGAACGTCCGTCGATATAGGTAACCCTTACACCAAAACGAGGAAGAATTTCGTCGAACATTTTTCTGGCCCAAGTATAAGGATCTTTCACACTAACGATATGATCACCTGCTTTCACATTTGCCAATACCGATGCAAAAATGGCGGCAGCGCCACTGTTGAAAACCAAACAATCTTCTGCACCATCCAATGCCGCTAGTTTTTTTCTTAAAATCTCTACCGTTGGATTTAATCCACGACTATATAACCATCCGCCATATTCATTTTCAAATGCTTTTCGAAGGTCATCTACCGTTTTGAAAGCAAAATTGCTGGTTTGCACAATCGGAGGTGATACCGCACGAAAATATTCATCCCGATCTTCTCCCAATTCATTCAATATGTATGAAATATCCATGAGTTTATACTTGTTGTTCAGGTGTGGTGGTTCTGAATTTTGAAGTGAGGAAATAAATGAGCATGAAGCCGGCAAGTACTGCCAGTCCTACCAATGCCGTATCCGGTGTTTGCATGGCGATACTGATACCCACAAATAAATAAGCACTCATAAAAATCAATGGTAGCAAAGGATATAACTTCATTTTAAAAATGCCGGTACCATCCAAATGTTTGGTTCGCTTACGAAGAATAA
>CAYMQQ010000146.1:0-3831 GCA_964392685.1 uncultured Sediminibacterium sp.
TCGGCTTTATAAGCCCCGGCATCCAACTTAGCTTTTGTTTCACTGAATGCTTTCAGTGTCTCCTCAATATCCTGATCGGTATGAGCAGCTGTTGGAATCAAGCGGTAAATGATATGACCTTTTGGAATAACGGGATATACTACGATAGAACAGAAAATATGATAGTTCTCTCTCAAATCCATCACCATCGCTGTTGCTTCTTCTACTCCACCTTTCATATATACAGGTGTTACCGGTGTATCTGTTTTTCCGATATCAAATCCTCTTTCTTTCAATCCATTCTGCAATTTCATGGCGTTGCTCCATAACTTGTCTTTTAGCTCGGGCATATTACGCAACATTTCCAAACGCTTGAGATTTCCGATCACGATCGGCATCGGTAAGCTCTTGGCAAAAATTTGAGAACGAATATTGTATCGAATAAAATCAATGATAATTTTTGGTCCGGCCATAAATGCACCGATGGATGCCATTGACTTTGCAAAAGTTGAAAAATAAAGATCAATATCATCCTGACAGCCCTGCTCCTCACCTGCGCCGGCACCTGTTTTACCTAGCGTACCAAAACCATGTGCATCATCCACCATTAAACGGAAATCATATTTCTTCTTCAATGCAGCAATCTCTTTCAATTTTCCCTGATCACCTGCCATACCAAAAACACCTTCAGTAATTACAAGAATACCGCCGGTTTTTTGCTTTTCAATCAATGCAGTAGCACGCTGTAATTGCTTTTCAAAATCTTCCAGATCATTGTGCTTAAATACATAACGATGTCCGGGATGCAAACGTAATCCGTCAATGATACAAGCATGACTTTCGGCATCATATACAATCACATCATGACGACCACAAATAGCATCAATGGCGCTCATGATACCCTGGTATCCAAAGTTCATCAAAATAGCATCTTCTTTGGATTCAAATGCTGCCAGTTCTCTTTCCAGTTGCTCATGATAATTACTGTTACCACTCATCATACGAGCACCCATGGGCAATGCCAGACCATACTGTTGTGAAGCTTCCGCATCTGTCTTACGAATTTCAGGATGGTTTGCCAGTCCGAGATAATTATTCAAACTCCAAACAATCATTTCTTTCCCTCTGAAAATCATTCTGCTACCAATTTCACCTTCCAGCTTTGGAAAAGCAAAATATCCATGTGCACGCTCACGGTGCTGACCTATTGGGCCGTAATTCTTAACCAGTTTCTCAAAAATGTCTGCCATATTATCAAATTATTACTTTGGTTCAAAATTTGCGCAAAACTAATCTTTTCGGTTTGAAGGGGCAAGCGCATTTATTCACCTTATCCTATCTTCACCCTGATTTACATCAAAGAAACTTATAATGAAGAAGAATTTGCTATTGTTATGCTGCCTGAATCTCCTGATTTTACAGGCTTTTACCCAAAAAAGTCAACCACAAACCGTCCCTCAAACTGTTGCCAGACCCAAACTGGTGGTTGGACTCATGGTAGACCAGATGCGTTGGGACTACCTCTATAGGTATCAAAACCGTTATGGTCAGGGCGGATTCAATCGTTTGTTGAATCAGGGTTTTAGTTGTGAGAACACATTTATTCCCTATACACCTACTGCTACCGGATGTGGTCATGCCAGCGTGTATTCGGGAACTGTGCCTGCCATCAATGGAATTACCGGTAATAATTGGTGGGATACCAAATTGCAACGCAGCGTGTATTGCGCAGAAGATAAATCTGTAAAAACAGTCGGCTCCGATAGCCGAGACGGCGAAATGAGTCCCCGAAACATGGTGGCGAATACCGTAACTGATGAATTAAGACTGGCTACCAATTTTAGAAGTAAAGTCATTGGTATTTCTATCAAAGATCGTGGAGCGATTTTGCCGGCCGGACACTCTGCCAATGCTGCTTATTGGTATGATGAATCAAAGGGAATCTTTATCAGCAGCACTTATTACATGAAAGACCTGCCACAATGGGTCAAAGATTTCAATGCAAGAAAACTTCCGGATACCTATTACAAAGAAGGATGGAAAACATTGTATCCAATTGATAGTTACGTACAAAGTAGTGCAGATGCGAAAGATTATGAACGTACTGAAATTGGTCCAAAAAATAGCTTCCCATATGATATGAGTGGTTATATTGGTAAAGACTATTACAAGCTTCCATTCCTACCACAAGCAGCCACTTACACATTTGAAATGGCTAAAGCTGCAGCTATTCATGAACAGCTGGGTAAAAATAAGGAGACGGATTTTCTGGCTGTCAGTATTTCTTCCCCGGACTATACAGGTCATAGCTTTGGTCCTAATTCTATTGAAGTGGAAGACACTTATCTGAGACTGGATAAGGATATTGAACTGTTCCTTAATTTCTTGGATGCACAAGTAGGCAAGAACAACTATTTACTTTTCTTGACGGCAGATCATGGAGCTGCGCATGTACCCGGCTTTTTGAAAGAAAACAATCACCCCGGAGGCTCCATTGCATTGGGAAATCTTGTCAAGAAAGTAAATGAATTGATTTTACAGCGATATAAAGTGAAAAATGGTATCATCAATTCTACTTATTATAATCTGGCATTGAATCATAGAGAAATGGATTCATTGCAAGTTGATAAAGAAGCTGTCAAAGCATTGATCATTCATGAAATGGAAAAGGAAGAAGGCGTTTATCGTGTAGTTGATAAGGAAGAATTGGGTGAATCAAATCTTCAGGCTACCATTCGTGAAAGACTGATCAATGGATATTATCCTTACCGAAGTGCAGATTTACAAGTGATTCCAAAACCCAATTGGTTCAAAGAAAACTGGAAGGGAACCGACCATAGTGTCTGGAATCCGTATGATGCTCATATTCCATTACTCTGGTATGGATGGAATATCAAACCCGGCAAAAGTTATCAAGAAAGATACATGACAGATATTGCCGTAACACTCGCTGCTATGCTACATATTCAAATGCCCAATGGTGCAGTTGGAAAAGTAATTGAGGAAATCATGAATAAAAAATAAAGCTTCCAAGAATTTCAAGAATGAAGTTTCAAGAGACAAGTAATATAAAGAAATAGGGTGTATCAAATCTGATACACCCTATTTCTTTTACTATCGACCATGGACTATGGACTATAATCCATAAGCCATAAACTATAAGCCATCAGAGACAGCTTATTTTCCTACATAGTAGTATCAGATGGAAACAGGAAGTGTAACACTGAAGCTAGTACCTTTTCCCGTATCACTTTTTACATCAATAGAGGCATGCATGGCTTCTGCAAATTCTTTAGCAAGCAACAAGCCCAAGCCACTTCCTTTTTCTTTGTTAGTCCCCTCCCGACTATGTCGCTTCGCAGGATTGAATAATTGTTGTTGAATTTCGATGGGTATCCCACAGCCTGTATCAGAAACTATGATTGATAGGATATCTTTATTTTCATTGGGCTGAATATGTATAGTAATGGTTCCTGCACTGGTAAATTTATTCGCATTGCTGATGATATTGCGCAAAATAAATCGCAATGTATTTTCATCTGCCATCACTTCCGCATCCATAGGCACCAGATTTTGGAACTGATTATTTTTCATTTGTACCATAGGAGAAAGATTCTTTATTAGTTTCTCCACAACAGAAAAGATATTCACAGATGCAATAGATGGTTTACCCTTCTTTAATAACATACTTCCCCAATCCACTAGGTTGGTGAGCATATCTAAAGTGCCATCCAGTTGTTTATCCAGCATATCAAATAACTGAGCAGTTTCAGCCTCAGTTAAACTTTTAGATTTTGTTAGCTCGATCATCGTTTTCAAAGATGTCACAGGACCACGCACATCATGGGCAAT
>CAYMQQ010000147.1:0-3829 GCA_964392685.1 uncultured Sediminibacterium sp.
CATTTAACCCTGACCACCGCCTATGGCGGTGGTTTTAATATCCATAATAAAAAAGAGACAATGGTAATTGTCTCTTAAGTGCCCAGGACTGGATTCGAACCAGCACACCCGTGAAGGCGCTGCGACCTGAACACAGTGCGTCTACCAATTTCGCCACCTGGGCAGGTGTTTATCAACGATCAAGCCGCTGTTTCAGGGCTGCAAATATAATGGCAAAGCATGCTTTTGGCAAAGTAAATTTTAGAAATGCACCATCGGAGGAAACTAAAGCACCATTAAACTACAGCCTCTGATATCACTATGGTCTAATCGTCCCCAAACTTCAAACCTGCCATCTTCATATACCCGACCTACATCTTCTGTGGTAATAAAAGAGCAACTGTACACATTAGCCAAATCAATCAATTGTAGCACTCCTTTACCTGTTTGCCCTTTTCCCAAAGGATCTTCCTCATCTCTTGCCATGACTTTCAACCAGGGCGGACATTCAAAAATGCCATCAGCTTTTGAATAGGCCTGACTTAATAATTCAGTCATACCATATTCAGAATGGATATAAGATAGCCCTAGTTGTTGTTCCAGAAAACCATGTACCTCTGCTCTGGTCATTTCTTTTCTTCTCCCCTTCATACCCCCGGTCTCCATCACAATGGTATGTTTGAGTTGCTGCGGAAACGCAGCAGCAAAATCCAGTAACCCAAAAGTAACCCCCAGTAAAAGCGTTTTTTGTCCGGATGCCTCCAATGCTTTCAGTGTATGGTCTAATTCCTGATGATTATACAGATAAAAGCCGCTGTGAGGGTGTTGGGTCATTTGTATCAATTCTTCCGCCATCATCACCAAGGAAGAATGTTGTCTTTCAAGATATGCGGGTAAAAGAGCCAGTATACACCACTCATCAATCTTACTATAGAACCTTTCAAAACCGTTGATAAAACTTTGTCGGTACAGATGCATATCCCTTACCCAATGCCGGCTGTTTTGTGTTTGCGTGGTACCACTACTTTCAAAGAAATGAGCAGCATCCTCACCTGTTAACACCTTTTTCTGCTTAAAAAAAGATACAGGCAACGAGGGAATTTGTTCCGGTGTCTTTACTGTATGCGGATCGATACCCAGTAATGCACACCATTGATGATATACCGGATTATACTGGTGCTGAAACCGGAAAATATCCATGCACACTTCATCGAAATGGTCAACAGAAAGAGAGAAAATATTGTTAACATCGAAGGGTAAACCGGTCATCTATTGTGATGTTTTAACTAAATTTGATATGAAAGCAGTACGAATGAAGGCAAAATTATTGATAATAAGCACAATTCTGCTGGCAGTTGCTGCCTGTAAGAAAGATACCTATACCACAAAGCCTCAGTTGACGTTTAAAAGTGTCAATGGTACCAGTTTTGGCCTCAATTCAGCCATTATCTTTTCTATTGAATTTACAGATAAAGAGGGTGATATTCAGGATAGCATTTGGGTACAGAAAGTGACTAAGACAAATGGATGTACCAATTTCAGTGATCGCGTGAAAATACCTTCCTTCACAGCTACCAATAACCTGAAAGGTACTTTTGAGATTGGTTACAGCACCGGTAATATTCCCAATAGTAATTATACTGTAATTCCTATTTGTAGCAGAACCGATACTTGTTTTTTCCGCTTTTGGGCCAGTGATCTTGCAAAAAACAAAAGTGATACCGTCGTATCACCTGATATTATCATCAGAAGATGATCTTGCAGTCATCAGCTGCATGGGTAGTACATACTATGGCGAAACCACTTGAAAGATTATTCCATACTTTTTTCTTCGGTAATTATTTTTATGGCATTTGTGCCGTAGCATTATCGATAGAAGCTTCTTTACAACAAGGTTATTCACTCAATCATCCATTTTGGTATATCCTACTTTTTGTAGGTACTGTTATTTATTATACCATTGCCTACCTACAGGAAAAAAATAGTACCAGTATCAATCCGAGAACCATTTGGTACAAAGAACATCAGGCTTGGATCAGAAAATCGCAATGGATGCTCCTACTCATAGCTGCGATTACCGGGTCTTATTTACTTTTTCTATATGGTTCAGGTATTCAGTTTGTCAAAACCTGGCAATGGATCATTATACTAGCATTTCCTACACTCGCAGTTTGGTATTATGGCGACGCTATTCCTTGGTTTCGTAAAACAAGCTTACGATCTAAAGGGTGGATCAAACCCTTTGTCATCGGTTTTATATGGGCCGGAGTCGTAAATGTCTATCCCGCCATTCTTTCCGCTATGGAAAACAAGAGTAGTTATGAACCTGACATCTTCCACTTTTTGCTGTTTCTCAAAAATGGTATGTTTATCGCCATGTTATGCATCCTTTTTGATATCAAAGATTATGCTACAGACTATAACGAAGAGCTGAAAACATTTGTAGTGAGATTCGGGCTGCGGAAAACCCTTTTTTACATCATTATACCACTGACAGCCATTGGTTTGGGTACTTTTTTGACTTATGGTATAGTACATCATTTTCCACTCTTTCGAATGCTCATCAACACTATCCCCTTTATTTTGTTGATAATTGTCACCTATCACATGCACCGTCGTAAAAGCATTCTCTATTATCTTGCAATCATTGACGGATTAATGCTGGTAAAAGCAATTTGTGGTATTGGCGGAAGTTTGATACAACACACTTGAACAGCAGTCCTCATTTTAATTGAAGCACTATGGCAAAAGTACAAAGCGTTGCAAAGACAAAATCAAAATCAATCCTGACAGACAAATCCATTGATTTTCTTAAAAAATATATCAACACGCCCTCTCCTGTTGGCTTTGAAAGCAGTGGACAAAAAGTTTGGTTGGATTATGTGAAACCTTACACAGATAGTTTCTTCACAGATCCTTATGGAACAGCGGTGGGTGTCATTAATCCGACAGCACCTTTCAAAGTAGTGATTGAAGCCCATGCTGATGAAATCAGTTGGTTCGTGAATTATATCAATGACCAGGGATTGATCTATTTGAAGAGAAACGGCGGTGTAGATCATCAGATTGCACCCGCGATGCGAGTTTTTATACATGGTAAAAAAGGACCGGTGAAAGCAGTCTTTGGTTGGCCTGCTATTCATACCCGCCTCAGTAATCCCGATGCAAAAGAACCACAACCCAAAGTAGATAACCTTTGTCTGGATTGTGGTGCACGCAACAAAAAAGAAGTAGAGGCTTTGGGTATACATATCGGCGCAGTAGTTACCTATCAAGAAGGTTTTGATGAACTGGCCAATGATTTTTATATCGGTCGTGCTTTTGATAATCGTATCGGTGGATTCATGATTGCTGAAGTTGCACGACTGCTACATGAAAACAAAAAGAAACTGCCCTTTGGTTTATATGTAGTGAATGCAGTTCAAGAAGAGATTGGATTGAGAGGTGCTGAGATGATCGCTAGAAGAATTAAACCTGATATTGCCATTGTAACTGATGTTACACACGATACCAGCACTCCCATGATCAGCAAGATCATTGAGGGTGATATCCAATGTGGCAAAGGTCCTTCACTGGCTTACGCTCCTGCTATTCATAACAAATTGTTGAAAATAGTGGAAGATGCAGCAGAGAAAAACAAAATCCCTGTTCAATTCAGAACATTGAGTAGAAGTACCGGAACAGATACGGATAGTTTTGCTTATGCCAATGATGGATGTCCGTCAGTATTGATTTCAATACCATTAAGATACATGCACACCACTGTGGAGATGTTGCATAAAAATGATATTGAAGAAACCATCTAACTGATGTACCATCCGCTTTTAACATTAACACCTAAAACAAACGT
>CAYMQQ010000148.1:0-3784 GCA_964392685.1 uncultured Sediminibacterium sp.
AGGAAACGAGTTTTAAAAAGTAAGAAACCGGCCGTCAAAAAAGTTTTGGCGATCTCCGCTGAAACGCCGCTGATTGTGCTTTCGGGTTATACCGATAAAAATTTTGGTACATAAGCGATTTCATTGGGGGTTTCTGATTACTTGCTTAAAGATGATCTTACCTCCTCACATCTTTTCAAAAGTCTATTGTTCACCAGAGAGCGCAGTGCATTCAATAAACAATTGACTGAATCGGAAAAAAAGTATCGTGATATTTTCCATTCAAGCCCACAACCTATGTGGGTATATGATTATGATACCTACCAATTCTTAGATGTCAATGAAGCAGCTATCAGTCACTATGGTTATAGTAAGGACGAGTTTCTTAAGATGACTATCTTTCATCTAAGAATCGAGGAAGATATACCTGAATTGAAAAGTATTTTACAGGCAGCAATTGATCAGAATGAAAACCATATTAAAGGTATTTTCCAGCATTTAAAAAAAGATGGTACACTCATAACTGTTCAAATCCAAAGTAAAAATATAGACTTTAATAATCGAAAAGCAGGACTTGTACTAGCCATTGATCTTACTGAACGATTACAATATGTAGAAGCTATTGAACAACAGAATCAACTGTTCAGAGATATTGCTTGGACACAATCACATATTGTACGGGCTCCTTTGTCGAGGTTATTGGGGCTGATTCATTTGTTAAATGAGATGGGAGAGCAGGTGCCTGAAAAAGTTAAAGAAATCATCCGGTATATCTCAGTTTCAGGTAATGAGTTGGATGATATTGTGAAAGAAATTGTACGAAAAGCAGAAACTACAGCGCTAAATGATAAGTATACAAACAGTAATGTGGATTAACAGTTGCAGATAATAAATCACCGTTTTGTGGTAAAAACCTGCTAAAAGCTGTTAGCCATGAGCTATGAGCTGCGGGCTTTTCTAAGTTAATTTTGAAGGATTAAATAACCTTTTTGAATATTTTAAGTATTTCTTTTAAAGGGTGTAAGACTCATTCGCATGTCCTATTATGTATAAAATTGATAGCGGGAAGCTACAATGATTAATATTCAAGGCTCGCAGCTCGTGGCTCACAGCTCACAGCCTATTTTCTTCGAGAGTTCTGTATAATAAATCCATGTTCAGATTATCTGGTTTTACCCTACATTCGCTGCCCGATTTTATTGTTTTAAAGTTTTAATTGGAATTAGCGTATGTCTGGTTTTGCTCCCTCGATCGCAGGTAAACTGAATCTCAAACAAACACAAGTACAAGCCGTATTGGATCTTTTCGAAGAAAGTGCTACCATTCCCTTCATTGCCCGTTACCGAAAAGATAAAACAGGTGGATTGGATGAAGTGCAGATTCAACAAATTCAGGATGAAGCCAAGTTTCTCAAAGAGTTTACAGAACGTAAAACCTTTATTGAAAAAGCCATTACTGAGCAGGGTAAAATGACAGAAGAGCTGCAAGCTAAAATTGATAAAGCCACAACAATTGCTGCACTCGAAGATATTTACCTGCCTTATAAACCTAAGCGTAAAACCAAAGCGCAAACTGCCCGGGAGAATGGTTTAGAACCATTGGCAGATACAATGTTAGAGCAGCAGCACGATGATGTAATTGCAAAAGCTGCTAAATATATCAATGATAAGATTATAACAGCAGATGATGCTTTACAAGGCGCAAGAGATATTATTGCCGAACTGGTGAATGAAAATGCAGAAGTGCGTGCAAAAATGCGTAAGCTATTTGAAGATACAGCTACCATACAAAGTAAAGTGTTGACCGATAAAGAAACAGAAGGTATTAAATACAAAGACTATTTCGATTTTTCAGAACCGATCCATAAAATTCCATCTCACCGAATACTAGCAATACTTCGTGGATTTTTGGAAGGTGTATTGCGAATGAGTATTGCTCCATTAGAAGAAGATGCTTTGTATTTACTGGAACAGCAATACATCAAAGGCATGAACCCATGGTCTGATCATCTGCGAAAAGCGATTCGTGATGCATATAGAAGATTAATGCAACCCAGTTTGGAATCTGAATTCAGAACAGCTTTGAAACAAAAAGCCGATGAGGAAGCAATCACCGTATTTGCTGAAAATCTTCGTCAGTTATTATTGAGTGCACCATTGGGTAGAAAAAATATTCTAGCCATTGACCCCGGTTATCGTACAGGTTGTAAAGTGGTTTGTTTGGATAACAAAGGAGATCTTCAAACAACAGATTTGATCTATGTACATGAAAATAATCGTGTATACGAAAGTGAACATAAGATTCGGAAACTGGTAGAACAATTCAAAGTAGAAGCCATTGCCATTGGTGATGGTACAGCAGGGAGAGAAACTGAGCAATTCATCAAAAAAATGCAATTGGGTTTACCGGTATTTCTTGTGAATGAAGATGGGGCTTCTGTTTATTCAGCTTCTGAAACAGCAAGAGAAGAATTTCCTGATCAGGATGTAACTGTTCGCGGCTCGGTAAGTATTGGTCGTCGTTTGATGGATCCTTTGGCAGAATTGGTAAAGATTGATCCAAAAAGTATTGGGGTTGGACAATACCAACACGATGTTAATCAGTTTCGTTTAAAAGAACGATTGGATCAAACTGTGGTGAGTTGTGTAAATACCGTTGGGGTTAATTTGAATACCGCAAGCAAACATTTGCTGGCGTATGTGAGTGGTATTGGGGGAACCATGGCAGATAATATTATTCGTTATCGTTCTGAGATCGGAGAATTTAAAGAGAGAAACCAATTACTGAAAGTGCCTCGTTTGGGAGCAAAAGCTTTTGAACAATGTGCAGGCTTTTTACGAATCAAAGAAGGGAATAATCCTTTAGATGCCAGTGCGGTTCATCCGGAAGCTTACCCTATTGTAGAAAAGATGGCCGGAGATTTACAAGTAGATGTCAAAGAATTGATTGGCAATGAAACATTGGTGAGTAAGATCGATCCCAAGAAATATGTGACAGAGCAGTTTGGAGAATTAACGCTGCGTGATATCCTGAATGAGTTAAAAAAGCCCGGACTTGATCCACGTAATGAATTGGAGCAATTTGAATTTGCACAGATATACAAAATAGAAGATGTACATATTGGAATGATCGTACCCGGTGTTGTTACCAATCTAACCCGATTTGGGGCATTTGTCGATATAGGCGTAAAGCAGGATGGATTGGTTCACGTCAGTGAAATTGCGAACAGATACATCAGCGATCCGGGGGAAGCATTAAAGCTCGGACAAAAAGTGCAAGTGAAAGTAATGGAGGTAGACGTGCACCGCAAGCGTATTGCGTTATCCATTAAACAAGCAAGTGCAGAGGAAAGGGTACAAGGAGACAGGAAGCCAAGACGGCAGGAAAGTTTCAAGCGTCAGGAAGAGGATCTATCTGCGTTGAGTGTGAATGATGCTTTGAGTGCGTTGAAGAAAAAGTTTGGGAAATAGGAGGAGAAGAAACAAGAAACAGGAAACAGGAAACAGGAAACAAGAAAGTTTCAAGTAAACAAGGTACAAGTTTACATAGCGCCGGACTTTAGTCCGGCAAAAAGAAATGATGGGAAGGAGTAAGAAGAATGATGAATGTAGAATATTGAATAAAGAAACAGGAAACAAGAAAGTTTCAAGTAAACAGGGTACAAGTTTACATAGCGCCGGACTTTAGTCCGGAGAGAAAGAGAATAAGAGCGCTGATCAGGTGTAGTATAGAAGTTACTATTTACTCAGACAGTTGAGATACTGTCTTAAAATACGAGTTGATGAATGTTGCTTTTGACTAAAAG
>CAYMQQ010000149.1:0-3721 GCA_964392685.1 uncultured Sediminibacterium sp.
TCTTTAAAGATTTACTAAAAGCATTACAACAATTATCTGCTTTTAATCGTAGTCAATTTCATGTACCTTTTATAGGTATTTCCGGTATCAATGGTAAAACCATTGTTAAAGAATGGCTCTATCAATTACTGAATGCAGATCTGCAGATTGTAAGAAGTCCGCGTAGTTATAACTCACAAATTGGAGTTCCCTTAAGTGTTTGGCAATTACAATCCATGCACACACTTGCCATTTTTGAAGCTGGTATTTCTGAACCGGGCGAAATGGATACGCTTCAGCAAATCATTCAGCCCACTATTGGGATTTGGACCAATTTAGGGACAGCACATAATGAAGGATTCCCCGGTGAAAGAGAAAAAGCATTGGAGAAAGCGAAACTATTCAAAGAAGCAGATCTGTTGGTTTTTTATCGCGATGGAATTGCTCCTCATTGTTATCCGGATACACATGATAAAGCACTTTTTAAAGATGGGATTCGCTTTTTCTCATGGAGTAGGAATGAAGCTGCCGATTTAAAAGTTATTAGTGAAGAACGCACAGATCATACAACAATGATCGTGGCTTTGTATCAACAGGATACCATCAACATTACGATACCATTCACAGACCGTATATCTATTGATAATGCCATTACCTGCTGGGCAACCATGTTAGCACAGGGCTATGCATTCGAAATGATTCAAGAGAGGATGTTGTTATTACAGCCCGTGGACATGCGTATGCAGTTGATCAAAGCTGTGAATAATTGTTATTTACTGAATGATAGTTACAGTAATGATATCGCTTCATTAGAGCTGGCGCTTGATTTTTTAGTGCAACAAGCCGGCAACAATAAAACAACCGTTATACTTTCCGATATTTTGCAAAGTGGTATTCCTGATGATCGCCTGTATCAGATTGTATTGGAAAAGCTGAGTAGAAGAGGCGTTCAAAAATTTGTAGGTATTGGTCCGGTGATAGCAAGATATGTACATGCTTTGCCACAGTCTGTTCATACAACGTCAGATAGTATTCCCACCATTATTTGTTACCCTTCAACAGCTGATTTTTTAGAACAGGCAAATTTGAATCAGTTCAAGGATGAATACATTCTCTTAAAAGGAGCACGTATCTTTTCTTTTGAACGGATCAGTCTGTGGTTAGAACAGAAAGTGCATCAAACGGTTATGGAAGTGAATCTTACTGCCATGATCCATAACCTGAAAGCATATCAGCATTTTTTGCAACCCAGTACCAAACTCATGGCGATGGTGAAAGCATTTAGTTATGGAAGCGGTTCTGCAGAGGTAGCGCGGGTATTACAATTTCATAAGATCGATTATCTCGCAGTGGCCTATGCTGACGAGGGTGTAGAGTTACGAAAAGCGGGTATCAGTTTACCCATCATGGTGATGAATGTAGACGAGGCAGGATTTGATGCGATGGTTCAATATGATTTGGAGCCTGAGATTTATTCCTTCAATATCTATCGGTCTTTTCATACGTTTTTACAAAATCAAGGAATTCAACATTATCCTGTACATGTCAAATTCAATACAGGAATGAACCGATTGGGTTTTGAAATCAAAGAAGCACATGATTTAGCCATAGCGTTGAAGGAAAAAGGAACCATGGTGGTTAAGTCGGTATTGAGTCATCTGGCCGGCAGTGAAAACCCCTCATTGGATGCTTTTACCGAACAACAGGTGCATGGATTTATCGAAGCTTGTCAAACGTTAAGTAGTCATTTGAATTATTCTTTTATTCGTCATATCGCCAATTCAGCAGGTATATTTCGTCATCCTGCTTATCAGTTCGACATGGTTCGTTTGGGTATAGGTTTATATGGAGTAGATAGTGCAGATACCCATCAACTCGCTTTGCAACCGGTGGCTACTTTAAAATCCACGATTGCTCAGATTCGTACTGTTCCTGCGGGTGAAACAGTAGGATATAACAGAAATGGAATCGTTGAGCATGAAAGCCGGATAGCCACTATTCGTATAGGTTATGCCGATGGATACAGCCGTCGTTTTGGAAATGGAATAGGACAAGTATGGGTTCATGGTCAAAAAGCACCTGTTATTGGGAATGTTTGCATGGATATGACGATGATTGATGTAACCAACATTCCCGGTGTTATAGAAGGAGATGAGGTAGAAATATTTGGAAGGCAAATACCCATTCAGGAACTGGCAAAAGCAGCAGGAACGATACCCTATGAGATTATGACTTCTGTAAGTCAACGGGTGAAAAGGGTTTATGTAGAAGAATAAGTCTTTAACCTTTTTGGAATAACCCAAGCCCTATCTTTGTTGCCAGATTAAAACTACTAGCAGTGAAAGCGAAGCACTTGATTTTTTTGATACTCGCCATTATCGTTGCCGATCAGGCACTGAAGTTCTATATCAAACTGACTTATTATGCCGGTGAAGAACACAATATGATAGGGAACTGGTTCCGCCTGCATTTTGTAGAGAATGAAGGCATGGCTTGGGGCTGGAAATTTGGAGGGGGTATCGGGAAAATAGCGCTTACCTTGTTTCGTTTGGTAGCGGTGATTTGGGGTACTTTTTTACTACGTGATTTTCTGAAGAAAAAATATCATCGCGGATTTATGATCTGCGCGGGATTGATTTACGCCGGAGCATTGGGGAATTTGATCGATAGTTTATTTTATGGATTGATTTTTGAACAAAGCAACCCCTTTACACAAAATGTAGCAACCCTATTTCCGGATGGAGGTGGTTATGCAGGTTTATTTTATGGTAAGGTGGTAGATATGTTTTACTTTCCCATCATTACCAATGCAAAGTACCCGGCATGGATACCTTTTGTAGGAGGAGATGATTTTGAATTCTTCAGACCCGTATTCAACCTTGCTGATGCAGCCATTTCTTCAGGTGTGATTGCGATCTTGATTTTTCAAAAGAAATTCTTTAAAACAGTGGAAGAAGAGAAACATGCCACCGTAGAAACAGATTCTGTAGTGAATGATAAGACACAGATATTTTGATTACAACATAGTCATAGCTATAAATAAGAATGCCGCTGTTTTCAGCGGCATTCTTATTTATAGTAAGTATTAGAATATTTGTTTCCTTTTTAAACTAACTGCTTGACTGGTAGAAGAAGATGTAGGAATCACCTGATCGATCATACCAACACCTTTTGCATAATAAGTATTGCCTTCAATTACGGTAGTGAAAGTATTGGTGCCATCTTTTTTAAATTGAATACTCCTTTTCACATTGATGACATCATTATACGTAGTTCCGAATATTGCATAGGTAATGCCTTTACCAACGATGGTAAAGACCGCTTTACTGATACCGATATCATTACCAATTTTTACTTTACCATATTCCGGACTTTCCCAAGAAGTTCCCTGTGCCACATTATCCTTCAAGAATGGATAGGAGATGAATGTGGAAGGAATAGAATCAAAAATAAAGAGGTAATCAAAGTCTACAGTGCTGTAAGCATAATAATTACCGGCATTGTCTTTACTGAAATAATAAGCTTCCCCTAAAGGATCGGTGCTGTATTGTCTGAATACTTTATTATCAGCAAAAATGGTTTGATTTGTTGCTACAACCCTGAACGTATCTAGTGTTCCCAATTTAGGAAGATATTCATAAGTCCAGTTAGAATTCAGTGTGGTAGGGATATAATCTTTTCTGGTTCGGCCGCCGCTACAGCATGTGGTACTGATGATTACAGAGAATGCACTAAACTATTA
>CAYMQQ010000150.1:0-3677 GCA_964392685.1 uncultured Sediminibacterium sp.
AATCCTGAAAAGCTTTGGCGATTCGGCTCACCATGGCAGTTCCTACTAACAGCAGCAACATGAACATAATGCCATTGATGAACTGACTTTCTGTACGAAAACTGCCATCCGGGTTTATTTTAGGGCTATTGGCGAACTGATCGATGAGTTTACCAAAGATCATGGGATCGAAAAGTGAGAAGGTTTGATTGATCCCGGCCAGCACCAAAGCCAGTGCCACGAGCCATTTATAGGGTTTGAGATAATGCAGGAGAATTTTCATGTATAAGATTTGAGTGCAATTAACCTTCAATTTCCGTACAAATATTGAAAATGTGACAAAGTTGCGGGGCGAGGGCCATAGTCCATGGTCCATGGTCCATGGTCGATAGTCCATAGTAGGAGGAATAAACCAAAAGAATTGTTCTTGCTATGGACTATAAGCTATGGACTAACAGCTATGGACTAATCCACACTTGTGAATAATAAGAAATTCTTAACTCGCTCAAGGAAAGCAGATTAATTGGTAACTTACAAAAACCTTCCACTTATGCGTTGGAGAAAATTCAATGGTGAACCTATTCACCTTCCCATCAAAGAAGCAGTAGCAGACGCTATTAAAAGAGAGTCTGCGAATGGCACTAAGCTCAAAGTATGTATCGGAACCGACAGCCAGGTTAAAGGCGATGATACCGAATTTGCAACGGTCATCGTTTTTCTGCGCGAACACAATGGTGGGTTCATGTACATTCACAATGAGAAGACCAAGCAGAAATACCATATCAAAGAAAGAATGCTGGTTGAAGTAGCCAAAAGTATTGAGATCGCTTATGAACTCTGTGATCTCTTTATTGAGCATCAGGTAGAAATGGAAGTGCATGCCGACATCAATACCAATCCGCAATTCAAAAGCAACGATGCTTTACGCGAGGCCATGGGTTATATCCTAGGTATGGGATTTGCATTCAAAGCCAAACCGGAAGCTTTCGCAAGTAGTTGCTGTGCGGATAAGGTGGTGAACTGAGTCGATTGAAAATTTAATTTAACTGAATAATTCAGTTTATTTCGGTAGGTATATTGTCTGCTGATTTGTAAGATTTATCTATAATGAAATCGGCACTGGAGTATGTGTAACCTCTTCTCTTTTATGGCATATACTAACCTGTGCTCGTCAGTAATACGTCGACTCCAACAACCAGACAAATCGCCTTTTAGTGGTTCGGGTTTGCCAATTCCTTTAAAGGGGGAGCGTTTAGTATCTCTAATAAGTTCATTGATTCTTTGTAGGATTTTACTATCTGTCTCCAGCCAATATTGATAATCTTCCCATGCTTGCGTTTGAAATACGATCTCCATGCTGAAGTATTAAGGGTCAATCAATTTCTTTGTCTTACCTCCACCTTTTTTCATTTCGGCCAATGCTTCCTCCAATCTCGTTCTATTGGCCTTAGTACTCATCAGATGTAATGTTTCTTGCTGAGAATTATAATCATCTAAATCCATCACTACCACTGTTTTCCCCTTTGTACGAGATACAACTACAATTTCACGGTCATTATTAACCATATTTAAATTTTCAGCAAGATTTTGTCTGAAATCAGAATAATTCACGACTTTCATGATACTTTATTTAAGTACAAAATTAAGTACTTTTTTAGAAAAAGATAAAATGCAACCATTTTATTTTTTTTCTATTCAGTTAGGATAAAAGTATGTATCCTCATCGGCATTGAAATTTTAAGTGAATTAACTTTTGAAAAGTTCCAAAATTTTCCAAAAGTTAACATCGAGCTTCGGTATTTCATATAAGATCAGGAAGGCAAATACACTCTCAATATTTTCCCTGCTCCCACATGTTTATTGGTTTGAATCAGTTCATTGGTAATAGGAGTGCCAAAACTGATGCCTACAGCCAGGGCAAACATATCAGTGCTAGGTGTTAGATTGTTCGTAATTTTTTTCTTCTCATGATCGCTAAATGTATCTGTTATGTCGGGTAGTTCAATGCTGCAGTGTTGGGCCTCGATATTTTTTGTTCCAAATTGCCAATCACTATACCATGTTTTTCCTACTTGCCTGTATGAACCATCAAGCGAGGAACCATATTTTTTGTCGAAAAAGAATAGATCAGGAAGCGAGCCAAAACTGATCACTATTCTCCAAGCAGCATAGTTACCAACCGGAAGAAAATTAATACCATGAATGATCTCGGGTAATTGAATGTCTACACTTCTGCGTTCAGCATGAAACTGAACATTGATAGAGCCACGTAATACAGATTCCAAACTATTTTTCTTGTTCAATTGAAATCCTTCCAGTAGCGTACCAAATTTGCTGAACAGGATAGCGCGTTCTCCTTTGGGGTGAGTAAGATCACGTGTTTGAATATTTTTGGCTATTGCTGTTAAGGCGCCTGATAAGTTATAATCGGCCACAGGGGCAATATGCACTAAAAAATCGCGCAAGTTACCGGAAGCTTTAGCGCAACCGGCCCATTCAGCATTAAGTTCCCTTGTGCGCTCAAAAGATTTTGCTGTTTTAATTTTTTTCTTGGTAGCACCGCCTTTCATCCGCAGAATTACCTTGTCGCTGTCTTTACGACGATAGGCACTGATATTACCCAAGCTGCCAGTGAATTCGGTGAGGTTTTTAAGGATGGCCATAGTTTGGTTGTAAAGTGGTTATCAATACCCCCCATCTTAGCATGTAGGAGGCTTATTCATATCAAATATGTATACAATATATAAATTTAATTAATAAAATACTAATTTAATATGTATATAAGTCCAACCTTAAAGTATGGGCTTATAATGGGGTTATATAGGGCTTATATACGGCTTATAGTGGTTTTGTACATGATACAAGATCATTACTAATACGAAGCAGCTATGAAGTATTTATGAGTATAAACTTTTGGAAAGTTTTGAAATCTCTCCAAAATTTTAGGGTCGTTAATTATTACAATAGGCTTTTATGGGCCGCAGATTTTTCCATTGGATCCTTTGGATATGATTATTATGATGAGTGTTGAAAGGACATTGTTGTTATGAATGACCATTTTCAATTGTTTGTGGAACCACACCCTATGGAAAAATCCGGGAGCCGTCAAAAATCTTGAATCATTTGTTGGTTTATAAAAGTTGCTGCCTGCTTATCATAATAATGGATATTTTATTGGGAATCAAGTTTTGGAAAGTTCCGAAACTTTCCAAAACTTGTGCGGCACCAATAATCATGAATGATTTATTAGTTTGTACAATTTTCAACTTTCTTATGGGGCAACATTTATTTTCAAGTATTTTTTATTCTTACAATATTCTGTCCCCTTTATAAGCAATACCCCGGAGGGGTAACAGAAGGTAGCATTAATGTTAGTAAAATATCATCAACCCCGGAGGGGTTGCACCATGTATAAGGAAAGTTGTGATTTGCTTTCAATTTCAGGAACAACGATCTTTGATAACAACCCTCTGTTGCTGCCATGCCTGACAGGTCGAGTTGTGATTTGCTTTCAATTTCAGGAACAACGATCTTTGATAACAACGTACCCTCGTTCAGTTGCGTGAGCCTCTCCGTTGTGATTTGCTTTCAATTTCAGGAACAACGATCTTTGATAACAACCAACAGTTCTGTGGAATTTCATGTGTCGCTGTTGTGATTTGCTTTCAATTTCAGGAACAACGATCTTTGATAACAAC
>CAYMQQ010000151.1:0-3642 GCA_964392685.1 uncultured Sediminibacterium sp.
ACTTGGACGGGTGGAAAAGAAAAAGCACCGGCAGCCATTTGCAGAAAAGTAGCCGAAGCTCCTGATGGTGGTTCGATTGAAGTGTGGGGAGATGGCAAACAGACCCGCTCTTTTTTATACATCGATGAATGTTTGGAAGGTGTGTCAAGACTCATGGCTTCCGATTTGACCGGTCCGTTCAATATTGGTTCTGAAGAAATGGTGACATTGAACCAATTGGCTGAAATGGTGATTGGTATTTCAGGGAAAAATGTTGGCATCAACAATATTCCTGTGCCTCATACGGGTGTTAGGGGGCGTAATTCTGATAATAAATTGATTGCGGAAAAGCTGAAATGGAGTCCTTCCAAAACTTTGGAAGAGGGGATGGTCAAAACCTATCAGTGGATTGCTGAACAGGTGGGAGAGCCAATACCGCACAAGAAAGAGGCAGCTGTGGTTGGATAAGCATTTAGCCATCTTTATGTGTCTATCGGCTTATTATTTGATGTCTTTGCTGTTGCAAAGTTTTTAATCATTACCATGGCATGTCATTAAAACCGTCAGCTATCAGATATTTTCCCAATCTTGATGTTCTTCGATTTTTTCTCGCCTTTTTTGTAGTGTTGTTTCATGTACCCGAGATTTCCAAAAATGCAGGGTTGCCGTTTTATCGTGACCTTCCTGTTTTTCATCGGGGTGCGGAAGCGGTGTACTGGTTTTTTGTTTTGAGTGGTTTTTTGCTTTCATTGTTAGCCAGTAAAGAAGTGGCAGGCGGCAGGTTTCATATTCTTCGTTTTTTTATGCGGAGGGTATTGCGAATATGGCCTTTGTATTTTTTAGTGTCTTTATTTGGTCTCATCTTTTATTATTTTCTTTTACCACAGTTATCTATTCCTTTTGAGAACCATGCTGATCTTGGAACAGCCATCTTACTTCAGTTATTTTTTTTATCGAACCTGCTACATGCCTGGTATGATCCGGGAGGTATTCTCACCATCACCTGGTCTGTTAGTGTAGAAGAACAGTTTTATGTATTCTTTCCTTGGTTGGTGTATGGGGTCTATGCTATTGTATGGTTAAAAAGGGTTGTGATGCTGTTGTTATTATTGATCATAGGATGTTTATATTGTTTTTTCCCCTCTATTGCTTTTGTGGCTCAGGAATTAGGATTATACATTGAGCTATTTCTGATCGGGATGATCGCTGCTGAATTATTTCATGTAGTAGTAAAGTGGAGAGAGCGTTATAAAAATGGTTTACTGCTCCTTGCACTACTTTTGTTTGTTTTGTTGTTTTTCACAGATTGGTTATTGATAACTGATCACTTGTTGCTGTGGAGATTGGTCAATGGTGCTGCGGCTTCTATGATGATATTGGCTTTAGCCACCGTTTCAAAGTCCTGCAAAATACAATGGCTGATTCTTGGGGGTAAAATATCATACGGTATTTATATGTACCATATGATCATTATCACCGGACTCGTTTTTGTTTTTCAGCAACTTCCCTTTCGCGGACCCTTCATCATATTGTGGTTGAATTTGCTGGGTATACTCTGTACTTATTTGCTTGCATGGGGTTCTTTCAGGTTTTTCGAGACTAGGTTTTTAAAGATGAAGAAATACTAGCTGTCAGCAGTTTTTATTGCATGCAGGAACTGCCGGAATTGGCTTCTTCTGTGATTCGCTAAGTGATATTATCATTTCTCAAGATTGCTGTCCGGTAATATCAGCTATCAGTCTTTTGATCTTGAATTTGAGGCTTCAAATAGCATTTTTGCAATGATCCAATCCTTCTTTTATACAAGGATTTCCCAAAAAACTAATTCGCAAGCCCCTCCATATATTCCATTTACAGCAGATGGTCTAAATAACCATCAATCATAGCTCGGAACTCGCAGCTCATGGCTCAGCCCCACATTCATCATTCAACATTCATTATTCATTATTTCCATTCCTCCTTTCTCCTGTATCTTTACATGTCATTTATCTCTAATCCGATGGTTATCATGAAAAGGTTGTTTATTACGGTTATTTTATTGGTCATTACGCAGCAGATGCTCTTTGCACAACCTGCCTATGAGCGTCATACCCATGAAGTGTATAATTACCTGTATCGTCTTGCTCAAAAAGGGATTGTCACATTCAATGATAATGTGAGGCCTTTGAGTAAGTCATATATCCACGCCGTTTTGGATTCTGTTGCTGCAAAAGAGGGTATGTTGAGTGAGGTGGAGAAGAAAGAGTTGAGTTTTTATTTGCGTGAATTCAAAGAAGGTGAAAGAAAAAGAATCATGACCGCTCGCGGGGACGGATTTACTCTCTATGCAGACCCTATCATTACTTCCTCCTATACCGGTGGGAAAGGCATGGATGTAAAGTCAAGCAGTATGGGTATTAATTTTTGGGGCCGGATTGGAAAAAGTTTGGGTTATCAATTCTCTTTTCATGATATCAATGAAAAAGGGAAGGGTCTGGACACTTCCAAAAAATCATTGTTTGCAGGAGGTACCACAGGAATCGTCAATCAAAGACCCTTTGCGACCAATGCAGCTAGCTTTACAGAATTGAGAGCCAATCTACGCTATGAGTTTAAAAAGGGAGCAGTGAGTATCGGGCAAGATTATTTGCTTTGGGGATATGGGGAAGGAGGTAGACTGGTACTATCTGATAAAGCACCTGTATATCCTTATATCAGGCTCGATTATCAACCATTACCCTGGTTGAAATTCAATTATACACATGCCTGGTTGCGTTCGAATATGGTTGATTCTTCGAGGTCCTATCCCATACCTACGGGTAACGGATATCGAACTGTTGAAATTGCCAAGTATATGGCATCACACAGTGTTGATATCAATCTAACAAAGAAATTGGTATTGTCTTTAGGAGAATCTATCATTTATAATGATCGTTTGAATATTGGTTATTTGATTCCTATCATGTTCTTTAAAGCGATTGATAACAATTCTAATTCAACATTTCTGGAGCGAGGATCGAATGGTCAGTTCTTTTTTCAGTTGAGTTCCCGTAACCAAATTAAAAATACCCATCTCTATAGTACCCTTTTCATTGATGAGATACGTTTAACCGGAATATTCAATCGAATAAAACAAAGAAATCAATTAGGATATACTGTTGGAGGATCGATCACCGATGTGGCAGGTATTCCCTATTTAAGTCTGGGTGCTGAATATACCCGTGTGCGTCCATTTGTGTATCGCAATATTTTATCTGCGCAAGATTATATTCATCAAGGCTATCTGATGGGTGATTGGATCGGCAGCAATGCAGACAGGGTTATTGTGTATGCACGTCATACCCCATTGCCTCGCTTGAAACTGTATGCCCGCTACATGCATTTACGCAAAGGAGGTGCCGGTACGCTGGATCAGCAGTATCTTCAAGAACCACAGCCTCCTTTTCTCTTCGATTTTCAACAACGCTCTGATGAATTTTTGTTCAATGCATCCTATGAATACATCTACCGTCTAAACCTCAATATGCAAGTACGCAGATTTGATCAGCAGAATATTGTGAGTGTAGGGTTGACGTATGGGTTGTGAGTTGTGAGTTGTGAATTGTCAATTGTCAATTGTCAATTGTCAATTGTGAATTGTCAATTGTCAATTGAGTAAATCATACAAAATTAATCATTCACCAT
>CAYMQQ010000152.1:0-3615 GCA_964392685.1 uncultured Sediminibacterium sp.
ACTGGCTGCGGTGCATAAGATTATTGCTGATAAAATGGATGTGGGGTTGATAAAGGCCTTTAAAACTACGAAGGTGAGGGTGAAGAAGGAGAAGAATATCGTAGAAAATAAACAGATAGAAACATCTATTATCTCAGCACAATAAGTCATCAAAAGATTGAATCGCAAATAATAACTAGACAATATCGAGAGGCTTGAAATTAAAAATATTGATGTCTATAATGAAAACGGCATAGTAGAAATAGATATTATGGCCCTTTTCATAAGGGCTTTGATTATAATGTAGTTTACTCTTTACTTATTTGTATTCATTAACTAGTAAAAAAGACAAGTAAATAATTAATCTAAATCAAAGAAGGAATGATTATTTTTATTGCAGTTATCATAATTAGATCGACCCCCTTCGACTAACGATTTTTTATACACTTAATTAATTTTTCTCGAATGCGGGGTATCCTTTTCATTATTCTGGTCTTCACGTTTAGTCCTGCTATTTTATATTCACAAACAATAGACTACACAGGTTCATTAAATATTTGTTCTGGACAAACGAAAACATTTACCATTAAAGATGCACCATCTGGGACAAACACTTATAAATGGCTCAAAGATAATATTGAAATTACTCCAGCCCAGACAGGCAGTTCGTTAATTGCAACCTCATCTGGTAGTTATACTGTGATAATTAATAACTTAATAACTACTCCAGCAATTGTTTTAGTTGTAAATGCTAATCCGACTGCTGGTTTTACAGTTTCTTCACAAAATGATTGTGCGAATGTAAATACCACATTTACTAATACCTCAACTGGTAATACATTAACGTATGCTTGGAATTTTGGTGACCCCAACTCTGGAACAGCCAATACGTCAACTCTCCAAAATCCCGTAAAAGTATTTGTAGGAACACCAGGTAATAGTACGCAAACATTTTCTGTTTCTCTAACTGTAACAGATGTGAATGGTTGTACTAACTCTTTTACAAGTAACGTGGTTAAGAAACAGTTACCTTCAACAATACTAAATGGTCCTGGTAGTAAAGTATATGAGAATTCGACTTATTTCACGAATTGTAATGCTGCTACTAGTGCTACTTTTTCTTTTTCCAATGGTTCAACGACTACAGAAACTAATACGAATTATAAAATTGTTTGGGGTAATGGTAATCCTGATTTTACAAGTTTAACATTTTCTACAGCCACATCTGGACAGGTCTATTCTACTGGAACGTATACACTTACTTACAGTGTAACCGGGCAGAATGGCTGTGAGGCTATAGCTACAAATTATGTTTTTGTAGGTACTAACCCGGCTGTAGGATTAAATAATCCTGGAAACACCTCAATTTGTACAGGTGATGTACTTACTTTTCCGATATCAGGAACTGCTTCTAATCCTCCCGGTACTATTTATCGTGTTAGTGTAAATGATGGTTCACCAGATGTTACCTTCAACCATCCTCCCCCTGCATCATTTACACATACTTTTGCAACTTCATCATGTAATGCTCCTCCTGTAGACGAATACACTAATTCGTTTTTTGCAAGAATTATTGCAACCAATCCTTGCCTAACTTCCTCTGCAAGAATAGTTCCTATCTATGTTTCAGAAAAACCAACAGCTGATTTTACGCTTTCAAGCAATACGGTTTGCACAAATACTACTGTAACTATGAATAGTAGTTCGTCTGTTACAAGACAAGTAAATACTAGCGGACAGTGTTTGCCTGGAAAGTCAGTTTGGATAATTTCGCCCTCAACAGGTTTTTCTGTCATAAGTGGTTCTCGGGGAAGTGATGCAGGTGTTAATGACCCAAACTTATGGACAGCTGGAACTTCAGAACTAAGATTAAATTTCACGGTAGCTGGAACATACAGTATTAGACTTAGGACTGGAAATGACAATTGTGGTGTATCTGAAGTAACTAAAACTGTTTGTGTAAATGCAATTCCTACCGCATCATTCACAGTTGATCAAACCATAGGCTGTAACAATCTTTTAGTAAAAACTACAAATACAAGTCCTGCTCCATCTTGTGGAGTTAATACATATAATTGGAGTGTTTCCTATTCAGCAGCTTCCGGATGTTCTCCTTCTATTTCTTTAGTCAATTATGTAACAGGTAATAGCACCTCTGAAAATCCGGAATTCTCCTTTGTTAATCCTGGAACCTATATTATCAATTTGGTTGTAACAAGTCCGGGGGGGTGTGTCTCAACAGCTGCAACAAGAACTATTACCGTAAAATCAAAACCTACTGTAACATTAAATAGTATTCCCACATCCATTTGCCTAGGTTCTATTTCACCTTCTGCCACGGTTGCTAATTGTAATGCTACCACTACCCCCACATATAGTTGGACTTTTACAGGAGGTAGTCCGACTACCTCAACAAGTGCCTCACCGGGTAGTATTAGTTATGCTACACCGGGAACCTATACGATACAGTTAGATGTTACAAATGAATGTGGTACAACAACGGTAACACGCTCTATTGAAATTAGACCAATACCTAATGCTACTGTACCTGCTAATCAGGAAATATGTACCGGTACATCAATTGGATCATTCACATTTACCGGCAATGTTATAGGAACAAGTTTTGCATGGACAAACAACCTCACATCTATCGGGTTAGCCAGCTCCGGAAATACAGCTACTATTAATGCATTTACTACAGTAAATAATACAAGTTCACCGGTGGTTTCCACTATTTCAGTTACTCCTTCTGCCGGGGGCTGTGCCGGTCCTCCCAATTCGTTTACAATAACAGTAAATCCAAGACCTCCAGCACCGGGTGTTACAAGTCCTGTTGCATATTGCTTAAATGCAACATCATCTACGCTCACTGCATCTACAGTTCCCGGAAATACTGTTTTATGGTATAATAATATCGGATTAACTGGAGGCTCTACTACCGCTCCTACACCAAGTACCGCTGTTGCAGGTACTACTACTTATTATGTTACGCAAACAAATGCATTTACATGTAGAAGTAACTCTTCTGCAATTACTGTAAATGTTACCAATGCAATCTCCAATAATACTATTACAGCAGACCAAACTATTTGTGCCGGAACAAACCCTTCGAGTCTTACCGGGACGCCAACGGGTGGTACGGGTTCATTTATTTACCAATGGGAGTTTTCTACAAACGGCGGTGCATCTTGGTCCAATGTGCCTAGCGGAGGTTCATCCTTGTCTTATAACCCTGGGCTAATCAGTACTACCACTACTTATAGACGACAAGTTTCTAGTGGCGCCTGTAATTCAACCTCTAATTCTATTACTATTACGGTAGTACCCTCTTTAGCGAATACCGGCATAGGAAGTCCGCAAACAATTTGCCAAGGAAGTCCAGTAGCCTTATTAACAGGCCAATTACCAACAGGTGGTAATGGCTCATATAGCTATCAATGGGAAAGTTCAACCAATAATAGCACTTGGTCTATAATTTCTGGCGCAACACTACAAGATTATCAACCAACAGCAATTAGTTCAACTACCTATTTCAGAAGACGGGTAACAAGTGGTGTTTGTAATGTTGTTTCGTCAAGTGTTGCCGTTGTTGTTACGCCTGCATTATCCAATAATACGATTTCCAGTGATCAAACT
>CAYMQQ010000153.1:0-3610 GCA_964392685.1 uncultured Sediminibacterium sp.
TCTGTATTAGCTATCTACAATGTTTTTGGTTCTATTAAAGTTGAAGGGTATGACGGCGATAAGGTATTATTAGAGATCGACAAAAGTATCAGTTATAAATACCAGGATGAAGTAGCCAAAGGAAGAGAAGAATTTCGTTTTGAAATGGAACAACAGGGCGATAGCATCATTGTATACATAGCTGCCCCCTATGATTCAAGACCTAACAGGAATTGGGATCGAAATGACGAACGCAAAAATATTCGCTATAAATACCAACTTGATTTTGTGGTAAAAGTCCCGCATCAAATGCGTTTACGTGTATCAACAATCAATAACGGAAATGTGAAAGTGAAAGATGTGTATGGTACATTATGGGTTTCGAATGTAAACGGAGCAGTAGATGTAGAGAATGCAAAGGGTACAACAAAAGCTACAACAGTGAATGGAGCAGTCAATGTAAGTTATTTGGTGAATCCACCGGCTGCATCTGTTTATCATACCATCAATGGTGATATCACGGTGAAGTATCAAAACGGATTAAATGCAGATCTGTATTTCAAGAGTATGAATGGGAAATATTATACCGACTTTGATAATGTAGAACCCATTAGTAATACTCTGGAGAAGAATACCGAAAACAAATCCAATAGTACAGTGTACAAGATCAGTAAAGGGAATGCAGTTCGAATTGGTAGTGGCGGTAAGCAATTTAATTTTGAAACACTAAATGGGAATGTTTATATCAGAAAATCATAAAAACAGAAATATGAAAACAATCAAGTATACACTCACACTCATCAGCTTGCTCTGTTCAATGGTATTGTTGGGGCAGGGTGTTGAGAAGGAACAGCTCACAGTAGCACTAAGTAATCCCGGTAAACCCTACAAGTTAGTAGTGGGTTTGTTAAGCGGTTCTATCCGTGTAACAGGGCATTCAGCAGACAATCTGATCATTAATGTAGAAGTTGAGGAAGATCGAAAATCTAAAAAGAGTGATCCGAAAGTATCCGGTTTGAAACGTATTGGAGCTTCTTCAGGCTATGAGATTGATGCAGTTGAAAAGAATAATGAAGTAACGATCAACAACCATAGTATGATGCGTAAAATTGATCTGGATATTAAGGTTCCGTTGAATGGTACACTCGTTTTAAATACACTGAATGAGGGTGATATTGTAGTCAGCAATATCAAAGGTGAGTTGGAATTGAACAACGTAAATGGAGATATTAAAGTTTCCGGTTTTTCAGGTACTGCAGTAGCCAATACAGTGAATGGAGATATTTCAGTGGCATTCTCTTCCGTAACTGAAGGAAAGCCGATGGCATTCTCCACATTCAATGGTGATGTCAATCTCAATTTTCCGGCAACTACCAAGGCAAACCTGAAAATGAAAACCGATCAAGGTGAAATATTCAGCGATTTTGAAGTGGCGATCGATAAATCTTCCGCAGCTCCGGTGAAAACGAATTCAGGAGGTACCTACAAGATCAGTAAAGATGCATGGGTAACTGGAAAGATCAATGGCGGAGGTGCGGAACTAATGGTAAAATCTTGGAGTGGCGATTTATTTATCCGCAAAAACAAATAGGCTATACTCAGCAAACCTATAGCAGCATTTATTGTTGCAAGCAGTAAATGGATAGTGGCTTCTGAAAAGGAGCCATTATTTTTTATGTTACTTACACTACAACTGAATTATGATTTATATTGAGCTTGCTCAACAATGATTATGCAGTCTATCAGTATCATTATACCTACTTATAACGAAGCCGATGGTATTGGTAAATTAATTCAGTACTTACAAGACTACGGAGGCAATTATGTAAAAGAAATTATTGTATCTGATGGTGGTAGTACTGATGATACCATGTCTATTGCTGGTGCAGCCGGAGCATTCACGACTTTATCTCCTCATAAAAGCAGGGCAGCACAAATGAACCATGGCGCAAGTTTGGCAACCGGCACTATTTTTTATTTTGTACATGCAGATACATTTCCTCCGGTTTCTTATGCATCCGATATTGTTACAGCCATCAATGCCGGGTATTCATTTGGTCGCTACAGAACCAAATTTGATTCTAATCGTAAAATTCTACTGTTTAATGCCTGGTTTACGCGATTTGATCTATTCATTTGTTATGGTGGTGATCAAACGCTTTTCATGAATCATGAACTATTTCAACAGATCGGAGGTTTTAATGGGTCGATGCGTATCATGGAAGACTATGATATTGTAACTAGAGCAAAATCTACCGATGCACGTTATAAAATATTTTCATCAGCTGCACTGATATCTGCCAGAAAATATGAGACCAATAGTTGGCTAAGGGTACAAACAGCCAATTATACTATTATTCGCATGTATAAAAAAGGGGCTTCGCAGGAAGAGATGGTAAATAAATACAAACAACTCCTCAATTATCGTTGACTTTTAGCGAAATGCTGATTCCAGTCGTCTTCGGTATCAATATCATTGAGTATAGGCAAAATACCATAACTGATCTTATGCATTTTTAATTGCTGAATCGTACTGTTGTAGACTGTATCGGTACTCCATGCTTTTTCCTCAAAGAGAAAAGGGAAAAATTGACGCATACCCAATAAATAGTATCCGCCATCTTCCGAAGGACCGATCACTACTTCATTTGTATTTAATACAGTGAATGCATCCAGTAAGATGGATGAAGAAAGTTCAAAACAATCTGTTCCAATGATGATGATTTTTTGATACCCTTTTTCAAAGAGGAAATCGAAAGCATGATGCATGCGTTGACCAAGATCATTGCCTACTTGATTCTTTTTCAGATATACCTCATCCGACCAAATATCATTGAATAAAATACCATCTGCATAAAAAACATAAAGATCACAAGCAAGTTGTTGGGTGATCTGAACAGTATGTTGCAATAATGATTGATAAATGGATAAAGCTTTGTCATCACCCATTGTAGCAGCCAAACGGGTCTTAACCTTTCCACGCACCGGATTCCTAGCAAAAATGATCAATGCTTGTTTCAAGGGTGTATAATTTATGCAACAGCCCCACCACAACTAGATCCTGATCCGGCAGTGCAACCATAACAATGTTGATTGAGAATGATTTCGCGTTCACTGATAGCAGATGATGAATAATTCGATAAATGATCAGAACCGGAACATCCAATTTTCAAATCCAACATTTGATTAAAATCGCAATCATACAAATAGCCATCCCATCCCACAGAAATGGTATTTCTACACATCACATTGGCAGCAGCTACCGGATTAAAAGCCTGAATGAGTTTTTCCATATAGCTGCTATAATTACCACTCACCAGTAGATAATCGAGATAACGACTGATGGGCATATTGGTGATCACATACAGTTGATTGAATTGGATGTTGTATCGCTCCAGTAAAGCGTCTTTATATTCTTTCTCTAATGCTATTTGTGAAGGAGGAAGAAATGCACCTGCAGGGTTGTATACAAGATTCAACAATAATCCTGTTCCTTCCATGCCATACCCAACTGCATTCAACATTTGTAATGCCTTGATCGAATCTTCAAAAACACCATTGCCTCTTTGCCTGTCTGTTCTGTCCTGTGTATAATAAGGAAGAGAAGAAACCACTTCTATTTCATGCTGTT
>CAYMQQ010000154.1:0-3489 GCA_964392685.1 uncultured Sediminibacterium sp.
CACCTCGTGATTATCGTGCAGAAATCATTTGGGATAATTATTACAATTTTAATGAACGCTTTTATGGGAATGGCGATGTGATGGGTCCCAACCCTGATCATGGTACGCATGTAAGTGGATTGATCGCCGCTCAGCGAAACAACGGTATCGGTATTGATGGTGTGGCAGACAATGTTCGTATCATGATGTTACGTGTGGTACCGGATGGAGATGAATACGATAAAGATGTGGCACTAGCCATACGTTATGCAGTTGATCATGGTGCCAAAGTCATCAATATGAGTTTTGGCAAATCATTCTCCCCGGAAAAGAACTGGGTTGACAGTGCCATTCATTATGCAGAGCAGAAAGATGTACTGGTATTACATTCATCCGGTAATGATGGTGATAATATTGATGAAAAAGATGTGTTCCCAAATCCATGGTTACAACAGTGGAATACACTGGCCGGCAATTATATTACAGTAGGTGCGAGTAGCGATCCAAAAATTAGCGGCAGTATCAGTGCCGAGTTTAGTAATTATGGTAAACAGAAAGTGGATTTGTTTGCACCTGGTGTCAAAATTTATTCTACGATGCCGGGAGGCAACAAATACGGTAATCAGCAGGGAACCAGTATGGCCACTCCGATTGTTAGCGGTATAGCAGCTATGATACGGTCTTACTATCCGCAGTTAACTGCTGCTCAAGTAAAACAGATTATCGAAAAATCAGTACTAATTCCTGAATCATCTGCTTATTGTTTCCGTCCGGGTGAGAAAGCCACCATTGTACCTTTCACTGAATTATCAAGAACCGGAGGTATTGTAAATGCTTACAATGCTATGGTGACTGCGGAACAATGGATCCAGCAAGCGAATAAGCCGACTACAGAAACCAAGATCACCAATGTTAAGAAGAATAAGTCACACTAATTATTTATGAGTAGACCACAAGCCGGTGAGTACAACTCATTTTTTGAGCGATACATCAACCAAACCAAAGCACAAAATGCACATGCATTACTGGAAGAGTTAACGGCAGTACTTGAAAATTTTTATACGGGTTTACCTGAATCAAAAGCAGACTATGCTTATGCACCGGGTAAATGGACTTTGAAGGAAGTATTACAACATGTGACAGATGCGGAGAGAATCTTTAGTTATCGTTTATTAAGAATTGCCAGAAATGATGCTACTCCACTCCCTCCTTTTGAAGAAAATGATTATGTAGTGAATGCGGATGCCAACAAAAGAAGTTTTGATGCCATCAAACAAGAATTTTTAGCAGTAAGAAGATCCAGCAACCTGCTGATTGAATCACTTACAGAAGCACAATTAAATCATAGAGGTATTGTAAGCGGTACCGAAACTTCAGCCAATGCAATCGCTTTTATACTATTTGGACACTTGTTGCATCATAAGGCTGTGATTGAGGAGAGGTATTTGTAGGTAGCCTATGGCTTATGGTTCATAGTCCATAGTAGAAGAAAGACACACTTTAAAATAAGAAGAGGCTGTATCAAAAATCTGATACAGCCTCTTTTAATTAATATCTGTGATCATTATTTAGCAAACAAATGAATCGCTAGTTGTACATCTTTAGCAGGACCATTATACAAAATACCTAACGCAGTTCTGTCTACACTGAAATAAGCCTGACCAAACAGACCTTTTTCACTTGCACTGCGGATATTTGCATTGAATTTCACTGCAACAGTAGCGCCTTTAATATTCAGGTTACCGTTGATTTCACATGTACCTTCTCCGCTATAGTTTACACTTGTAATCGTGTAAGTAGCTTCACTAAATTTAGCTACATCAAAAAAGTCTGCAGACTTCAAGTGACCGGCTAATCTGTCTCCGGCTCCATCTGTTACTTTCAGGTTTGCCAGATCAATTACGAAACTACCCCCTGTCAATTTACCATTCTCTACCTGTACTTGTCCACTTTTCACAGTAAAAGAACCGGTATGATAGTCACCAGCTTTAGAACCGATCCAGTCAACACGGCTCTTATCAGCAACGACATTCAGTGTGATAGGTGCTTTTTTGTTTTCACCCGTAAAAGAAGAAAGACCGATCAATAATACGGCACTCATCAAGGTCAAAAATGCTTTTTTCATAATGTTTTTTGTTTTTACAGTTTTTTGTAAGCATCGTAAAATTAGGGGAATTAATGTTACAACAATAAAATTTCGGCTTAAATCTGAATCCCTGTTTCTCTTATCTTCGCAAAAATTTTTCCCGTATGAATCTTCACGAATATCAAGCCAAGGAATTGCTGAAAAAATACAATGTACCGGTGCAGGAAGGCATTGCGGTAGACACAGTAATGGCAGCCGAAGAGGCGTATCGCCAGATTAAAACCCAAACCGGTAATAATTTTGCTGTTATAAAGGCTCAAATCCATGCCGGTGGCCGTGGTAAGGGTAAAATTGAGGGTACAGAACAGCGTGGTGTAGCCGTGGCTAAGAGTGTTGAAGATGTTGCTACCATCGCTAAAAATATTCTGGGTGGCACCCTGGTGACCATCCAAACCGGTCCAACTGGTAAAAAAGTTAATAAGATACTGATTGCTCAGGATGTATATTATCCAGGTCCTAATCCGGTAAAAGAATTCTACCTGTCGATCCTGCTTGATCGTGCCAAGGGTATGAACGTGATCATGTATAGCACTGAGGGCGGTATGGATATTGAAGAAGTAGCGCATAACACCCCGGATAAAATCTTTAAAGAGTGGGTTCACCCGGGTGGTGGTTTGCAAGGTTTCCAGGCTCGTAAGATCGCTTTCAACCTGGGTCTGAGCGGGGAAGCTTTCAAAAACTGCGTGAAATTTGTCACCAACCTGTACAATGCCTATGTTGGATTGGATTGCGGCATGTTAGAGATCAATCCATTGTTCAAGACTAGTGATGAAAAGATCATCGCGGTAGACTGTAAAATGAATATTGACGACAACGCTTTGATGCGCCATGCAGATACTGCTGCTTTACGTGATGTATCAGAAGAAGATCCTACCGAAGTGGAAGCCGGACAATACAACCTGAACTTTGTAAAATTGGATGGTAACGTAGGATGTATGGTAAACGGTGCCGGTTTGGCGATGGCTACCATGGACATGATCAAGTTGAGTGGTGGTGAGCCGGCCAACTTCCTGGACGTTGGCGGTACTGCAAACGCTCAAACAGTAGAAGCCGGATTCCGTATCATCATGAAAGATCCGAATGTAAAAGCTATTCTGATCAACATCTTTGGTGGTATCGTTCGTTGTGATCGTGTTGCTGCCGGGGTGATTGAAGCCTATAACAAATTGGGCAATATTGAAATACCTATTATCGTAAGATTACAAGGTACCAATGCCGTTGAAGCAAAGAAACTGATCGATGAGAGTGGATTAAAAGTACAATCTGCGATCGAACTCAGCGAAGCTGCTGATCTGGTGAAGAAAGCAGTTGCTTAATTAAAACTTTTAAAATGCAAAAGCTCCGGAAAAGCCGGGGCTTTTTTT
>CAYMQQ010000155.1:0-3447 GCA_964392685.1 uncultured Sediminibacterium sp.
CTGCTTTTACAAGTTACTTTATCAGGTTTGGAGTTCCTACTGCTAATCACTTGATGAAAAAAAGTAACAAAAAAAATCAAGGCTTCAGAAAAAAAGCTAAAATTCATTGCATTACGCTACAATGGATGAAGTCTAAAGCCAAGCTGTTACTGATGAATTTAGCTAAACTTTATCTCAGCTTTGGAATATAACCTAGCACATCCATTGCTTAACGCTCCATTCCATGAATTTCTTAACGCTTTTTTTCTGAGGCCGGATTTGCCATTGAATACAAATTAGCTTTTACTTTAATCCTACCTTGCCTTACTATCCTTTTGAAAATTGTCTTTTCTCTTACACCGAACCCAATGAGGCCCGTCCACAGGGACTTGTTAGGGTTGAAATACACTATACCCTCATTTGTGCTACACCCTAAAATTCATTATTTGATTTCAAATCTGATTTCAACATTTTATATAGACGAATTGATGTTGCGTTGGTGTAATGACTATCGCCTAACTGCTTCACCCATTTGATGCCGTGGATAGCGTTGGTGAGGAATAGTTCGGAGGCTTCGAGTAATTCATCTACGGTGATTGCGCCTTCTTCTACCGGTATATTTTCTTTTCGAAGTAAGTGTAATAGATGTCTGCGCATCACACCGTTTACGGGGCCTTCTGATAATGCAGGAGTTTTGATACTTCCATCTTTCACGATGAATACATTGGCGATGGTGGCATCTGCTACTCGATTATCCGGATTCAGCAGTATCGCATCATTGAGGTGATGCTCTTTTGCCCAGAGTGCACCCATCAAATAAGGTAGATAATTATTGCTTTTGATGGATGAAAAAAGATCGGCGGTTTTTCTGGCGTCTTTATAGATATCAATCACCAATCCATTTTCATTCAGTTCCTGTGTGGCTGGTTGTAAAGGCCAGCTTTGGATCAAAAAAAACGGGTAATGATTTTGTTCGTCATAAATACCACCATCACCTCTGGTCACTGTCACCCTTACACGTGCTCTTTTGGTATGTCCGTTTTTTTCTATAATGGATAGGATCTGTTTTTCTAACCAACCGGCACTTTGATAACCCGGCTTTTTAAAGCGCAGTGTTTCTAAAGAGCTGAACAATCGTTCAAAATGGTAGTCTGCCAACATGATCTTTCCATTCAATACTTTGATGGTCTCAAAACAACCATCACCATAACGATAAGACCGGTTATTGGGAGAGATCAGCAGTTTGTCTGAACGGAGTATTTGTCCGTCATAAAAAAGAAAATCGCCTTCACGCATACCATCAATTATAGAATGAAGGTAACTTGCTGATTCGAATCAACAAATATGAAGATCAATGCCATGATACAGGTGCTGGAGCAATTGGCCCCACCATCACTACAAGAGAGTTATGATAATGCCGGTCTGATCACCGGATCTGCCTCTTGGGAATGTACCGGAGTACTCTGCACTTTAGATGCGACGGAAGCAGTGATTCTGGAAGCGAAACAAAAAGGCTGCAATCTGGTGGTAGCACATCACCCGATCGTTTTCAGTGGATTGAAAAAATTGAACGGCAAAAATTACGTGGAGAAAGCAGTGATCGCCGCTATCAAAAATGATATCGCCATTTATGCCATTCATACCAATCTTGATAATGTCTCCTGGGGTGTCAACAATAAAATCGCCGATAAACTGGGATTGATCAACCGAAAGATATTATCACCCAAGCCCGGACAATTGATGAAGCTGCACACATTTGTACCGGTGGAGCATGCTGAAGCCTTAAGAACCGCTCTTTTTTCCGCCGGAGCCGGAGAGATTGGCAAATACAGCCATTGTAGTTTTAATGTAGAGGGTACCGGAACTTTTCAGGCCGGTGAGGGGACCGATCCCTTTGTTGGAGAGATGGGCAAAACCCATTTCGAGAAAGAAACTCGGGTAGAAGTTGTTTTCCCGGTTTGGAAACAGCAAGAAATCCTATCTGCCTTGTTCCAAGCCCACCCCTATGAGGAAGTAGCTTATGACCTGGTGAGCTTAGGCAATGATTATCAGGATATTGGAAGTGGTTTGATCGGAACATTACCCGAACCCATGGAAGAAACCCAGTTTTTACGGATGTTGATGACCAGTTTTGGTCTTTCGGTGGTCAAACACACCCCATTTTTGGGCAAAAACATCCAAAAAGTGGCGATTTGTGGCGGTTCCGGGAGCTTTTTAACGGGGAAAGCACTGTCCAAAGGAGCCGATATCTATGTTTCGGCTGATTTCAAGTACCATGAGTTCTTTGATGCCAATGATCGTATGGTGATCGCCGATATCGGTCATTGGGAAAGCGAGCAGTTCACTACCAACCTCCTGATTGATGTTTTACAGGCTAAATTCCCTACCTTTGCCGTCCTCAAATCTGAAGTGAAAACCAATCCGGTGAACTACTTCACGGGGGAATAACAATCAACAATAAATCACACATACAATATGGCTTCCGTTAAAGACTTTTCGGTTGAAGAAAAACTGGTGAATCTGCTGAAATTGCAGAAGATCGATAGCAAACTGGATGAGATCCAGATCCTGAAGGGTGAACTTCCCATGGAAGTGAGTGACCTCGAAGATGAGATCCAGGGTTTACAAAGCCGTCAAACTCGTATTGAAGAAGAACTGAATGGTATCACTGAATTCATTGAAAGCAAGAAAGCTGCGATGAAAGAAAGTGAGGCTTTGATCGCTAAATATGAGAAGCAGAGCGAGAATGTAAAGAACAACCGCGAATTCGAAGCCATCAACAAAGAGATCGAAATGCAACAGCTGGAGATCAAATTGTGTGAAAAGCATATCCGTGATGCGAATGAAGAGTTGGCTGATAAAGTAAAAGCTTTGGAAGCGGCTAAAAAGCAGATCGCTGTGAAAGATGGTGTATTGAACCATAAGAAAGGTGAACTGGAAAAGATCATCGCTGATACTGAGAAAGAAGAAACCCATTTCAATAAGCAAAGTGCTGAAGCACGCAGTCATATCGACGAGCGTTTATTGTACAGCTACGACCGTATCCGTAAAAGCTACCGCAATGGTTTGTCTGTTGTGCCGGTAGAGCGTGATGCTTGTGGTGGTTGCTTTAACTCTATTCCTCCTCAGCGCCAGAGTGAGATTCGTTTACACAAGAAGATCATCGTTTGTGAAAACTGTGGTCGTATTCTGGTAGATGCTGATTTGAACGACAGCGTAGAAGTAAAGTAAGATCACTTTAAATACTTGGAAAGGACAGCTATTTGGCTGTCCTTTCTTATTTTCGGGCTGCATGAAAAACAGGCTCATTTTTATCGTCTCTTTTTTCTTCCTGACTTCTGTACATGCACAGAAAGTTTACGACTTCAATGCTACTTGTCAACAAGCTTATCAGGAAATTACCAAATTGAAATTGGTGAAGGGTGAATCATTGATTGAAAAAGCCAAACAACAAAATCCCAATAATCT
>CAYMQQ010000156.1:0-3430 GCA_964392685.1 uncultured Sediminibacterium sp.
CTCAGGCGGAATGCTCTAACCCCTCCATAGGCGGGAGCTATTTGGGAAGTATAAAAAAGAAAAAACCTCACATTCCTGTGAGGCTTTTCGCTCCCAAAGCTGGACTTGAACCAGCGACCCTCTGATTAACAGTCAGATGCTCTAACCAACTGAGCTATTTGGGAATTTTATGTTTCTCCTTTATTAGACCCCGTTGATTAATCCGCCTTAGGCGGAATGCTCTAACTCCGCCTGAGGCGGAAGCTATTTGGGAGTCTAGTGGTGTTCTTAAAGCTTGGCTTTAATATACCGTTTCCCTTTCGGGGTGGCAAAAATAGGGAAAAATGCAATCTGGCAAAATCTATATCCAAAAATTTGGTCAAAAAGCTACATATAAACCGTCTTCGCGCTGTTCCAAAGGGTAGGTTTTGAGGTAATAGCCCTCTCCGCTGGTATTTCTGCCATTTTTGATGTTGAACCGGTAACGATGGAGCGGACAAACCACCTGCCCTGTAGCATCAATAAACCCATCCGCCATCACCCCACTGGCATGCGGACATTTATGCGCAAAAGCAAAATATTGATCTTCAAAACGGGCGAGGGTTATTTTTTTACCGGCTACTTCCAGTAAACACATATGGTTCAACTGCCACTCGAGCGATTCAGGTGCAGCACTTACTAAATGCCATTGCGGTGTGGAGCTAAAAAAAGACATTTAGAAGTGTACAGTTTTATACGGATAACGAATCTGGTACATATCCCGAACCCTGCTCAAAATCAACTCACGTAAAGCATCAATATTTTTTCTTTCCAAAGCGGAGATGAATACACAATTATGATCTGTTGCACGTTCCCATTTTTCACGCAACTCCAATAATATCTCCTGCTTTACTTCATCTTCCAGCCACTCATCGAAATTCTTCTCTTCATAGAGATCCATTTTATTGAAGATGGTGAGTATGGGTTTATCAAAAGCTTTCAGTTCCTGTAAAGTTTTATTCACCACACCAATCTGATCTTCATATTGCGGATGCGATGCATCTACTACATGCAATAAAATATCTGCTTCCCTTACTTCATCCAACGTGCTTTTAAAACTCTCCACCAAATGGTGTGGTAGTTTACGAATAAACCCTACGGTATCACTCAATAAAAAAGGCGTGTTTTCAAAAACGATCTTACGTGTGGTGGTATCGAGTGTGGCGAATAATTTATTTTCTGCAAACACATCACTCTTACTCAACAGATTCATCAAGGTACTCTTCCCCACATTCGTATATCCTACTAATGATACACGAATCAGCTCCCCTCTCTCTTTGCGTTGTGTGAATGATTGTTTGTCGATCTCTGCTAACCTTTTTCTCAACAAAGAAATCTTATCTTTTACAATACGTCTGTCTGTTTCAATTTCCGTTTCACCCGGGCCTCTGGTACCAATACCACCACCCTGACGTTCCAAGTGTTTCCACATCCCTTTCAATCTTGGTAGCAAGTATTGATATTGTGCCAACTCTACCTGCACCTTAGCTTGAGCCGTTCTCGCCCTGCGCGCAAAAATGTCGAGGATCAAGTCACTTCGATCAATGGTTTTTACACCCAATTCTTTTTCAATATTGGTAATTTGTGAGCCTGTTAATTCATCATCAAAAATGACCAGATCAATTTTCTTTCCGCTTACATAAGTTTTGATCTCTTCCAATTTCCCTTTCCCTACAAAAGTTCTGCTATCAGGATGTGGCAATTTCTGTGTGAATTTGCGAACGGTTTGTGCGCCGGCTGTTTCTGCCAAAAATGCCAACTCATCAAGGTATTCATATACCTGCTCCTGGGTTTGCTCTTTCTGAATCAATCCTACTAAAACCGCAGTTTCTTCTCCCTTAATTTTATGTTGCTTCTCAATCAAAGTCTTTTCCTCTTTTTGCAAAGGTAACCTTTGCTTTTTGCTTAAAAATATATGATTAGGTGTTTTAACTTCAAAACATCGTCACAAAAGGCTTTCCCTCTATTTACTTTTTTGTCTCATAAGTGACAAAACTTCAAAATTCGTTACCGTATATGGTTTGGAGTTGCTTCTACTATACATTTTGCTTGCAGCCATAAAACAACCCTTCGTCGCAATTCCCGACTGTAAGTCGGGATGCTCCTCAGGGTGACAAAACACTATGAGTAAAAAAGTTGATGAGATTGGCTTCGCCAATCTCATCAACCCTTATGCCCCCTCTTACCCGTCACCCTGAGGAGCATCCCGATCGCAGATCGAGAATTGCGACGAAGGGGCTTTTTTTCTAAGGCCAAAACTTAAAGCAATAGTATTAAGTGTTCGTGTATTTATTCTTCCTTATCCTATAAAAATAAAAACCCCGCTTAGACCTAGGTTTCAGCGGGGTTGGAATAATATATGTTTCTGATTATAATCCGCTAATGGTAATACCAATAGAGAATTTTCTCATGGATGGACCGGTTCCATCTTTCAATACGCTATTCAACTGATAACCTGCATCCAACGACAAACTACCATATCCAACTCTTGCTGTGGCGGCCAGCATGGTTCCATTGATGAAACGCTTACTGCTTTGTTTTTCAACATAAGAAGTACCATAAATGCTTTGTCCGTTTTTGTTTACATAGTTCTTACCTTTTGTGTAAGACTTCAATAAGGTACCTAGCTTTAATCCCACAGCCGCTTTCCATGATTTACCCGGATTTTCCGGATTGGAATAGTAACGCAGTTCCAAAGGAATTTCAAAATAGATGGTGGTCAATTTACTTTTACTAAAATGATCTGCACTATCAACATTGGTAAATGGTAGTCTTGCTGCAGGAGATTTAATATCTACACGTGTGTTATTGAAAAAGATATTACTGGTTCCCAAACCCGCACCTAAACCCAGACTCATTTTCTTGTTGGTCTTGAAGGGTTTATCGATCATAAAATAGATATTGAAATGTCGGCTAAAACCATTTCCGGTACGAACACTATCCGGACGGTTTGTCCATGAATCACCTCCATACTGAATCATGAAATGATCGGCAGGGCGGCCACTAAGGTCTATTTTACTCCAATCTGTTTTGGTCTTGGTTGTTTTCTTCTGAGCGTTGGCCAGCAGGGTTCCTGAAATAGCCAATAAGAGTACTACTAATTTTTTCATTGTCTCGTTTCGTTGCGCCAATATATGGCAATAGGGCGCAAAAATAACAGAAATGGCTGCACAGAAGTGGTTAAAAATTAGTCAAATCCCGCTTTTGTCTCATTTTCTATGCCGATTATGGCAATAAACGCATAGAATCAAGCTGTTCTTTGTATCAAACCGGCTTTTAGCGCATAGGTAATAACAGATGCCACACTTTTGGCTCCCAGTTTATCCATGATTCGCATCCGGTAGCTTTCAATCGTTCTTTTGCCTATTTCTAATCGCTCCGCAATTTCTTTACTGGTCAATTCCCGGCAGAT
>CAYMQQ010000157.1:0-3428 GCA_964392685.1 uncultured Sediminibacterium sp.
ATCAAAGCATAAATAACACCAGGCAGCCAGAATAGTAAAGTAAGCAATACGCTTAACCAAAACTTACCATTGAGTTCCCCCTGATGAAGTCCGACTGCGAGTGGCGGTAAGATAACACATAGGATAGCCAATAATACGGTATTGGTTTGTACGTCACTACCTGCTTTTTTTGCAGCTTTATATTCTCTGGCAATTTTTTTCACCTCTTTGATCCTGGCTTTACGCTCGGTTCTACTCAGGCTTTTGAATTCACGGATAGCATCTTCTACAATTACATCGTTCATCACCGGTGTCTGTACTGTAGTTGTTTCTTTTGTCTTCGATGTTCCATTTGTCACATCAATAACACTACTCTTTGCGGTGAAGCTGATCACTGCCGCAAGTGAACATAGGATAATCTTTCTCATATGTAGAATTTTAGAATTTGAAATTACACAAAAAAAGCATTCCTTATAATTTTAATGCATCAAGTATTTATTACCTATTTTACCATGAAATAAGGTTATGAAGTCGTTACTTTTTACACTGCTTTTCTTGAACTTTTTTAAAATAGCGATAGCGCAGCAGCCCTCTTTTATTGGCGATAGTCTTGATCAATATATTCAAAAAGGGATGACTGACTGGCAAATACCCGGATTGGCTATTTCCATCGTTAAAGATGGAAAAGTCATATACAGCAAGGGATTCGGCGAAAGAAATATAACAACACATGCTCCCGTTACGGAGCATACCTTGTTCATGATTGCAAGTAATAGTAAACTATTTACAGGAACTGCCATTGCCCAACTGGAGTATAACAAGCTACTTTCACTCAATGATAAGATTACCCGCTATTTCCCGGATTTTAAAATGTATGATTCCCTCACTACAAAACAAGTTACCATCAGGGATATGCTTTCTCATCGCGTAGGAACCAAAACTTTTCAAGGCGATTTTACTTTTTGGAATGGAAAAATTGGTCGAAGAGAAATCATGCAGAAAATGCGGTTGCTTCAGCCCACAGGAGTTTTTCGTCAGGATTTTGGATATTGTAACAGTTGCTATCTTACTGCCGGAGAAATCATCCCGGTCGTAACCGGAAAACCTTGGGAAGTATATGTATATGATAGTTTATTGATGCCATTGGGTATGAAAAACACGCATACATTGGTGACGGGAATGAACCAGCGTCCCAATGTTGCAAAGCCTTATACCACTGCATTCACAGGTAAAATAACCGAATTGCCATATGATCAAGTAGATAACCTGGGGCCGGCAGGTAGTATGGTGAGTAGTGTACATGATCTATCCAAATGGCTCATCATGCAACTGGACAGTGGACATTATGAGGGTAAAAGAATGTTGCCATGGAATGTGATACAAAAAACAAGGGATATCAATATTGCACTATCGAGTCGAAAAAATGCAAACTCCTCCTCTCATTTTACCGGGTATGGACTTGGTTTATTCATGACAGACTATTTGGGTAAACAGGTTTTTTGGCATACCGGTGGGGCATTCGGATTTGTGAGCAATACTTGTTTCGTACCTGAGGAAAAATTAGGCATCGTTATTCTAACCAATAATGATAACCAATCCTTTTTTGAAATACTCCGTTATCAAATACTCGATGCTTATCTGGGTGCACCATTTGTAGATAAACATCTTTCTGCTTACAAGCATTTCCGAGATACCGAAAATGCTAAACTTAGTCGTATCAATGCCCTTGAGAACCGAGTGCAACAAATGAATACCCCTCCGCTCCCATTGACTGCTTATCTTGGTAAATACATACATCCACTGTATGGAAATATCACTATCACAAAAGATAATCGTGATCTGATGATTCAATTTGAGGGACATCGGCAACTCAGTGCAAGATTACAGTATATGGACAATGATGAATGGAGACTTTCATACAGTAATGCTGCATTCGGAATTTTTATGGTGAAGTTTATAACACAGCAACAAAAAGTAGAAAGCATTGATATTCCGGTTAATGATTTTCTGGAATATGATCCATATACCTTTAGAAAACAGTAACTTTCACTGATCAAAATTAATTTACATGAGATTTTCTTTTTTGGTACTTGCTTTAGGTAGCAGCTTATTCATACAGGCACAGGAATTGCCTAGTTCTTACCCGCAACTGGTAAAAGATATCACACCAAAGCTGGTGGAATGGCGTCGTCATTTTCATCAGAATCCTGAATTGTCTAACCGTGAGGTAAAAACAGGTATATACATAGCCAATTATTTACGTTCTATTGGTTTGGAAGTGAAAGCCAATGTTGCTAAAAATGGTGTTGTTGCCATCTTGAAGGGTGGTAAACCAGGACCTGTAGTAGCTTTAAGGGCTGATATTGATGCTTTGCCTGTTACTGAACGTGTTAATATTCCTTTTGCATCCAAAGTAACTACTGAATTCAATGGACAAACTGTTGGTGTGATGCATGCATGTGGACATGATTCACACACTTCTATCCTAATGGGTACCGCTACTATATTGAAGAAAATGCAAGCAGATGTACCGGGCACGATTGTATTTTTATTTCAGCCTGCTGAAGAAGGTGCGCCTAATGACGAAGAAGGTGGTGCATCACTTATGATCAAGGAAGGGGCATTAGACAATCCGAAAGTAGAAGCTGTATTTGGTTTGCATATCAATTCAACCATTCCTGTTGGAGAAATCCAATATAAAACCGGTGCGTTTATGGCATCATCAGATTGGTTTAAAATTGTGGTAAAAGGGCAAGGCGGACATGGCTCCAAACCTTGGAAAGCGATTGACCCCATTGCTTCTGCATCACAAATTATTGAAGGACTACAACACATTGTAAGCAGACAAATGGAATTGACCAAAGCACCTGTTGTTATTACTGTTGGCGCTATTCAATCAGGCGTACGCAATAATATCATTCCTGAAACCTGTGAAATGTTGGGTACCATTCGGACATTGGATAGTAAGATGCAAAAAGAAGTACATGAAAGAATACGCAATACAGTTAAACACATTGCAGCCAGTAATGGCACGGAAGCAGAGGTTACGATTGATACCAAAACATTGGTTACTTACAATGATCCGGAGTTGGTAAAACTGACATTGCCATTTTTGGAAAAAGCAGCAGGTAAAGGAAAAGTAGTGACACGTGATTGGGATACCGGTGCAGAAGATTTTTCATTTTATGGGGAAAAAGCGCCTTCATTCTTTTTCTATCTAGGGGGTATGCCGAAAGATCAGGATCCAAACAAAGCGCCACAACATCATACCGCTGATTTTTATATTGATGAAAGTGGATTTGATTTGGGTGTGAAAGCTTTTTGTCAGTTAGTATTTGATTACGCAAAATCCAAAAAATAACCTCCGCGTAACTCTGTACCTCACTCTGTGTAACTCAGTGGTTAACCACAGCGTACGTAGAGTGAGGCACAGAGTTACACAGTAATTT
>CAYMQQ010000158.1:0-3352 GCA_964392685.1 uncultured Sediminibacterium sp.
ACTTGATTGAGGATCAAATAAGGAGTGAATGGAATGACTAACATTGATGTTATTGAGATGGCGAAACAGGCAGGGTTTGCAGAAAACCGAGGCAACGTGTATGGAGGCCATCAAGAACTTGAACGCTTTGCCGAGCTTACCCGTGCTGATGAGCGTGAGCAGGGTCAGAAGTGGTTTGACGCTGTGACAGCACAGCACAAGCAAGAGATTCTGGCCGAGCGTGAGGCGTGTGCAAAGGTGTGTGAAAACATTGACGACTACGATGAAAACGTTGATATGTACTATTCGGACATCTACGCCAAAGCCATCCGAGCCAGAGGCCAGCGAAGCGATGGAGCCTCGATAAGGAGCAACACATGACTTGGATTCTTGCTGCCTGTTTTGGCATGACATTTGGGTTGTGCAACCAATATCGGGAGTTCACTTACCCTTCTCAGGATGCTTGTTATCGCGCAAGGGAAAGCATACTTCCGCAGATCGGCAAAGGTTGGGCCGTATGCAACCCACGCAAGGAGAACACATGATCTGTGACGAATGCGAAACAGTCGCGCACTGCATGAAGAATGGGTGTGTGCCTAAGCAAAATTCAGTAGACCGCCTGCTCGATGAAGCCAAACTGCTTGCTGATGACCGGCCCGTTGAAGTGGGCCACCTGCCCGAATGGACGCTCGATGCCGAGCACATGATTCGCAGGCTTGTGAAAGCACTTACGTCCGTTCCGGACTGGGCCATCGAAGCCAAATTAAAGGAGAAAAACACATGAGCAAATGTATTAAATGCGGAAGTTATGCATTCAATCTTTACAAAGAAGGTATTGACCAAGGCGGTCTGTGTGATGTGCATTATTGGCAAGGCAGAGCGCATCGTGCTGAAGCACTGGTAGAGCAGCCAGCACAGCGCCCTTGGGTTGGGCTGACGGATGATGAAAAGAAAAACATCTTTCTTAAATGGTACGGAAAACATTGGGCATATACAAAACAAGTGCAAGCTGTGATGGATTCAGTAGAAGCCAAACTCAAGGAGAAGAACAGTGACTAGCAAATTCTTGCGTCATATCGCCTGTGAGCACTGTGGCAGCTCTGACGCGAACAGTCTCTATGACGATGGACATACCCACTGCTTTCAGTGCGGTACAACAGAGCACGAGCATGAGGCTGAAGAGCGACACGTTATTAGACACAACATGGCACGAAAGATCGTGACTACAATGGAAATCCAAGGTACATTTAAATCAATCCCTGATCGAGGTATCAGTCAGGCAACCTGTGAGAAGTTTGGAGTAACTACCGATGGTGACAAACAGTATTATCCTTACACTGACGGAGACGGAGTTAGAACGGCTGTTAAACAACGCACTGTTTCTACAAAGAAATTCTCCATCTCAGGAGACTTCAATGGAGCTACACTATTCGGTCAGTCTCTCTTTCACGCTGGAGGAAAGGCTATCACCATCACAGAAGGAGAACTTGACGCTCTCGCAGCTTTCCAGATGCAAGGGTCTCTCTACCCTACAGTAAGCATCCGTAACGGTGCTCAGGCTGCTTTGAAGGACTGTAAAGCTAACTATGAGTGGCTCAACAGCTTCGACTCAGTGGTGATCTGCTTTGATGCCGATGAGCCGGGTAAGAAGGCTGCTAAGGAAGTTGCTGAGTTGTTCGGTAACAAAGCCAAGATCATGCAGTACAAGGATGGCTACAAGGATGCTTGTGAATACTTGCAATCAGGAGCTACCAAGGAGTTCGTTAATGCTTGGTGGAGGGCTGCACCTTATGTGCCGGACGGTATCGTTAACGCTGCTGATCTCTGGGATGAGGTATCACAGCCTGAGCCAATGCCTGAAGCACGTTACCCTTGGAAGGGTTTGAATAAGCTCTTATGCGGTTTGTTTCCTGCTACTTTGATTACGGTCACGGCAGGTAGTGGATTGGGTAAGAGTCAGTTTCTCAGGGAGATCTTATACTTCCTGTTGAAGACAACAAAGTGGAACATTGGTGGGTTGTTCTTGGAAGAGTCAACACGTAAGACAGCACGGAGCATTATGAGTCTCCACGCTAATAAGCTGTTACACTTGCCTGATACACCGACCACTAAACAGGAATTGAAGGAGGCTTTCGATGCAACTCTTGGCTCTAATCGCATTTATTTGTTTGACCACTTCGGTAGTTCTGATGTCGATAACATCTCAAACCGAATTCGCTATATGGCGAAGGCTTGTGATTGTCGTGTTATCTTTCTCGATCACATTAGCATTGTTGTCTCAGGTCAGGACTTAGGCGATGAGCGTAAAGCTATTGACAACATGATGACCAAGCTACGCACACTGGTGCAAGAGTTGAACATTACTCTGATCTGTGTGAGCCACCTTAAACGTCCTCAGGGCAACCAAGGACACGAGGATGGAGGTAGTGTGTCATTGTCACAGTTGCGAGGCTCTGGAGCCATTGCACAACTGAGCGATGCAGTGATCACGTTGGAGAGGAACAGTATGGCTGAGAACGAGGATGAACGTCACCTGACCAAGATTGCAGTGGCTAAGAATCGTTACAACGGTGAGACTGGCCCTGCTTGCAAGTTGCAGTATAATGGGTATACTGGACGTATGATTGAAGTTGAGGAGGAAGTGCTATGAGTCAATGGCATGGCGGAAAAGGATCATCTAGGCGAAACGAAGACGCTGAGAAGATTCGAGATAACTGGGACTTGATCTTTGGTAAAAAGGTGAAGGAAGAACCTATGGGTAAGCCTTTGAAAGATGAACCGTTGAAGGATGAAGATCATGACTGACGATGAAAAACTTAAAAAAGCTGTTAAAGAGTTCTTTAATAGGTATCTAAATCGTGTAGAGGAAAGTGATAGCGGCTATCTGTTCCATCCTATCAGTGTGAGCTGCTGTCGTGTGCTGATGATAGAGCCTCTCGGAAAGCTTCTTGAGACTATGCGTGAGCTTTCAGGAGCTGATAAAGATACGTTGAAAGGTACACAATGACACTGGAACATTTGATCGTAGGAGCCACCGGAGTAGGATACCTGATCGTGGGTGTGCTACAATGGACGAAGGGTGAGATGAGTAACGGGATGATCTGGACGGGCTATGCCTTTGCACAGGTTGGACTATGGTTAAATCTTAAATGAGGAGAAAGATTATGGCGGACATAAGTATGTGTAATGACTATTCTTGTCCTCAGTTTGATCAGTGCTACCGAGCACAGGCTAAACCAAGCATGAGACAAAGTTACTTCATGACATCACCTCGTGAAGTAGAAGGGTGTAATTACTTTTGGCTTTTGGAAGAAACAGATGAAAGAGTGCAAAAATTGCCAGCAAACTAAGGAATTTTCTTTCTTTAGTGTGT
>CAYMQQ010000159.1:0-3348 GCA_964392685.1 uncultured Sediminibacterium sp.
AGATTATGATTTATCATTGGTTGAGCCCGGGTTTGGAAGGGATCTACATTTCAAAACAAATAATATTTCTTGGTTTGATGAAAATGTTTTCCAGATTAATCATCGTTGGACAATCTCTACCGGTGTACGATTTGAAAACGGTAATTCTAATATGAGCGGCATCATAAAATATTATACCGTAAACCCGTTGCCGACGACTATTAACCACAATTTTATATTATTAGGGATAAGCTCTCAATATCTGCTCGACAAAGAAAATACTTTATATGGTGGTATTTCACAGGCTTACCGTCCTGTTATATTCAAAGATATTGTTCCGGCATCTACTTACGAGCAAATAGATAAAAATCTGGAAGACGCCTTTGGGTATAATGCAGAATTGGGTATCAGAGGTAATATATTAAATCATCTGCAATACGATGTGAGTTTATTCAGGATTGATTATAAAAACCGGCTTGGCACTTTGGTATTGCAGGATAATACAGGGCAGCCATACACATATAAAACAAATATCGGCAATAGCCGCACCAATGGTATTGAATTATTCGTACAGTATAAATTTCCCATCACCAACCAATTATTTGCGGGGTTGTTTACATCCACCGCCTACATGGATGCAAAATACACGAAAGGGCAAGTATCAACAGGTACGGTCAATAAATCAATAGAGGGAAATAATGTAGAAGCAGTTCCCGAATGGATAAGCAGAAACGGGTTGGATATTTTGTACAAAGGATTTAGCTGTACAATTCTTTATAATTACACCTCCTCTACATTTTCTGACGCTTTAAATACCATAACTCCACCTTCCAGTGGTGCAAAGGGTTTTACACCTGCTTATTCAATATGGGATTTTAATGCTTCGCTTCGTACAAACTATTTCCTTAGCATAAGGGCTGGCGTGAACAATATTTTCGACAAACAATATTTTACAAAAAGGCCAACTTTCTATCCGGGACCTGGTATATGGCCAAGTGATGGTAGAAATGTTTATGTTACTATTAGTATTAAAATTTAACTGGGCCAAGCCTGGAGCTTCCTACTGAAGTGTACTGGATAATTTCATTGTATTAGATAAATACTGAAAACCTCGAACTTTTTTCAACAATCCTAATTTTTTGCTCACGGACAAATTTTACTTATTTAAGCATTTGCTTAAATAAGTATTTCCCCTATCTTTGCCTCATGGAAAACAATACTTGTATCAGGTTGTTTGCAAACCAGGAGCAAATAAAGAATTGTAAAAGCAAGTTGAAGACTGCACAAAAATCTTTTGCAAGCCTGTCTAACATATTGGCTTTAGCAGGCAATGAAGTAAGGCTGAAGATTATCTATTTATTGGAAGAAGAAAAAGAATTATGCCCCTGCGACCTTTCTGATATTTTGGGCATGAGTATTCCAGCAGTATCACAACACCTCCGAAAGTTGAAGGATGGAAACATTGTTGAAACCCGGAAAGAAAGACAAACAATTTATTACTCACTTACACAGGAAAATCTAAAGATTTTAAAGCCTTTCTTCAAACATATTAATGTACAAACTCAAAAAATGGAAACAGTATGATAAGTATAAAATCATCAGGCACATTTACAGGTGCAGGTGTTCTTACTGCTATTGCAGCTTCGCTCTGTTGTATCGCACCTGTTATTGCATTGCTTGCCGGTAGCAGCAGCATTGCCGCTAACTTTTCATGGATAGAGCCAGCAAGACCTTATTTGATTGGATTATCAGTTGCCGTATTAGTCTTTGCATGGTATCTTAAACTAAAACCAGCTAAAGCAAACGATATGGATTGTGATTGCGAAACAACTAAAAAGACTTCATTCCTTCAGTCCAAAACATTTTTAGCAATAGTAACTGTCTTTGCTATATTGATGATGACTTTTCCATTGTATGCAAAAGTGTTTTATCCAAAACCAAAAGTGCAGGCAGCACTTGCAGTGGTTGAGAACGAACAACAGGCAAAGTTCACCATACAAGGCATGACTTGCGAGGCATGTGAGGAGCATGTAAACAATGAACTGTCTAAAGTAAATGGAGTATTAGCTTATAAAACTTCTTATGCCACCAGAAGCAGCTTAATCACATTTGATCAATTAAAAGTTGATGTAAAGACAATAGAGGCGGCCATTAATAAAGCAGGGTACAAAGTAAAAAGTTATGATGTATTGAAGAGTTTTTCAACTTTTAAAGCATCAGGAAGTTGTAGCTATTCTACGAAATCTTGTTGCGATAAAAACTAATAAAAATGGAAAGCACACTGACATTACAATCTGTAATCAATTGTCCTGAATGCGGTTTTCAAAAAGAAGAAAGAATGCCAACGGATGCTTGTCAATACTTTTATAAATGTACAAACTGTGGAACTGTACTAAAACCAAAGCAGGGAGATTGTTGTGTATTTTGTAGCTATGGCAATGTTGTTTGCCCACCTATACAGATGAATAAATCTTGTTGCAGATAACATGGTTATAATAACATTTATCCTCTCTTTATAAAAGCAAACTAAAATATAAACCAATCCCTCGCTGCTAAAAGACAATCGATTAAAAAAAACAATTCACCGCAGCATAGCGTTGGCTTGATATTAGTATTTTGGTTAGCTGCTGTCTATTTTTTTCGACATCAGCTATATTTTGATCACAGTTGGCTGATTCGTTTACTTCATTATATCAACCGTCTGGTATGAGCATCTTTCTAAAGAAGCTATTTATTGTCATTCACTTCTATGATAAAAGTCATGGGGCGTTTTGCATATTCATCGTTACTTTACGATGAATTAAGAATAAGGTTATGAAAACTTATATCAGCTACGTTGTACAGGACGAAAAAGGACACAAACACCTTTCAGAAGTTCTTGAAAGTAAAAGCCCTCCCTACAGTTATTCAAACGACACACAGGTAGATGAAGTGATGAAATGGGCCGATAAAAAACGTAAAGAATTAAGGAAGGAAGAGAGCCTCGTAATAACCAGCATGTTCAAATTATAGACTTGACAGAAAAATAATTTGGCAGCAATTTTTAATATCGTAATATTGCGATGAAATGGGAATTACAAAGACAGAAATATTTACTTCAAAGCAGAATAAACTGGCAAACATTCTTAAAGCGCTGGCTCATCCTGCACGTATTGCCATCATTCAGCATTTGATAAAGGCTGAACATTGCATTTGTGGTGACCTCGTAGAGGAATTAGGATTGGCACAAGCGACCATTTCGCAGCATTTAAAGGAATTAAAAAGCATCGGCATCATCAAAGGATGTGTTGAAGGCACAAGTGTAAGCTACTGTATTGATGAGAAAGTATGGCAGCAGGTAAAGAAAGAATTTGAAGGCTTCTTTATCTC
>CAYMQQ010000160.1:0-3194 GCA_964392685.1 uncultured Sediminibacterium sp.
TCTCCATTTTAAACACCATTTTAGAATGGGCTTATAAATCTTCTCCAGTGTTTTTGTTATTGGATTTGAATCTTCTGGTTTTAGTCGTCCTTTTAGAAAAAAGGAAATTAGAACCGGAGTTAATGTTATAGCTAATACCGCATCAATTAATAGGATAAAAGTCTTTGTCCATGCCAGGGGATGAAAAAGTTTTCCTTCCATACCTGTAAGTAGAAATACAGGAAGAAAAGAAGTGACTACAATAATGGTGGAATAAAATACGCCGGGACCTACTTGTTTTGAAGATCTTTCAATAATCTCATTTCTTTCCTCTATTGTTAAGGGGTCTTTATTTCTTTTGAACCACTTTGCCATACTTACGATTTGTCGGTTAATTTAATTTTTTTAGCCTGTGCCTCGCTAATATGTCTGTACGCATTTTCCACCATCACAATGCCATCATCAACTACTACACCAATAGCGAGTGCGATTCCCGTCAATGACATAATATTGGACGAAATACCAAACATTTCAAGGAAAATAAAACCTGCTGCAACAGAAATAGGCAATTGAATCAATATAATTACAGCACTGCGCCAATGGAATAGGAATATCAGCACTACCAATGAGACGACAATCATTTCTTCAACTAATGTTCCTTTTACTGAATCAATAGCTTCTTGAATCAGTGTACTGCGGTCATATGAAGTTTGGAACGTTACACCATCTGGCAATCCCTTTTCAACCTCCTTCATCCGAGCTTTTATTGACTCAATTACCTTATTGGCATTTTCATTGTATCGCATTACCACTATACCACCTACCACTTCTCCCTTGCCATCCATATCAAAAATTCCCAGACGCAAATCACCTCCCATTTGAACAGAACCAATATCCTTGACTCTTACAGGAATACCATTGTAATTGGTCAGTGCAATATTTTCAATATCATTCTTATTTTTTATGTAGCCTAAGCCTCTGATAATATAGGCCATATCTGCCATTTCAAATTTGCGTCCCCCTACATCATTATTATTGGCTTTGACTTTATTCATAACATCCATCAGCGAAATGTTGTAATACTGCAACTTTATGGGATCAACTACTAATTGATATTGCTTTTCGAAGCCACCAAAAGATGCTACTTCTGCCACACCGGGTACCGTTTGTAACGCAAATTTGATGTACCAGTCTTGAAGTGCTCTTTGTTCTCCCAAATCCATCTTAGGAGCATTGAGGTGATACCAGAAAATATGACCCACCCCTGTTCCATCAGGACCCAGTGTAGGTGTTACATTTTGCGGCAGAAGACGTTGTGCAAAGTTGAGTCTTTCGAGTACACGGGTTCTCGCCCAGTATATATCAACATTGTCTTCAAAAATCACATACACAAAACTCATCCCAAACATGGATGAACCTCGAATATTCTTGATTTTAGGTATACCCTGCAAGTTGCTGACCAGTGGATAGGTTACCTGGTCTTCTATAACCTGTGGGCTGCGCCCCATCCATTCAGTAAATACGATTACCTGGTTTTCACTTAAATCCGGAATAGCATCAATCGGATTCTGTTTCACAGCGTAAATTCCATATGCAAACAATCCTCCTGCTAAGAGCAGAACAATGACCCGGTTACGCAAAGCCAGTTCAATTAATTTTTGAACCATAATCTGATATTAAAATTTGAAGCAAGCAGAGCCATTAGTTTACCTTCTTTTTCAAATCCATGCCACATTTAGTGCATTTACCTGGTTTATTGCTAGTGACATCCGAATGCATCGGGCAAGAATATATTTTCATCACTTCCGCTTTCATTTTCTCTTTTGGAGAAAGTGTCAATGAAGTTCCACATTTTGAACACTTACCCGGCTTGTCACTTGTCATGTCCGGGTGATTAGAGCATGAATAAGTTTGAACAGATTGCTCTTCTTCTTTTAAATCCATTCCGCATTTCGGACATTTACCAGCCTGATCACTTGCTACATCAGGGTGCATGGGGCATGTATAGGTTTTCATGACTCCCATTTTCATTCTTTCTTTTGGTGAAAGATTCATTTTAGAACCACATACCGAACATTTGCCGGGTTTATCTCTGGTAACAGTTGGATGTGCGGGGCATTCATATTGACCAACTACCTCCATTTTCATTTTTTCTTTTAGAGTAAGGGTCCTACTACACTTTGGGCATTTCCCAGACTTATCCATAATGACATCAGGATGCATTGGACATGTATATGTTTTTTCAACAGCTTGTTTGTTTGTAATTTTTTGTTTTGGTGGATCCTGAGAGAAGGCTAAAAGTGATAAGATGGTTAGTGCTGCCATCATCAGCATTTTAATTGCTTTCATTTTTTTGATTTTAATGTTGTCAATATTATACAGGCAAAGAGAAACGCCAATAGCCAGACAATTTGATTGCCGGGCACTGCTATATCAATAGGAAATCAAATAAGAATAGTTCTGTTAAGCAGGTATACAGGCGTCTTGTAGCTTCGGGGTGGAGCATGACTTAGTGGATACTCTTCAATTGAAGAGACATCGTAAATATCCGATAATGAAAAAAGGAATGGAGGTAAGTCAAGAATAGTAAGAGTAAAATTGATAGAAACAGACTCAACAACTTTTTGTTCTGAAACGTTCTTTACAAATTTGTTTTCATCTTTACAACAGCCGTTCTCTTTTGTATCAGATTCCTGCATTCCACAATGTTCGCAAGTTTTGGAATCTCTATACATAAACCCCCAGTCGGCAAGTTTACCCATACAATAATGCATTCGTATAGAAGCCCCTGAGGAAGTACTCAGAAATAAAACTGCTACTATGAATGTGACAAATTTTTTCATTAATGCTGATAAAACAAATGTATAGTTTCTTTTTCAAAAGAGTTTAAAATTTTAGTTCCGTGCACACCAATTCATCAAACTATAATTTAAATGTATATTTAATAATATAAAGATTAATTAATTACTTGATGCCAGGCAACCCTTGTCGACAGTATTGAATTCTATAGAGCATCATTTTCATCAACATCAGGCTATGAATACTACATTGTTTATAAGCTTTGCTTCTAATTCTAATCATAGAATTATTACCCCAATAAATACGTTTTGGTTGGTGCTCAATTTGAACATATGATACAGCGTAAAAACTATCACTTCAGCACTCTCCCACTTATTCCTTGGAATGTTATACTCATCTAAAATTTTGAGCCTCTA
>CAYMQQ010000161.1:0-3158 GCA_964392685.1 uncultured Sediminibacterium sp.
AGAGATCTTACGGCAGATAACTCCGATCAATCATTTAGTAATCTGGCTTATCCGCTCGATTGGGAAGGCATTTTTAATTATGTTGGCTTCCCTGCTTACATGAAACCCTTTGCAGGCGGTGGTTGGAAGAATGTATACAAGCTCACCAGCATGGAAGATTTTTTTGAAAAACACAGTGAAACCGGAGAGTTGGTCATTCTTTTACAGGAAGAGATCATTTTCGATGAATATTATCGCTGCTATTGCATCGGTGGTAAACACGTACGTATCATGCCGTATGAGCCACGTAATCCTCACCATTTGAGATATGTAGCCGATTTCAAACCTTCTGCAGAAAGACTGGCACAAATGGAAGACATTGTACTACGCATCAACAGATATTTAGGATATGATTTCAACACCGTAGAATTAGCACTTCGTGATGGCGTTCCTTATGCGATCGACTTCTGTAATCCGGCACCGGATGCTGATATCAAAAGTGTAGGACAAGAAAACTTTGACTGGGTAGTGGAAACTGCTGCCAATTATGCCATTGAAAAAGCACAGGCTCAAGTAGATGGTGTCGACAACCTCACTTGGGGAGAATACATTAAACGTAGTAGTGCCAAACAAAAACTGATCTGATGGGAAACAGGAAGTATGCGCATTTTACCTTAGGCGTTGAAGAAGAATACATGGTATTGGATCCGCTGACAAGAGAACTCAAGAGCCATGAGCAAAAAATAGTACTGGAAGGACAAAAAATCCTGAAAGACAAAGTAAAAGCTGAAATGCACCAGGCGGTAGTGGAAGTAGGAACAGATATCTGTGCCGATATAGATGAAGCTTTTAAAGATGTAGCCGCTCTAAGGGGTACCATTGCGGCTGTTGCAGGTGAACTGGGATTATGGGTTGGCGCTTCAGGCACCCATCCTTTTAGTCATTGGGAAAATCAGTTGATTACCGATCATGTTCGTTACAATCAGATCGTAAATGAACTGCAAGAGGCAGCTAGAAGCAACCTCATTTTTGGTCTGCATGTACATGTAGGCATGGAAGACAGAAAAATGGCTATCCATATCGCCAATACGGCCCGCTATTTTCTTCCCCATGTGTACGCATTGAGCACCAATTCACCTTTTTGGGAAGGAAGACAAACCGGTTATAAATCGTTTCGTACCAAGGTCTTTGACAAGTTTCCGAGAACAGGTATTCCGGATTATTTCGAGAATATTGAATCGTATGAAAGTTATGTGAACCTATTGATCAAAACGAACTGTATCGACAATGCGAAAAAGATCTGGTGGGATTTACGTGTACACCCATTTTTCAATACCGTTGAATTCAGGATCTGTGATGTGCCGATGACCATCAATGAAACCATTACGATTGCTGCATTGTTTCAAGCAATCTGTGCCAAAATCTATAAACTGAGAACACAGAATCTCAGCTTTATGATGTACCAACGCTCTGTCATCAATGAAAATAAATGGAGGGCCAGCAGGTATGGTATTGATGGCACCCTGATTGATTTTGGAAAAGAAACCGAAGTAGAAACCAAAGCCTTGATCCTTGAATTATTGGATTTTGTAGACGATGTGGTAGACGAACTCGGTAGCAGACATATTCTCAACTATGTTCATACGATCTTCCAGCAAGGAACCGGTGCAGACAGACAGTTAGCCGTCTTTAATAAAAACCAGAACCTGATAGAAGTGGTAGATTATATTCAGGATCAGTTTTTGAGAGTGTGAGTGAGATGATAGTTGACAGTTGTTAGTTGACAGTTGACAGAAAAGCCAGTTTTCTCCCTGTCAACTAACAACTGTCAACCCGAACTACCTTTCAACGGTTCTGTTAATTTTCCCCTTCCCACCCCTATTCTCGGGGCTTTTGTCTATTTTACCATAGAAACCGCAAGACAGGCAACAATTGAACATAAAATGGTATCTATGTAGTGACGTCAACCCACTAAACTACCCCGCAGGTGACAGAACATGATCTGATTAGAGGCTGTATCAGGCAGGATAACAGTTGCCAGCGCATGCTTTTTGATAAGTATGCCGGTAAGATGATGAGCGTATGTCTAAGATACGCCAATGACGCCATGGAGGCAGAAGACATGATCCAGGATGCTTTCATCAAAGTTTTTCAATATATCGGTCAATTCAAGTTTGAAGGTTCATTTGAAGGCTGGATCAGACGTATCGTGGTGAATACGGCTATCCGACATCTGGAAAGAAAGAAGATGAAGTTTAAGGATATTGATGATCATAGCCAACATGCCCCTCAGGTAGATCCGGGTGCCTATGCTCATTTGGGAGAAGAGGACTTGATGAAGTTGATCAACCAATTACCGGATGGTTATCGAGTGGTGTTCAACCTGAATGTGATTGAGGGATATAGCCATGAAGAAATCGCAGAAATGCTGAATATACAAGCAGGGACCAGCCGTAGCCAATTGGTGAAAGCGAGGAAAATGCTACAACAACAAATCTTACAATTGCAAAAAATTGCTGTATAACATGACAGATAACCAATTTGATAATTTCATCAGGGCTAAACTCCATGATCATAGTGCCCCTGTGCCGGCCGGATTATGGGATAAAGTGAACCCCGCTAAAGATGATGACCGTAAAGGAGGTTTCCTTCTTCCCAAAAAATACCGTTGGGGATTGGCACTTTTGTTATTGATCGGTTCCACTACCGGATACCTGATTTTCAGCAATACGTTTTCATCGCAGGAATCAACCGTTTCTTCGGCACAGACGGTTAGTTCTACTATTCAAGCTAGAGAAGCCAATCATCCATCACCTAAAACTTCTGAATCAACTCAACAAAACTTTACTCAAGATCAGCAAGGACAAGAAAACAGTCTAAACAACAACAATAACAATGATGAAAGTAAATCTGATGAAGTCAATCAAACCCTTACACTTGGTTCATCAGATAAAACAATGACTGAAAAAAGATCAACCGGCAGTTCTGTAAACGCTTCCTCTAAACAAGAAGAAGCAAGTTTCGTTGCCAATGAACTTACAGTAAAAAATATAACTAGAAAAATAGAACCAACTTATATCGAGGCTTCTCCATCTTTCATAAAAAACAGTACCCGTCAGTCGATACCATCTTCTAACACAATTGCAACATCTATTTCATCTGATCAAGATCTTTCGCTT
>CAYMQQ010000162.1:0-3116 GCA_964392685.1 uncultured Sediminibacterium sp.
TTTCTGCTTCAAGCTTAGCGATCTCAGAATCAATTCCATCCTTTTGTTTTTTTAATTCAGCAAGTTTTGCTTTTTGCTCAGCTGCGGCACCGCTGTTGGCTTCAGTAGAACCTGCACCACAAGAAACCAGTGTTACTGAAGCGGCGAGTACCAGAATAGTGAATATCTTTTGCATATACTTAGGTTTATAGTTTTCCGATTGCTTTTAAATAATCTACCCTGGCAATAATGGCACTGTACAGGGCACTGATATAATTGGTTTGTGCGGTCACCAGATCTGTTTGCGCAGCAGTGATCTCGGTATTGGAACCGGTACCTACTTCATATTTCTTCTTGGTCTGGTTGTATACACTTTCTGCCAGTTGCATGTTTTTCTTTTGGAAATTCATTGTGGCAATAGCCGTTCTGAAATTCACCCTCGATTGAGCTACTTCGTTGTCAATGCTCAGTTTCAAGTTATCAAGCTGATTTTCGGTTTGTTGTAATTCAAAACGTGCTTTTTTAATTCTGGCATCTTTCCCAAAACCATCAAAAATGGGGATCGATACATTCAAGCCGATGAAAGAAGTAGTGAACCAATCACCTTTACCAAAAAAGTCAAACTTATTTCTTTGTGCATTCTTGGTATAGGAACCTGATAATGATACGGTAGGTAAATAGCTCAACTGATAACGTTTGATATTGAACTCATTGAGTTTTTTACCCAGATTCAAATACTGAAAATCTTTTCTGTCTGCATAGTTATAGGCAGTATCCAAGGTAAAATCTTTACTGATTTGATCTTCGCTTAAGCGATCGGTCAATATCAGTGTATCATTTACAGGCATACCTAATAAAGTTTTCAATCCCATGTAACCCAGATCAATACTATTCAGGGCTTTCAATTTTTCTGTTTGCAAATTCGCTACCTGAACAGCAATTTTGTCGAGGTCGAGTTTTTCAGCAAAACCATTCTTGTACAGCTCTCTGGTATCGTTTTCCAGTTTGGATAATCTATTGATGTTCGCATCCAAAAGATCGATCTGTGTTTTACTCACCACCAACTGATAGTAGATCTTGTGAATATTTGTTTTGATCATCTCTTCTGTTACTTCCTTATTCTTGGTTTGGAATTCGATGGAAGTTCTTCTAGCCTGTAAGCCAATGAATACTTGTCCGTCGAACAGTAATTGCTGTACTTGAACAGTAGCAGATGCATTGTATTTTACTCCGAAACGAACCGGAATAAAAGTACCTGCAGCTCCTCCGAAAAATTCTCCGGGTAATAAGGAAACGGGTAATTGTAAATAATCATTACCACTCACGTTACCGGTAACTGTGGGTAATGCAGCCGCAGTAATATCGCGGTTGGTTTGGTTTTGCACCTGAATATTCAACAATGCATTTTTTACCTGAACATTGTTTCTATTGGCATAATCAACGCATTGCTGAATGCTAAATTCATGCTTTGCAGGATTTTGAGCGTTGGTAAGAAAACTTATCAATGCCAGCCCCATCAGTAAAACCAGTCTCGGGATCCTTCTTTCGTGCATAGGTTTAGTTTTATTTTTTTTGTCTTTGTTGCTTGTATTTTAAAATCAGTTTTTGTCCTTTTGCTGTTGCCATGCCAAAGAGGAAATTGTCAGTGATTTCTGCTATGACCTGGCCGGGTGTGAATTTGGGGGCAGGAAAATTTTCCTTATCAAACATGAAAAACATGGTCACCAAACGAAACCTCGTCAGCAGCTCTACGTTGATATCTTCACGATATAACCCTTCTGTGATGCCCCATTCCAAATTGCTTTTGATGACTTCATGGAAGAATTTATTCTTGTGGTCTAGAAATTTTTTATAGGCTTTCGGGTGGTATTTTTCCAAGTCGAACATGAGTGATGGATTCATGTGTTTCAACATTTCCTGAACCATATCTACCGCCATAAAAATTTCATGAATGGCGTTTTCACTCTGATTTCTGTGACCGGTACAGTCGTTTTTGCTTCGTTCTATCTCAATGTCAATGGTGCCTTCTACCAGTGCATCTTTATCCGCATAATACTGGTAAATGGTCTTCTTGCTCATGCCCAGGTGATTGGCAATTTCATCCATGCTCACACTACGGAGTCCATATCGCATGAACAATTCATGAGCTTTGATTAATATTCTTTCCTGAGTTTCCATAATCTAAATTCGGGCGCAAAACTATGGAAACTTTTAACGTTACCAAAGTTTCCAAGTGTTTTTCGGATGATTTTTATGTTAAGCGGTTAATAAAAACGATGAATGAAATGCTTATGACAGTTAGTTTTTTAGACGGTTGAAGCAATGGTATATTGTATACAAATAGCAGATTTATTGATTTCTTAATTACTTTACATTGAAATCCAGAGAGATGAGTAATGTTGATGTAAAAAATAGCCTTCGCTTATACCTTAAAAAGTTATTGCAATACTTTTTTCAAGGCATGATCGTATTGGCACCCATCGGTATTACACTTTGGGTGGTAGTTGGGTTGTTTCGCTGGATCGATGGATTTCTTCCCAATCTCATCAATTCACTCTTCCCTGATCTGTTGGAAAAAGATGCAGCCGGTAATCTGAGAAGCTTGCCCGGCTTGGGTTTTATTGTAGTGGTTGCATTGGTTTTATTGGTAGGATGGATCTCTTCTCTTTTTGTGGTAGGAAGATTGGTAACACTTTTAGACACTGTTCTGGAAAAAACACCCGGTATCAAATTCATTTATTCATCCGTAAAAGATTTTCTGGAAGCTTTTGCCGGCAATAAAAAGAAATTCGATAAACCCGTACTGGTGAATGTAGATGGAGCAGATATATGGCGTATTGGATTCATCACACAACAATCCTCGGAAGAATTTGGCTTGAAAGATCATGTAACTGTTTATGTACCACACTCTTATGCCATTTCAGGCATCACCTATTTTGTACCCAAAGAAAAAATCAAACCCCTACCATCTATCAGCGCCGCCGATGCCATGAAGTATACGGTGTCGGGTGGGGTTACGGATGTTGAGTAGCGAATGGCCTATAGGTTATAGCGTATAGTTTATGGCTTATGGTTGATAAGGATGTCAATGCCTAAAATACGTTGACCGTTTTTAAACTTGGATTAATATTATTGAT
>CAYMQQ010000163.1:0-3019 GCA_964392685.1 uncultured Sediminibacterium sp.
TATCGGTAATCATTTTATCAATAATGGAGCAGGAGTAGCAGTCATGTTTTCTCATCATGTATCAATGATTAATAACTACTTCTATAAAAATTGGGGTGATGCAGCCTATGGTATTCTACTAAAAGAGATTAGTGATAGTAAAATTGAACGAAATCATTTTAAAGAGAATACAGTAGATGTTTTTTTGTAGGGTGCTAATCTTATTCTTATTCAGAAAAATACTTTTTCAAGTAACGGATGGGCTTTAAAAATTCAAGCAAGTTGTATGGATATTCAGGTTTCTTCCAATAATTTTTTATCAAACACTTTTGATGTTGGAACAAACGGAAGTCTTGTTTTAAATAAGTTTGATCAAAACTATTGGGATAAATATCAAGGATATGATTTGAATAAGAATAACAGAGGCGATATTCCTTATCGCCCGATAAGTATGTATGCTGTGATTGTAGAAAGAAATCCAACAGCTATGATCTTGTTCAGAAGTTTTATAACGGCATTATTTGATAAGACAGAAAAAATCATCCCATCCCTTACGCCTGAAAATCTAAAAGATAATAATCCACTGATGAAACCTTTAAAACTATGATCATTGCAACCAATGTATCCAAGCAGTTTGGTAAATTAAAAGTACTAGACGATCTCTCGGTTACTTGTAATAAAGGGGAATGTATTGCATTGATAGGTCCTAACGGAAGCGGTAAAACAACATTGATAAAAGCGATATTAGGGATGGTAATCTGTGATAGTGGTTTTATTACTTTCAATGGACAAAATATCAAGAATAGCTGGGAGTATCGACGTCAGATTGGCTATATGCCACAGATAGGTCGATATCCTGAAAATATGACTATTGGACAGGTCATTAATATGATGAAGGATATTCGAAAAGAAAGCGAACGAGAAATAGATGAAGAATTGATCTATGCATTCGACTTACATCATTTGCTGCATAAAAGAATGCGAACATTATCCGGTGGAACAAGGCAAAAAGTTAGTGCTGTATTGGCTTTTCTTTTTAATCCTCAGGTAATTATTTTAGATGAACCGACAGCAGGGTTAGATCCTGTTTCTTCGGAAATATTAAAAAACAAAATTATTCTGGAAAAAGAAAAAGGTAAGCTTATACTTATTACCTCACATATATTGAGTGAATTGGATGATATGGTTACTCAGATCATTTATATACAAGATGGAAAGTTATGTTTTCAAAGAACCCTGCAAGAAATTCAAGAGGCTACCGGACAAATAAAGCTTACTAAGGCTATTGCTTCTATTATGAAACAAAACAATAGTTATCTATGAAGAAGATCATTAAATATGTTATCATTGATATTCTGAGAAGTAAAGTAGTGCTAGCCTATACTTTTTGTCTGTTTATAATATCGTTGATGTTATTTGGATTAGAAGAAAATACGACAAAAGGGTTATTAGGGTTATTAAATATTCTATTGATCATTATTCCAATGGTAAGTATTGTGTTTGCTACCATTTATATATATAACAGTACAGAGTTTATTGAATTGCTGGTCAGCCAACCTTTGAAACGAATCAATATTTGGTTAAGTCTGTTTGTTGGTATAAGTTTTTCTATGACACTGGCATTTGTACTTGGTTGCGGTATCCCTCTAACTTTATTTGTTCCTAATGCTACAGGTATGATTATGTTGCTGATAGGTGTTATCCTTACGATTGTATTTATTGCAATTGCAATGTTGGCCGCTGTAATGACCAGAGATAAAGCGAGGGGAATTGGCGTTGCTATCTTACTATGGTTATATTTTTCTTTGTTATTCGATGCTATAGTGTTGTTTTTGGTTTTTCAATTTGCTGATTATCCTATGGAGAAACCCATGATATTCATAAGCGCACTCAATCCCATTGATCTTGGTCGGATACTTATCTTACTTAAAATGGATATTTCTGCATTAATGGGATACACTGGTGCTGTGTTTCAGCAGTTTTTTGGAACCTTGTGGGGCCAAATTATTTCCTTTTTGGCGATGTTTTTATGGATTATAGTACCGGTTTGGATCTCAGCGAAAAAATTCAGTCATAAAGACTTGTAAATATGAAAAGACACCTGACGCTTCAACCCTTGTCGAGAGAACATCATAAAGGCTTATTACTAGCGCAATTACTACGTATGGATGTGCCTGACTATAAGGGAATGCCTACTGATACCAAAGGGAAAATCGTATACGCTGTTAAGAGTTACCAAGAAGAATTGGATCATCACTTTCAAAAAGAAGAAGCCTTATTGGCAATGGCTAGATCTATTAACGTAGAATTAGATCTTTTAATTGATGAAATATTAAAAGAACATGCATTGCTTAGGAAACAATTTAATAGTCTGAATACAAATAGCACAACCCGGGAAGTTCTTCATGAATTGGGAATGTATTTGAGTGATCATATTCGCAAAGAAGAGAGAATACTTTTTCCATTATTGGAGAATTGTTGTAGCGAAAATTTGCTGGATAGCTTTCGGCAAATGCTTTAAAAATTGGTGTAATGAAACGCGATATCAGTACACGGACCGACATTGAACAGATGGTGAATCTTTTTTATAAAAAGATTAAGAACGATTCTTTGTTGGGACCGGTATTTAGCGAGTCTGCAGGCATTAATTGGGAGAAGCATATTCCATTACTGTGTGATTTTTGGGAAAACATACTTTTTTTTTCAGGCGGCTATGAGGGTAATCCTATCAACTTACATATGCACTTACATAAAGTGCAGCCGCTCATGCCAGCCCATTTTCAACAATGGAATGCACTTTTTATTAGTACAGTCGATGAGTTATTCACAGGGAAAAATGCGCTTTTAGTAAAACAAAGAGCTATCAACATATCTGCAATTATTCAAAAAAAATTATTTCAAGTCTAGTAGGCATGAATATAGGTTTGTGCGATGCGCTTTTTGGGAATTTCCGAAACTTTCCAAAAGATTACTTCGAGAGTTAGTTTGACTAGTCCTAAAAAAGGTTGACTGGTTTATAAATGTTGAAGTAAAGGTAAAA
>CAYMQQ010000164.1:0-3001 GCA_964392685.1 uncultured Sediminibacterium sp.
CGCTGAAAGATGCAGGAAGAAAGAAAGAACCCATAGCATTAAGTAATAAGCAAAAACCAAAAAAATAACAGCAAGTTTAATAAACCCATGACCAAAGTGCCACCCAATCTCAGTAAAGGCGATACTATTGCAATTGTTTGTCCTTCGGGTTATATGCCTGCTGAAAAAGCAGCAACCTGTATCAAGGTATTAAAGGAATGGGGTTATAAAGTGCGGGTAGGCAAAACATTGGGCAACCAATTCCACTATTTTTCCGGTACTGATGACGAAAGGAGAAACGATTTACAATTAATGCTTGATGATCCCACAGTCAAAGCGATTTTATGTGGCAGAGGTGGTTATGGGATGAGCCGGATCATTGATCAACTGGATTTTAAAGCTTTCAAAAAAAATCCCAAATGGATCATCGGTTATAGTGATATCACTTTGCTGCAGGCTCATTTGTATTCACAACTGAAAACAGCTTCTTTGCATTCGCCCATGGCAGCTGCTTTCAATGATGGAGAGTTTGCGAATGAATACATTCAATCATTAAGGAAAATACTGAAAGGGGGTTCTTATAAGTATCGTACTGCTGCACATCCATTCAATCAATTGGGTAATGCGTCAGGTGAATTGGTAGGTGGTAATCTTTCTTTATTGGCGCATATGACAGGAAGCCGCTCTGCTTTTGATTTTAAAAAGAAAATATTGTTTATAGAAGATATTGGCGAATACATTTATAACGTGGACCGCATGATGATACAATTGGAGAGAAGTGGCGCCTTACAAAACTTATCAGGATTGGTCATCGGTGGATTTACAGACATGAAAGATACTGTCATTCCTTTTGGCGCATCGATTACCCAAGTGATCCACGAGCGAGTAAAAAAATACCATTACCCCATCTGCTTCGATTTCCCCGTTAGCCATACCCGAGAAAATTACCCGTTGAAAGTTGGGGTGATGCATGAGTTGAAAGTGGGGAAGGGGGGGGCGGTGTTGGCTGATAGCTTATAGGTCATGGCTTATAGTCGTTGATTTAATTTATAACTAAGAAAGAAGTGTAGGATTTGCTTCTTACTGTTTGCTATCTCCCATGAACTATAAGCCATAACTCATATGCTATCTGCTGCGCAGCAAACTATCCATCTTACTCTTCATCTCAATAAACGTATTCAGATCTCTGTGAGAGCCGTTTTCGATGGTGATGAATTCATCGCCGGGTTTGAGGACTGATTTGAGTTTTGCGGCATTACGGTAGGGAATGACACCATCTTCTGTTCCATGGAAAATGGTAACGGGTGCTGTTACTTTTTTCATGAATTCATTGGAAGGGAACTGGTATTTTAAAATCGATTGTAATGGATACATCCATAAATACATACCGATCAATGAACGCATGCTGTTATAGGGTGTTTCCAGTATCAATCTTTTACAATCTCTTACAGAAGCCAATTGGGTGGCGGCACCAGTACCCATAGATTTCCCATAAATAATGATCTGATCAGGTTGATAGAACTGTCGGGCACGCTTGTATACTTGTAAAGCCTGATCATAAATGGCTTGCTCGGTAAGATCTCCGGTTGATTTTCCGAAACCCGGATAGTCGGGCATCCATACGGCATAACCATGTGAAGTGAACTTTTCTACAAAACGTCGATACCTTCTGATATTGCCACGGTTGCCATGGAAATAGAGTACCACTCCTTTTCGTAAACTATCCGGAACGGTGAAATGAACCATATGTGTTTCACTATTCTTATCTAACGGTATCCAAATGTCTTCATAGGGTTGTTCGAATTGATACACACTGTCTCTTGCTACCACTACGGGCTGAAATAATATTTTCTTTTGAAAAGAATAAAAAGCAATCCCGATCAGGGCATACACGATGAGTACGATCTTAAGCCAACGAGGGATTTTCTTTTTCATCTTTGATTTTTTGATTTCTTGATCCTTGTCTGCCGGTGGGCAGGTGCGATTCGATAAAAGTCAATAAATAAATGCTATCTGGTCTTCTCAAAAAACAAATCAAGAAATCAAAGATCAAAAAATCACAGATCAAATCCTTCTTTTTTCGGAACTTACAGCAAAACACTGTTTTTGGGGCAACTGCTACTATATATTGCATTGGCTGTGGTACTGCTTTCTGTAGTCACTTATTTGGTACAAGAGCGACTGATATTCAAGCCTGAGAAATTGAAACATGATTTCAGGTTTGAATACGATATTCCTTTTGAGGAATTGTTTTTTGATCCGGCACCCGGCGTTCGTATCAATGGGTTACATTTCTACAGACCTGAGCCCAAGGGATTGATTCTTTATCTACATGGGAATACACGCAGTATCAAAGGCTGGGCTAAATATGCCAAAGATTTTTACCGATATGATTATGATGTGGTACTGGTAGACTATCGTGGCTTTGGGAAGAGCACTGGTAAGCGTACTGAAAAAGATATGTTGAGTGATATGCAGTTTGTTTATGAAAAACTGGCTGAAAAGTATCAACAACATCATATCCTGGTGTATGGAAGAAGTATGGGGAGCGGCTTTGCAGCGAAGATCGCATCAGATAATACACCTCGTTATCTGATATTGGATGCACCTTATTACAGTTTCAAAAAAGTGGCAGAGCGATTTATGCCGATACTTCCTATTAAGTATGTACTTCGGTTTCATTTACGGACTGATAAATGGATTCAGAAAGTGAATTGCCATACTTATATCATACACGGCACCAAAGACTGGCTAATACCTATTGGTCATAGCGAGAAACTACAAAGTTTTAATCCGCATAAAATTACCCTCATCAGAATCGAAGGTGGTGGACATAATAATCTACCCTCTTTTCATGAGTATCATAATTTTATTAGAGATATACTCAAGTACTAGTAAAAGAAACAAGAATTAAGAGACAAGAAACAAGTAATATAAAGTAAAAAAATTCTCGAAGGGGTCCTTCGGACTGTAAGCTCCCCTTTTTTTCGGGCCAGTTAAAAGTATAATTTTCTTTTTTCAG
>CAYMQQ010000165.1:0-2996 GCA_964392685.1 uncultured Sediminibacterium sp.
CATCACTGCAAGTGGTCCATTAACTTTCTGCGCCGGCAACTCCGTAAATCTCACAGCCAATAACGCTGTCAGCTATTTGTGGAGTAATGGTGCTACTAGCAACAGCCTTTCCAATATTACCAATTCAGGCACATTCAGTGTTACCATTACAGATGCAAATGGATGTTCCAATACCGCAACACCTGTTGTGGTGACCGTTAACGCATTACCAACTTTAAACATCACCAACCCCGCACCCATCTGCTCTCCCGGCACCGTCAATCTTACCGCCGCTGCCATAACCTCGGGAAGCAGTGCCGGTTTGCAATATTCTTACTGGACCAATGCCACTGCCACCACAGCACTTACAGCACCATCTTCTGTTGGTACCGGTGGTACTTATTATATACGTGCTATTGAAACAGTCAATAACTGTTCTGTTATCAGACCCGTAACAGTTGCCATTCTACCACAAGCTGCCATGGTGGTGAATACACCGGCTGCAGTATGTGCACCGAATACCATTGATATTACTGCTGCTGCCGTTACCAATGGAAGCACTGCCGGACTCACCTACACCTATTTTACAGATGCAGCGGGTACCGTTACTTTAAACAATGCCAATGCCATTGCACAATCGGGTACTTACTATATCAAAGGAACACCCACAACAGGTTGTAGCGCTGTAGTGCCGGTGCAGGTTGTTATTAATCCGCCGCCGGTATTGGTAGTGAATAATCCAACCGCAGTCTGTGCGCCATCATTGATTGATCTTACACGCAATGAAATCACTTCAGGAAGTGAAAATAATTTGCGGTTCAATTATTATATCGATGCGGCATTGAATGCAGAGATTGGTAATCCTGCCCAGATCAACAATTCAGGAACCTACTATATTCGTGCTACCAGTAATGTAACCGGTTGCAGGAGTAGCTTACCGGTATCGGTTACGGTAAACCCAATTCCTTCAGGACAATTGCAAGTACCCGCAGTTAATTTTATTTGTGAAAATAGCACGCTAACATTAACTGCATCAGGATCTGCTAACTATCAGTGGTTGCGAAACGGACAAATCATTTCAGGTGCCACAACTGCTACTTACAATGCCGCAACAGCGGGAACTTATTCGGTTCGTTTTATTTCTGCACAAGGTTGTAGCAGACAAGCATCAGAAAATATTGTATTGGAATTATTGTCGCAACCGATCGTTGACTTTTCTGTTACCAATGCCTGTGTGGGAGTAACCGCTTCTTTCCAAAACAGATCACAAACTCCAAACGCTGGTGGTATTAATTGGTTATGGGAATTTGGTGATGGATCTAGTTCCAATCAATTCTCTACTCAGTACGCATATCTTACACCGGGTGTGTATCAGGTGAGGTTGACAGCCAGCAATCCAAACTGTTCGGTTAGTGCCAGTAAAACAATGGAATATATTGTACGCACTGCTGTCAGGTCTGTTCGTTATCCGGATGTAGAAACATTGCGTGGTGTTGCGGTTACAGTGAATGCGAGAACTAATATCGGTAATCAATATTTGTGGTCACCGGTAGCAGGTGTGAATCAGCCTACGATTGCTTCACCTATTATTACGGTGAATGAAACCACTTTATATACCGTGTCTATAACATCAGATATAGGTTGTGTAACAACAGATACCGTACTTATAAAAATTATTCCGGGGACAGATATTTTTGTTCCACAAGGGTTTACCCCTAACAATGACGGACAAAATGATCGACTGTTTCCGATATTGGTGGGGATGCGTCAATTGAATTATTTCAAAGTATTCAATCGTTGGGGTAATATGATTTTTTCCACCAACAGTGCTACGCCTGCGGAAGGATGGAATGGTGTATACCTGGGTGCAGCACAACCCACCGGCGCCTACACCTGGATCGCCGAAGCAATAGACCTGCAAGGCCGAGTGGTAAGAAGAACGGGAACGGTGATGTTGTTGAGGTAGTTGATGGTCCATAGTCCATGGTCCATGGTAGGAAGGGGTTTTGGTTTATAGGCCATCATCGATCACAGTAAAAAACTTTGTTTTCACCATGGACTATGGACCATCAACCATGGACCATCGACCATAAACAAGAAATGAGAAAACTCACACTATACCTCTTACTCTTCTTCTCTTGCAGTGTTGCAACGGGACAGGATCCTTATTTTTCTCAGTATTTCAGTTCTCCTTTGAATTTTAATCCTGCATTGACGGGATATATAGATGGATCGCAGCGGTTGGCGGTGAATTTTAGAAACCAGTGGGCGAATATTTCAACGCCTTATCAAACAGCTGCGGTTTCTTTTGATACCAGAATCATGCGCAAACAATTGCCTGATCGCGATCGATGGGGTTTGGGATTACATGCGATGTATGATGTAGCAGCCGGTGGTATTTATAAGAATAGTTATATCGCTTTATCAACAGGATTCAATAAAGGATTGGATGAAGAGGGCAATCAATCCATCGGTATTGGTATACAAGCGGCTTTTGGTAGAAATGTGGTAGACTTCAATAAGATTAGTTTTGGGAATCAGTTTACCAGCAGTGGTTTTGATCTTTCAGTACCCAGTGGTGAGAGTATCAATAACCGCTCAGTGGCATATGCTTCAGTGAATGCAGGTATCTTGTACAATTATGCAGATGAAGCGGGCAATGCATTTAGTTTTGGTGCGGCGGCTTTTCATCTCACCGGTCCGCGACTGAATTTTTTTACCGGACAGAATAGTCGACTTGCACGTAGATATGTATTACATGGAAGTACATTACTAAAAACAAATGAGCAGGATGAAGTTTTCTTCAGTGCCAACCTTATGCAGCAAGCAAGAAATACGCAGGCTGTTATGGGTGGAGCTTATGGTTGGGGTATTGGTAGCAGTGGCTATCATTTATATACCGGAGTTTGGTTAAGAGCGGGTGATGCAGTGTATCCTTATACGGGATTGAGAACGGAAAAGTTTCAGGTAGGTATCAGTTATGATATCACACAATCTGATCTGCGTAAAAGCAATGG
>CAYMQQ010000166.1:0-2960 GCA_964392685.1 uncultured Sediminibacterium sp.
GTCCGACCGGTGATTTTGATTTTAATGTAGTGATCAGAAGTATTCTTTATAACAGCACTAATCAGTACCTGGGTTATCAGGTTGGTGGTGGTATTACTTTTTACAGTGATCCGGAAAAAGAGTATGAAGAATGTTTGTTAAAAGCAGCGGCTATTAAGAAAGTGTTATTGGCTGAATAATTTTACACAAAATGATTCATAATAGACGCTAATTAAATTGAGGAAAACACCTATAGAGTTTTAAAAAAAATCCGTGTTTTTACGTTTTTTATTTCGAATCAATAGTTCTATATTTATAAAAGAAAGGATGTATAAGCAATCGATCTCTCCCCCTACTCGTTAAATACATTCAATAAAAACAATCAAATTGCATTTTGGGAATCTAGGTAACGATTAATCTTTGATCAAATGCGTTGATCTTACCATTTCCGATTAGATAAAAATCTTTTGTTCTAATCGGAAGTGAACTTACTTTTTATTATCTAATAACAACTATAAAATGATTTTTATAATATTAAACTTTCACTACTTATAAGAACCAATTTACCGACCCCATTACACTTTCAAGTTAAGAATTCGGGTATTATTGCATTTATTAGAAATCGGTTTGGCATTATACTCGCAATACCTATGATGGTAGTAATTGGATGCAGAAAACATGATTCACAAAATTCTAAAAGAATTCTTGAAATAGATATCAAAAAAGTGGTTAAGACCTGGCTAAATGAACAAGAATTGAAATTTTCGAAAGAACCTGATGTAATTTCTGTTAAAACTAATTCAGAAACAAAGAATGTTACATCTCAATCTAACAAGTTATCTAATCTAATTCTTTTAAAGAACAGTTTAGATTTAGAAAATATAGTAATGGAACGGCTGAGAATAGGATATAATCTTATAATTATTCCAATAAGTGAAAATGTCAAAACTATAAAAAAATTAGAGTCATCCTCCACCTTAAACTTAATCTTAGCTGTAGACAATTATGGAAATGTAAAGCAAGGGCGAATTCTTTATTTTATTCCTCGAGAAAAAAATAAAGCACATTTAACTAAGTCCTCAATTATTAATGTATTACAAGATCGGACGCAGCCTAATGATGGAGAATTTAAAATCATGGATATTACGGGTAACTGGGTTGCTCAAAAGGAGTATAAGAACAGAAAACTATATTCGACCGGAATTATTAGCCCCAAACAAGGCTCTAACATTCAAAGTACCGCCATTTGCATTGAATGGTATTTAACTTCAACTTACTATTTTCCGGATGGATCCATTTATACAACTACGGAATATGTTGGCACAACTTGTTCAGGTTGCAATTCACCTGAATATATGTCTCTTTGCCCTCCAGAAGAAGGCGGAAGTGGGAGTGAATGTAACCTATCACCTGAAATAGCATTAGGATTTGCAAATGCCACAACAACGCAAAGTCATGCTGCTACATTAGATGATTTTTCGACAGGCGCAGAAGTTATAGACCCTATATCCGGAGTAATATCGAAATCTGCAAATTTAAAACCATGGAGGTTTTTATCAGCAACGATACATGATTATTTCATTAGCTGGCAAATTGATTATTCCGCATATTATAATGGTAGAGTTTATAAAACAACTTCTTCATCGAATTGGAAATGGGAATATGTAACTTACCAAAATTTCGCTCAGACGTTTGGAATAATGCCCTTATGCTATGGAATAGATGTAACTGTAACTCCCGGTGAGACTGAGATTACAGATAACGGTACAAAAGCAAAAAGTTACTTGAGTTATACAGCTATTTGTAAAGTTGTTTGTGCTTTTGGTTTACAGGTAGGCCAGCCGGATAAAGACGATAATGTACCTGTTTATTGGGGTAGAGCGAAATAGATAATCACTAAACCGAATAACCACTATTCTTAAATTTGTCTTTTATAACTACAAATATGCTTATCAGATTATTATACCTGTTCATTATTCCTATTTTCATGGGTTGCCTAATTCATAAAGATAAAAGAGAAAAATCATTATTATGCATTGAAGGCATCAACTTATTTCCAAAATTTAATGCACAAGGAATCATTAGCTCTTATGATACAGGATTAGTAAAAGTATATTCGTATAAGAATCAGTTATACCTTTATGAGGTACCGATAAAAAGAAGAGTATTTGATAGTTTAGGCACATATAAAATAGATAAAATTACAAATTATATTCTCTTTCATGCAGACAGTTCTTATGGCTATCATTTCGATTCGAGTAATAGACAGATTCAAAAAATTGTGAAAATGGATTCTGTATTTAAAGTATTATGGCTCACTGCAAACAAAATTTATCCTTACATTTCAGCTAACTCAAGTAAAATAGTTTCTAAAAGAGAAACTCGTGACTCCTTATTTGTAGAATATGAAATACGCAAAAAAGGAGAATTAACAAAAGAATTAACATTGCAGTTACATTTTAGTAAACGTTTCCCGCAAACAGCAATAACACTATCAAAAGAAATAGACAGTTTGTATAATATGAAGTTGGTTAAATCTCTTACTAATATTGAGCCTATTTATATCAAGGAAAATAATAGTTATACATCTCGTTTTAATATAGCTACCTCAATTAGGGAACTTACAAAATTTGACAAAGTAAAAGCTGTTCGTTTTTTCTCTTTATTAGATTCGAATATTAAAGAAGAGTGGGAAGCAAAGGATTAACTGTAAGTACCCCCATTTCAATGATAAAAAGCCACACGCCTTTCGTCTTTTTTAGATCCTAAAATTACCAGTAGCAATTTTAAAAAATAATATGCTTGAGATGAATAAATAAAGGCAGCCAAGTGTTTCAATTGCTTGCCTTTATTTTTAATCTACATATCTAAGAAGTAGATCTTTATTTTAAAACCGAAGCACTCTCCAACAGCATTTTTAAGGATCCCATCAGCAATTGTTGCTTTTTAGCCTGAAACACCTGTTCCTTGTCTTTGAGTAT
>CAYMQQ010000167.1:0-2915 GCA_964392685.1 uncultured Sediminibacterium sp.
ATATAATCCTGTTTTTGGTTTACTTTAGGTGTAAACCTATTTCAGGACTAGACAGAACTTCTTTTGATTTGAAGACTCTGCGAAGAAGGAAAAAATAGTAAGAAGCAGCTAATACTTTTAGTGCCTTTATTCTAAAGATTTTACGTTGTATAACAACATTACATCCGCAAAGTCAACATAAACCTGTATTCGTCCATTTTGAGAATTCAATTTTACCCATCGTATATGACATTTCAATCCACTGGCATCAACGCAAGCATATTCGTAAATGTAATCCCCATCTTTATCAGTTTCTCTTTCAAAAGTTTTATAAATGTCATACTCTTGGACTTCTTTACTAAAAATTGATACTCTTTCTTTATCAAGATCAAAAACAATAAGGATATTATTGTCTTTTGGTTCACTCCATTTAGTCCAGCCATAACTTCCTTTTGTTTTTATGCTAGAACTATATGACCGAAATTTTAAAACTTGTGCGATACTTGCTCCGTATACAAGTATGAATAGAATTATCAAATATATTTTTTTCATATGATGTAATAAATTTTAATTAGCCACTTAATTAAATTTATCTCACGAGATATATCTTTTAAAAAAATAATTAATATTATATAAAGAATGTAAATAAAGAATTAGAAGGGACTTTAAGAAATCATTTGGGTTGCTTTATTGTACCATCAACAAGCATTAGCGCAATTAAGGCTTTACAGTTATCATCATAAAAGTTGCGAGCTACAGTTTTGTAATACATATTATATATCTGGAAATTCTCCTCATGTTTATATGAGCACAAATACCATGTATCAATATTTATTTGTGTATATGCTCGTTCGGATAACTGCAAAAGTATTGACTTGAACTCTTTCAAGTCAGTTGTAATTTTAATTGGTTTAAAGCCTGATGCATCAATAACTTGAACTACTTTCAGTCCGTTGAAATTTTTATCATCATACTTACTCCCATAAGGGTTGGTTTTTGTTTCTTGGGCATACATAGAAGCGAAACCAAATAATAATAATAAAAGAAGCTGTAGTTTTTTCATATAAACAGTTTAGAAGTTAAATTTTTATTACCAATGTGTTGTTATTATCATATCCAACAATCATTATAGTTTGACTGCCATTACTGTATTTTATATAAATTATCTCAGGGTTTGTATCAATGATGTTGGTTGAACTTTTTAGCATAAGTCCAAATCTGCATTTTGTGTAATAAGTAGTTTTTGTATTGTCGCTATATTCAATTGCGTACTTCCAAGACTGTCGTTCAGTTACAACACAAGTAAACCCATTGAGCATTTCCAACTTGCTATTGCCATATGGAATAAATAAAAAACCGGTACAATTTCTTAAGTCATTTTTTGAGCTTAAATTTTTGAAAACTATTGTTACATTTTTATTTTCAAATTCAGTTCCTCTATCATCTCGTATGATAATATTAGCCACCAATTCTGTATTAGTGTCAGTCTGTGAGAAAGACAGCAAAGTCATTGTTAAAGCAGTAGTCAAGAGAAAAAACTGTTTCATAAAAGCAGCGTTAGGCTGAAGAAGTTAAAAATTTGTTCTGTAAACTTTTAAAGGTGTGGTCAACAAATTACCCACAACGCATGAATATTCAAACCTCATATCCTAATATCAATTTCACATACCCTTTTCATTACCAATTAAATAAAAATATATAATCATTCATCTTTCACCTTAGCAAAAACACCTCATAATCATCCAAAAACACCATCACCTTTGCACAACAATCTCTCGTTCGCCTTCAATAAAATCAGGAAATAAAAAGTATGGGGGAATTGTAATATACGAATTTATTTGAATGTTGCAACCCCCTTCGCTGCGCTCAAGGGGAGGGTGGGTTCCTCTTTGCTGAATAAATATGCTACAAAGGCATCCATTATTTCTTCTTATTTAATTTTTTAGTAGTCTTACTAATCTTTTTTTCTTCTGTCTCGAGTCTTCGTTGTACTTTTTTTACATCTTCTAAGGCAGGCAAATTTTCAGGTTCAACACCTCTTTCTTTCAGCATTTTTCGAACAGCAGAATTGTTATCAATATGCTCTTTACTTATTTGCTGTTCGCCTTTCAAGTCTTTTTCTACCACATTATGACTGGTAAGTTCTGCAGCAAAATCCTTTGCTTTAATAGTTAATGTTGGTAAAAAGTCTGCTAATGGTTTATTTTCAGGAGTTTGCAATTTTTTCTTCATGTCATTGGTAGAAAAACCACCAAACAATGCTTTATCTCCTAAACTTCTGATTACAGCAAAACCCAGGTCATCAACACCACGCTCATAAATAATTCCTGAGAGTTTCTTTTCTGATCTGCTTAATTTTTCTCTTGCTGTTACCCTTGCTATATCTAAAAGCCTTTGTTCAATTATTTCCTGTTTACGCGTTTGAACAGCAAAATAAGTTTGGGCAAAAGCTATTTCATTTTTTGAAGTATCTCCATTTTGAGCAATCAGATAACAAGCATACCGCGTAAGTGCTATATCTTCTATTGTTCGTTGCGCCCCTTTTGCTATTTCAATCATTTTGCTGACATCAGCAAAATGATCCGCTATATGCTCCCCTGCATTTTTACAGGCGTCTTTCCCTTTTTCTATAGCATTTAAAAAGTTTCTCCATTGGCTTTATCCCAAAATTGTCTGCAATTCTCTTGCACTCCAACATTCTACACCTTTGTATTCATAAGCTGCCTGCTCAAATTTTTGCAACAGGTCTAGTATCAATTCTTTTTTCATCATTCATCAGTTTCTCATTCATTAAAAATACTAAATATTTTAGCTTTTAAGGTCTTTTTCTTATCATTTGTTTGAAGTACCCTTCGCTGCGCTCAGGGTGACGAGTGTCATGCCGAGTTACGACCATGGGGCAAGGAAAATATAGGATATGACATTTTAGTAGCTTG
>CAYMQQ010000168.1:0-2778 GCA_964392685.1 uncultured Sediminibacterium sp.
CTGAGCGCAGCGAAGAACGTCATGTCGAGCGCAGTGAATCCACCTTTTGACCGTCTTGTCGAGTCCGCCTTTGGCGGACCGAGACATCTCCCCATCGATAGCACCATCCCATGCAAATCCCCAAAAACCCCGTCATGTCGAGCGCATCCCGCTTTAAGCGGGAGAAGTCGAGACACCCCCTCACTGTTAGCACCATCTATGAAAATCCCCCTAAAGTCAGGAGATTTCTCCGCTTCGCTACGCGCCGGTCGAAATGACGAACTCTTTTTTAGAATCCCTATAAAACACAAACACCAACCCCACACAAACCAACACTCCTCCCAATGCCCCAAACAATATCAACATCCACCATGGCTTTCGACTATCCTTCAATGGATATTTGGAAACATCCAATACCTGCATCACCGGTGTTTGATTGGCGATGGTCATTCTGCTGGCTTCCAGATTTTTCATCACTTCCGCATAAATGGTATATGCCACCATGCGCTCTCTTTGAGAAACTTCAGCAGGTACTGCTTCTGTTTTATATGCGGCATTGGCATCCAATAGTTGCAAGGAAGCAGACTGGTACGACTTCGCATTGATAATGCGTTGTAAAGAATCAGCCCTTCTTTCCAAACGATCCATATTAGCAGCAGCTACACTGGTTTTAACATTGATGTATAGTTTTCTGGTCTCATCCACCAAACGTTCAGCAAACAGTTTGGAAAACACCGGGTCTACAGACTGCGCTGTTACCGTAATGATCGACCCCTTTTTATTCAAGCGCTCTGCCTTAATATGTTTTTTCACCAATCGCTCATACAAAACATATAAAACACTGTCTTGCACCAAGCTATGTGCGGTATTCGGTTGTAAGGATGCAAAACTGACACTGGCAATAGGACCTTCTTTTTTCCGCCACTTTTCTTGTAATCCGGAAAATACCAAATAACGGTCTGCCAATGTAGGAGAAGCTTTACCCACAGTACTATCTGTCTTCGATAAAAGCACAGTCTCTACGATCGACTCTGAAGTAAGGATATCTAAAATATTATCTCCCGCCAGCATCCCGGAATTACCTCCCAATGCCCCCACATCAAATCCAAATTGAGAAGCCAGTCCGGCCAATCCCCCAGCCATACCACTACTTTTCTCATCCAAAATAAAACTCACTTTGCCTTTATAAGCAGGCTTCTCCACCCAAGCATACAGCAACCCCAACAAAGCCCCGATCACAACAATCAACAGCCCCTTAAAAAAGTGTACCCTCAAATACCCCAATAACCGCCCCAAAGCATCAAATATTTCCGACATTTTTACTGGTTGCATACGTTTTGTTTTTTTGGTGCTAGTTGCAGGGTGCAAGGTGCTAGGTGCTAGTGGGTATTGGTTATTTAGTTTAAAATAAGTTTCATAGTTTCTAAAACATACTCCCCGAACACCGATCTCGCCCCAGGCGAGCCCATCACCCTGCACCTAGTACCTAGTACCTAGCACCTAGCACCCCCTACTTCGCTGTATTAATCAACACCACCAACAATCCCAAAAAGGAAGTCAAACCCGATACAACGGCTACGGCTTCGCCGGTGGTGAGTTTTTTCTTGTCTGAGCGAGAGGGTACATAGATCTCAGATCCCGTTTTGAGGGATGGATAGGAACGGAAGAATAAAAAGTTACGTGTGGTTCTGATCTCACCATTCGCATACACCACATATGAATGTCTGCGCGATGCATTTACCGCAAAACCTCCCGAAGCACGTACTGCTTCTTTAAAAGTCAGCCCCTCACGATACACAATTTGTTTGGGCAAGTTCACCATTCCAAATGTTTGAATGGTTTGAATGGATTTAGGGATCTTGATGATATCACCTTCTTCCAAAAAGACATCCGCAGCACTACCTTTTTGACTCAATGCATCAGCCAATCGAATACTCACCGGTTTTTGTTGAGCAGACAGCGTTTTGAGGATCGTACTATCCCCTCCATCTACCGGTACAATATTTTTACCGCTTTGTTGGTTGATCAGTCTCGCTTTACTACCCACCAAAGAAGCATCGGAAGAAGTGACACCCACATAGGTATTACGAATCAACACCGCCCCTTCAGCAAAGGCAGAAGATTTCAATCCACCTGCTCTATTGATGATATCAGACAAACGCTCATTCTTACCCGATAATGTATAAGTACCGGGATACAAAACTTCCCCTTCAATACTCACTTTGATCTGTTCTTTGTACACCGGTAATCGACGAACCGAAACCATATCAAATGGCTTCAACTCAAATAACAAGTCTTGTGGATTATCCAGACTAATATCCTTGATCACCGCATAAGAGATCGTATCTCCACCTGCAGATAATCTTCTGGAGATTTCTATTTTTTGTCGGGCAGCACCTTCGCGATATCCATTGGCTAGTAGTACCAGATCCTGCACCCGCATGTTCTCAAAATAATCATACTGACCCGGCTGATTCACTTCCCCATCGATTTCTACCGTATAACGCTCACGTAGATCTGTAGCCCGGAAAATATGGATCGAATCTTCACGCTGTAAGTTCAGGTTCAATGATCCTTTCAGCACTTCCTGCACACTGAAGGAAACCATGGAAGGCGTCAGATCTGTTTTTAATCTTCTCAACAACCCTCTTTCCTGATAAGCATCTTCACGAAGACCTGCCAATTGCAGCAAAGTTTTTAAGTCTTGGGTCTGTGCCAAGCCATAAGCGCCACTATGGTACACCGCACCACTCACCCATACACGGTTGGCATAGAGTGATGGCAAAGAGTCTACCATCA
>CAYMQQ010000169.1:0-2750 GCA_964392685.1 uncultured Sediminibacterium sp.
TACAAATCAACATATAGCTCAATACTTCAAACTTCACTCCTTCAAAAACGAAATCACGTAAATCAGCGATTACCCCTCTTTGAACACGGAATACGTTGGCATTCATGGTTCCGCCTGCACTACCACCTACAATCGCAATCGGATCGGGTACGCGTTTTACAGGAATAGCGATTCTCTGTGTGTTTTTACCATCGGTGGCCACCACATTTACTGTACCCAATTGGTTACAAGTAACGATGTATTGTCCGGCTCCTGCTTTGGTAAGTGTTGCACCTGCACCTTCAATATTCACTTTTACTTTTTCATCGCCACCACCACCGGTTACGCTCAATGGATTTTCAAGTCCTTGATAAAACACGCGTGTTTTATCGGTAGACACCACCAATCCGGAAGGAACACCTACTGTATAACGAACTTCTTTTTCTACTACTGAAGAGGTACCATCGGGCTTTAAATAAGATATTCTTACTTTTTTTACCCCGGCGCCTGAATTATTTACACGGGTTTTGTATTCAGCGGCACCTTCTGCATTCAAAGGAACGGCTACCCCATCTACCGTAATATTGGGTTTAGCTGCTTTACTGAATGCTCCGATACCGGCAGTGATCACAAGTTCTTCACCCGGCATCAGGTACTGAGAATTGGTTCCTGCGAATGCCTGAAACTCATCATAAATCAATTCTACTTGTCCGATCTGACGGTGACAATAATCTACCGCTAATGCCTCACTATTTTTAATATCATTCTCAAACTTGCTCAATATGGTAATCGCTGCTACAGCGGGTGTCATATGAAAATACCCGTAAGCCCAATCATCTTTTCCTGCTTCACTCGTAGAAGGAAGTGGTGTAAGATCCAATGGTAATGAGGCCTCAATCTCTTTTTTCATATCCGGATCAATGTCGAGCAATTGCTTTTTAAAAGCCTGTAACCTGCTCAGCAACTCCTTACCTCTTCCTTTCCCATTGGGTGGTTCGGAAATAAACATACGAGTTGCTGCATCCAGATTATCTTCTTTATATGACTCTTTCCCATCTTCGCCAACAGTTAACCCGGACTCCTCTTTCAATTCTTTTTTCAGCGCTTCCATATAAGCGTACAGATCATCGGCTAATTTCTGTGCCTGTTGGGCCTTTGGTAACCATATCTGTGCTTTTTCTCTGGTCTTAGGGTCTTCAATCTTTGCCTGGAATGATCTGAATATCTCCGCATTCTTCTTATCTACAATTCCATTCGCAGTCATCAGGCTTCTGTCTACCGTTTTAAAGGCATTCAGAATCTCAGATGATACATTCAGCGCCAACAGTGCCGTAAGCACGAGGTACATCATATTAATCATCTTCTGCCTCGGTTCCTTTGGTAATGACATTTATCTAAAGTTTTCTATTCGGTTTATAATAGGTTTTGCAAGCAGGGAAATGATTAAGCACGTCCTTGCATAGCTGTCAACATATTGCCATATACCTGATTCAACTTACCCAGGTTATTGGCCAGCACTGCAATTTGTTCTTTTGCTTTCATCGCATCATCTGCACTGCTCGACATTGCCGCTGAAGCTTGTGCCAGTTTACCATAGAACTGATTCAATGCTTTCAAGTGATTATTACTTTCCTGCAATTCCAATTCATAAATAGTATTCAAAGAAGACAGGTTTTTGGTCAATACCTGAACTTGCTCATGAAATTGTTTGGTTCCTTCAGATGCACTGTTAAACCCAGAAAGTGATTGTGTTGCCTGATTCACTGCTCCTGAGATAGAAGAAAAAGCAGTGGTGGCTTCTTTAGCTTTTGCAGAAAAATCGCCAGTAGACTTCACTACATCGCTGATCTCTCCCATGTTATCTACTGTAGTTCCCAATTTCTGAAAGCTGGAACTCAACTTTGATAAATTAGCCGGAGTGATATCTGCTTGTTGCAACATATCATCCAGACTTTTTAAAGCCGGGTTACCTGCAGCTACCGGTGCAGCCGGTGCACCCATATCCGGAGGAGGTAAAATAGCATATACCACGAAGATGAGCGCTTCTGTTGTTAGTCCAATCTTCAATGCCCAATCTGCCCATGACAAGTGAAGGATTTTTGCCATGGCACCGAAAATTACTACGGAGGCACCCAGACATACAATAACGTTTACAATTCGGTTGGTTGCGGGAGAAACACCTGAAGCCATAATCTTAAGTTTAGTTTTAAATAGTTATTGGGTCCCGTATCGCCTAAGGCGATACGGGACGGATTTTATTTTTTCGATTTAGGAGCCAAATCAATCACACAACGGAAACCGATGTATGATTTGGCAGTATCTTGGTATTCATAGTTACGGGTACTTACCTGTAAATAGTAAGCAATATCTTTCCAGCTACCACCACGTACCACTTTACGCTTCATGCGAGGTAAATCTGAATCGGTTGCTTCAATACGTACATCCGGACTTAAATCTGACATAAAGTTGTATGACCCTTCATAGAAATAAGAACCGGTCCATTCTGCTACGTTACCGGACATATTGTACAAGCCATAATCATTTGCCCAATAAGCATCTGCTTTTACAGTGTAGAAACCACCATCTTCCGGATAGTTACCACGACCGGGTTTGAAGTTGGCTAACAAACAACCCATTTTATTTCTCAGGTAATAGTTACCCCAAGGAAACATAGAATTGGTTCTGCCACCACGTGCAGCATATTCCCATTCTGCTAAACTCGGCAAACGGTAATCACCATCGACTGCAAACTTCCTTTTTTCAAGAAATGC
>CAYMQQ010000170.1:0-2698 GCA_964392685.1 uncultured Sediminibacterium sp.
AAATCAACGTAATGCGTTTGAACAGCTTAAAAAAGCAGCTAAGGACGAAAAAACAGAACAACAACAGCCGGCATCTATCTCCTTATTGGAATTGAATGAAGCCGTATTCATCTGGTAAGCAAATCCCCTTGTATTGTATATATGAACCACGCGATGCGTGGTTTTTTTATACCCCCTCGTTCTCCCCCACTCTTTTCGTAGTTTTGCCAGCCTTAAAAATGAGTTCAGGAATGGAATTGAGTAAGAATTATATCCCGGGAGATATTGAAGCCAGATGGTACCAACATTGGCTAAGCAAAGGTTATTTCAACAGTACCCCTGATGAAAGAGAGTCTTTCACCGTTGTAATACCCCCACCCAATGTTACCGGAGTGCTTCATATGGGACATTGCCTCAACAATACCATTCAGGATATTCTGGTTCGTCGCGCCCGAATGCAGGGTAAAAATGCCTGCTGGGTACCGGGTACCGACCATGCTTCTATTGCAACAGAGGCTAAGGTAGTAGCTATGTTGCGAGAGAGAGGTATCGCCAAATCTGCTATTGGTCGAGATGAGTTTCTACAATATGCTTGGGAGTGGAAAGAAAAATATGGTGGTATCATTTTGCAGCAGTTGAAAAAAATGGGCTGCAGTCTGGATTGGAACCGTACTTCTTTCACCATGGATGAAGATTACTATCGTTCTGTGATCAATGTGTTTGTAGACCTCCATAAAAAAGGTTGGATCTATCGTGGCAAACGCATGATCAACTGGGATGTCAAAGCAAAAACTGCTTTGAGTGATGAAGAAGTGATCTATAAAGAGGTACAGAGTAAGTTGTATTATATTCGATATGAGATAGTTGACAGTTTGGAGTTGACAGATGACAGTAGTAATAAAGAGAAGGAGTACATTACCATTGCTACGGTTAGACCTGAGACCATTTTAGGAGATACTGCTATTTGTGTGAATCCGAGTGATGAGCGTTACCAACACTTACACGGTAAATATGCCATTGTTCCTTTGATTGGCAGAAGAATTCCCATCATTGCTGATGATTATGTGACCACAGAATTTGGTACAGGCGCTTTAAAAGTGACGCCTGCACATGATATGAATGATTATCAGCTAGGACAGAAGTACAATCTGGAAGTCATTGATACGATGAATGATGATGGCACCTTAAGCGAAGCTGCGCAGTTATATGTTGGTGAAGATCGTTTTGAAGTACGTAAGAAAATTGTTCCCGAACTAGAAGCAAAAGGACATATCGTTAAAATTGAAGATTATACCAATCAGATTGGATTCAGTGAAAGAACTGATGCCGTAGTAGAACCTCGACTGAGTTTACAGTGGTGGGTAGATATGAAAAAAATATCTGAGCCTGCATTGAAAGCAGTGATGGAAGGGGAAATTGAATTCCATCCTGCCAAATTCAAAAATCTCTATCGCCATTGGATGGAGAATATTAAAGATTGGTGTATCAGTCGCCAATTATGGTGGGGACACCGCATCCCAGCATGGTACGCTCCTGACGGTACTTATGAGGTAGCAGCTACGAAAGAAGAAGCATTTCAAAAACTCACTACTCACAATTCACAACTCACAATTGACGAAATTCGTCAAGACGATGATTGCTTAGATACTTGGTTCTCCAGTTGGCTATGGCCTTTTGAAGTGTTCAAGGGATTATCCAATCCGGGTAATGCGGAAGTAAAATATTATTACCCAACCAACACACTGGTAACAGCTCCTGAGATTATTTTCTTCTGGGTAGCACGTATGATCATGGCGGGTGAAGAATACATGAAAGAAATTCCTTTCAAGCATGTATACTTTACGGGTATTGTAAGAGATAAGCAAGGAAGAAAAATGAGCAAGAGTTTAGGTAACTCTCCTGATCTCCTAGCACTCATTGATCAATATGGAGCCGATGCTGTAAGATTTGGTATCATGATCTCCTCTCCCGCAGGTAATGACATCTTATTTGACGAAGCTGCACTAGAGCAAGGCCGCAACTTCAACAACAAACTCTGGAATGCATTAAAGCTTATCAAAAGCTGGGAAACCAGAATAGAAAAAAGCTCGCAGCTCACAGCTCACAGCTCACAGCCTTCTCCCACCTTCGCTACCGACTGGTTCGAATCGCGCTTACAACAAGCCAAAGCAGAAGTAGAAACTCTGATGCAGCAATTCCGTTTAAGTGAAGCATTGAAAGTATTGTATTCATTGATATGGGATGATTTCTGTAGCTGGTATCTCGAATGGGCGAAACCCGGATTTGAGCAACCGGTTGATCCAGTGGTGTACGAAAAAACCCTCACCTATTTTGAAGAGATGATGCAATTATTGCATCCTTATATGCCATTCATTACAGAAGAAATCTATCATCTGCTAAGAGATCAGCCTGTTGATTTATGTGTGAAACAACAAACAGTTGCCGGTCAGGTGAACAAAGGGATACTTGATGCTGGAGAATTATTGAAGCAAGTGATTTCTGCTTTGAGAGACGCCAGAAATAAAAATCAGATCAAACCTAAAGATCCTATCAAGCTGCATATTGAAACCAATCAACAAAAGCAATATGAAAGCATCTCAAGTATTCTCGCGAAACAGATCAATGCTGCTTCTATAGATTTTGAGACTACTGTATCCAATACCATTGTGGTAGCTGTTGAAAAAGATACATTCTTTATTGAGACAGAACGTCAACTGCA
>CAYMQQ010000171.1:0-2463 GCA_964392685.1 uncultured Sediminibacterium sp.
AATTACTGGCGCAAATTGATTGTTTGACTTGCTTTGCTGAGAATGCTTTGCAATACCAATACAAAAAACCGGAAGTATATGATGGACATGCACTGGAACTGAAAGACAGTCGTCATCCTGTGATCGAAAGAAATCTGCCTCCCGGTGAAAATTATATTGCCAATGATGTGCTGTTGGATCCACAATCACAACAGATCATTATTCTTACGGGACCGAACATGAGTGGTAAGAGTGCCATACTCCGCCAAACAGCGCTCATTACCTTAATGGCACATATGGGTAGTTTTGTTCCTGCATCTTCAGCTAAAATTCCTTTGACAGATAAAATATTCACTCGTGTAGGTGCCAGTGATAATTTAAGTGGTGGAGAATCTACGTTCATGGTAGAGATGAATGAGACGGCTAGTATCATCAATAATATTTCAACACGAAGTCTGGTACTGTTAGATGAAATTGGCAGAGGAACTTCCACCTATGATGGTATTTCAATTGCGTGGAGTATTGTTGAGTATTTGCATGCATCGAAATATGCGCCCAAAACATTATTCGCAACACACTACCATGAACTGAATGAATTAGAAGAGAAGTTACCGCGTGTTAAGAATTTTCATGTTACGAATAAAGAAGTAGGCAATAAGATCATTTTCTTGCGTAAACTGGCGGCAGGCGGCAGTACACACAGTTTTGGTATTCATGTAGCGAAGATGGCCGGAATGCCCCCCGAACTCATCCAAAGAGCCAATGAAATTCTCGCGCAACTGGAAGAGAAACATGTAGACGACGGTTCCCATAAACCAGGCTCTAAAAAAGAACGCCTGGAAAAAAACATCAAAGAACTCAGCGCACCCAAAATGCAGCTTTCCATCTTCGATGCACACTCACAAACTTTTGATGATATCCGCAAAATGCTCAATGAAATAGATATCAATCGCCTTACTCCAGTAGAAGCTTTGATGAAGCTAAATGAAATCAAGGGGTTGCTGAAATAGTGAATTGTGAATTGTCAATTGTGAATAGAAATTGACAATTCACAAATACGCCAACCACCATCGATCATGCGTGCCCTTATAACGGTTGTACCATTTGCATATCGGGTATAAAATAGCGATCACTCCTATCCAGATAACATAGACCACAGGTAAAGAAAACCCAAAATCATTCGGACGGAAAGCAAAGTTACCGCTGGCTGCATCACTCAATGGTCTGCCGGTAGCAAAGAATGCCACCACACAGAGCATATGAATGAGAAAGAAATGCAGTATGTAATAAAACATCGGCACGCGACCATATATCATTACGATTTCCGCCCATTTGCCTTTTACTTTCTCTAACCAAATCAATAACAACAAAGCGGGTCCAAGTGTCATACAGCAATACAGCAAGGAGGGTGGATATTTGGTTACATTGAAAAAGGAGATGATGGTAGCTGTGGTATCTTTTTGTGTTGTCCAAGGAACAAGATCACCATACACGTTCATCCATCGTAATAAGAAGAAAGCTATCATTGCAGCACTACCCCACCCTAGTAATAATTTTTTTCTTTTGGCTGCATCAAATTCCTTCACATACCAAGAACCCATACAATAACCCAATAACATGATACCCGGCCAGGGAATCAGTGGATACAATACCGCAAAAAATCTGCCTTCACCATAAGACGTAAACATTTGCTGGTGCAAGAATGCATACCATAATGGAATGTCTTCCATATTCCGATAGTTAAACCCATCCAGCATATTATGTCCAACCACCAATGCTATTCCAATCATAAACAATACACGTAATGGCAGATAGATCAGAAATGAGAGTAGTACCATCGATACTCCAATGACCCAAATCACTTGTAGACCAATGAATCGATACAAAGGATCAAACACCACTAAAAAATTAATCACTACAATTTCCAATACGATCAAAAACAGACCCCGTTTTAAAAGGAAGGAGGATAATTCTTTTTTGGTCTTTTTTTGTCCGGATAAAAATGCAGATGTCCCCGATAAAAAAACAAAGACCGGTGCACAGTAATGGGTAATCCATCGTGTGAAGAATAAAATGGGTGTGGTAGTTGCGGGATTGGTTGGGTCTTCTGTCATAGCAGAGATGTGAAAGAAGTCTCTTACATGATCTAATGCCATGATGATCATAACCAGTCCGCGAAGGATATCAATAGATGATATTCTCCATTTGGTTGCAGTTAGGGTGGAATGCATAGCAGGGATTTGGGAATAAGTTACGAATTATATGCACGGAATTTCGTTGAGAGGGGTGATAGAAACAAAAAAGTCCCAGCTTTATAGCTGAGACTCTTTATTATTATGTTGTGCAAGTCTTCTCAAAGGAGATTCGGCAAACCCCTTATAAAAACTTCCATCGAATAGACTTTGTATGATATAAACCTAGTATGCCATAAACAAAAAAGTCCCAGCTTTATAGCTGAGACTTTTTGCGGACCGGACGGGACTC
>CAYMQQ010000172.1:0-2402 GCA_964392685.1 uncultured Sediminibacterium sp.
TTTGGCTACTTCATTGATCATATTGGTAGTTACGATCGTGGAAATCACCATATCATTGGACTGGGCAATGCCTTTTGTTTTACGTGCTTCGATCATATAAGCAAATGCCAGCACAGCCGTTTGATTTGCATTCATCAACACCCACACACCGTTGTGATTTTTCACACCAATACCCACCCTGTCTGCATCCGGATCGGTACCAAGTAAGATATCCGCATCCATTGCTTTTGCTTTTTGCAGACCAATACTCATGGTCTCGCTTTCTTCCGGATTCGGATAGACAACGGTTGGGAAATTACCATCGGGTACGGCTTGTTCTTCTACCACGGTAACATTGGTAAATCCAAACGCTTTTAATACATCAGGCACCAATGTAATGCCCGTTCCATGTATAGGCGTATACACAATCTTCAAATCGTGTTGCGCTGCGATTACATCCGGGTATACACTCAACCCTTTCACCATCTGCAGGTATGCCTGATCCATCTCCGCTCCCATGAGGGTGATATTGTTCGCGCCTCCTTCCCATAACACTTCATCCACACTCGTAATCGCTTCCACTTCTTTGATCACATTTTTATCATGTGGTGGTACCAATTGTCCGCCATCATTCCAATATGCTTTGTAACCATTGTATTCTTTAGGATTATGTGAGGCTGTACATACCACCCCTGCTTGACAACCCAAATGTCTGATCGAGAAACTGAGTTCAGGAGTAGGTCTTAATGCTTCAAACAGAAATACCTTGATACCGTTAGCAGCAAATACGTTGGCAGTCGTTTCCGCGAAAAAGCGACTGTTATTGCGACTATCGTGTCCGATAGAAACTTTAATCTCTTGATTGGGATAAGTCTTTTTTAAATAATTGGCAAAGCCTTGTGTAGCCATCCCAATGGTATATTTATTAACGCGATTGGTACCTACACCCATGATACCTCTTAACCCTCCGGTACCAAACTCCAGGTTACGATAAAATGCATCTGCCTGTTCATCCTCCGGCATTTTTCGAATGGCATCTTTTGTAATCTCATCATAGTTACCTGATAGCCATGTATTGAGTTTCTCTTGTATTCTAGCATCCATAAAAGCAGATTTTGAAATGATTGTTGAACAAGTTTATCAATATTTTCCCAATTTTAATGGGTAAACATCAGTCTTCATGATTAGGAAATATAAGCCCCTTCCACTTCCCCATCTTTCACTTCAACCTGAATATGATCTTGAAGCGTGGTGGAAACAGACAATCCTACATAATCCGGTTTAACGGGAAACATTTTATGCATTCTTTCTACCAACACAAGGGTTTGAATGGTTTTTGGGTGAAAATCAAGTAAAGGTTTCAGCGCGAACAGCAATGTTCTGCCGCTATTGGTAACGTCATCTGCAATCACCACATGTAATCCTGTGAAATCAATCACCTCGCTAACAGTCACCTCTTTAGGAGACACTTTATCCAAAGAGATGGATGCAGTTTGTATATTATTGGAAATGTATTTTTTCAGATGCTCGGCGATTTTATCTGCAATCACCATCCCACTATTGCGGATCCCTAAAATGATGACAGGCGCTTCATCCCCATTCAATTGTTCAGCCAGTTCCAATGCCATTCGATGCAATTTTCGAGCTGCTGCGTCCTTGTTTAAGATATAATTGCGGTTACCCATATCTGCTATTTATGTTCAAATGTAGGAACATTAAAACCAATCAACAATCCCATTTCCAACCAATCAAAACTGCTATCTTAGCACCCTAAGACCAACCATATGCAATATCTCCAACAAATTCTTTTTGTGGCTTTAGCAGCCGTATCTGTTTGGTTATTCGCACGTAAAGCCGGACAAATACGCAGGAATATCCTTTTGGGAAAAGAAGAAGCGCTTAATGATCAGCCTGCCTTACGCTGGAGGAACTTGTTATTGCTGGCATTGGGACAAAAGAAAATGTTTTCCAATCCATTGGTAGCGGTCATGCACTTCGTGATCTATGCAGGATTTATCATCATCAATCTGGAAGTATTGGAGATTGTATTAGATGGTATTTTAGGGAAACATCGATTGTTTGCTGAGCCATTGGGTGAATTGTACAATTGGCTGATCAATGCATTTGAGTTTTTAGCAGTGGGTGTAATATTGGTTTGTATTGTTTTTTTATCGCGTAGAAATATTATTAAACTCAAACGTTTTATCAGCAAAGACTTGAACGGATGGCCAAGATCTGATGCCAATTATATTCTGATCACTGAGATTGTGCTGATGAGTCTTTTTCTGACCATGAATGCCACTGATCTAGTATTACAGACAAGAGGAGACAGTCACTATCCTACTACCGGCTCATTTTATTTTTCAGGGTTATTGAGTCCTATCTTCTCCGGATTTTCAGACGGTACTTTAATTGCCATCGAG
>CAYMQQ010000173.1:0-2355 GCA_964392685.1 uncultured Sediminibacterium sp.
CAAGCAGGTGTTGTCAGTACAATCGTAAAGCTCACTTCTTTATCCTTGATCTGAATATCTTTCACCATATTCAAGGTCACCAAATCTTTTCCCAGATCAGGTTCTTGTACATTACTCAGTGCACTCAGTATAGCCGCTTCTGTCATCACGCAAGTTTTTGTTAAAAAATCAATTTGGCTGCAAAGTTAACCGCTCGCAACCTTACTTTGTCAGAATTAAGGTGAGTTTTCAACAATCTGCATGGCCGGTTGTTGTCGATTTTGGGAAAACCATTTGTATTTTTACCGTGATGAAAATATTTCTACGATTATTTGTTGTTACTGCCTTCTTTTTGCTGACCATCGAAAAAGCGATGTCACAGCGAAATGAATACCGAGATTCAGTGGTACAACTGTATGGTGTGGTAATGACGGCTGATAGTCTGATGGCAATTCCATCTGCTAGTATCATCGTAGAAGGAAAAGGAAGAGGTACCATTACCAATCCGGATGGGGTTTTCTCTATTGCCGTACTCAAAGGCGATCGTATTACATTTTCCTGTGTTGGATTCAAGAACAGAAGCATTGAGATTCCCCGTGATCTGCCCGATAATCAGTACAGTGTGATCCAATTATTGGTGAGTGATACGGCTTATTTACCTGCAACCATCCTAAAACCCCGCCCTACCAGAGAGCAATTTGAACGCGATTTTGTGAACATGAAGATCGCTGATGATGCTTATGAGATCGCCAGAAAGAATACGGATGAGGCTCAACGCCGAATTCTGATCAATAGCTTGCCTGCCGATGGAAGAGAAGCCATCAATTATCAATTAAGACAACAGGCGAATAAATACTACTATTCCGGACAATTACCTCCGATGAATATCCTAAATCCTGCGGCTTGGGCTGATTTCATCAAAGCCTGGAAAAGAGGGGATTTTAAACGCAAAGACTAATATTTCGGCTTTATTGCCTGTTTTTTCAACAGATTTTCTTCCATTACAGATAGCGGCTTTACTTTTGCGCATACTTAAAACGATTGTATATGCCAGTTACGAATGTTAGTGTGATCGGTGCCGGAACCATGGGTAACGGAATAGCGCACGTATTTGCTCAAAATGGATTTTCTGTTCAGCTCATCGATGTGAGTGCAGCTCAATTGGAAAAAGCGGTACAAACCATTTCAAAAAATCTAGACCGTCAAATTGCTAAGGGCGCTTTAACGGAAGAACAAAAGACAGCAACACTGGCAAGACTTCAAACAGAAACAGATTTGGAAAAAGGAGTTTCACAAGCTGATCTGGTAGTAGAAGCAGCTACTGAAAATGTGGAATTGAAACTGAATATTTTCAAAATGATCGATGAAGCAGCTCCTGCAAATGCCATTCTTGCATCCAATACTTCTTCTATCTCTATTACTAAAATTGCTTCTGTTACTAAGAGACCCGAAAAGGTAATCGGAATGCATTTTATGAATCCTGTTCCTGTGATGAAATTGATAGAGATCATCAACGGCTATGCTACTACAACAGACATCACAGAGACTATTGTAACACTTAGCAAAACATTGGGTAAAGTTCCATGTGTTGTAAATGATTACCCGGGGTTCATTGCAAACAAGATATTAATGCCCATGATCAATGAAGCGATCAGCAGTTTGTATGAAGGCATTGCGGATGTAGAAGCCATTGATACCATTATGAAATTGGGTATGGCACATCCGATGGGACCTCTGCAACTAGCGGACTTTATTGGTTTGGATGTTTGCTTAAGCATTTTGCAGGTGCTGCATGAAGGATTCGGCAATCCGAAATATGCACCTTGTCCACTTTTGGTGAATATGGTCACCGCAGGTAAATTAGGTGTAAAATCCGGAGAGGGATTTTACAAATACACACCAGGAACGAAGGAATTGATCGTCAGCGATCGTTTTAAAAAATAAACCAACCAAAGACCGATTGAAGAATATCAATCGGTCTTTTTAATATTGCCCATGTTTTTCATCCTCTCGAAACTGCTTTATTTTCTTTTAATACCCTTCAATTGGATCATCATCTTATTGATTAGTATTTATTTTGTGAAATCAGCAAGACTTAAGCGTAGATTAATCTTGATTACTGTTTTTATTACTTTGATCTTTAGCAATCCATGGTTGTATAAAAAAGCCAACAAATGCTGGCAAGCAGACTCCAAAGCGTTATCACAAATGAAAAATTATGAATTGGGTATTCTGCTGACCGGTATGGTTAATTTTGATACTAGAGATCAAGGTTTCTTTGGATCAGCAGCAGATCGATTCATACAAACTGCAACTCTTTATCATACCGGAAAGATTAAAAAAATACTGGTAACTGGGGGAAGCGGATCGTTGTTA
>CAYMQQ010000174.1:0-2348 GCA_964392685.1 uncultured Sediminibacterium sp.
ACGATGAGAATATTTTTTTCGTATTTGTATTGCTTTCGAATAAAAGCAACGGTGACCCTGAAAAAATATTTTTGAAATGGGATCGTTGCGAAAATGAGAATATGATAATAAAATATCAACGATCGGTAGATATAGAAATCTTGGTAAAAAAGAAAGAGTAAAAATATCAGTAGTAACAAATGGGTGGCGAGATGTCGAAGAAAAACGGTCATCTCCTGTGAGAAAGAAAAAATAGTGATCTCGCCATACAGTAAAAAAATCCGTGCAACTACATACCATATCAATAAACTACTGCCAAAGATCACCACCAATGGTGGCCATACAATATGAAGTATTTTACCGGTATCAAAATAAGAAGCTGCCGCAAAACAAACCAGTAGCAGCATAAAATCCAGTAGAATCCTAACAACGTAATTAATTTGATTGCCTTTGAACATCTCCTGATGGATTTAATTGCAATATAAAGCCAATTTGTTATATCAAGAGACAAGAAAGAAGGGACAGGAGACAAGGAAGGAATAGGGAAGAAGAAGGCTTCAAGCTGTAAGCTGCAAGCTACAAGTGGAGGAGTATGGAACGCGGATGGGGCGGATTCATTAATCAAGAATCAAGAAAGAAGACACAAGGAAGGAACAAGAAACAGGGTACAAGGAATTCGCTTTTAAATAGCACAGGACTTTAGGCCCGTGGGGGAGTATGGAACGCGGATGGTGCGGATGATTATGATTGGTTGAGAAAAGTGAAAGGTGAAACAATGCTATGGACTATGGACCATGGTCCATGGTCATTTGTCTTGCAGCTTGCAGCGTGAAGCCTGCAGCCCATAGCTTGCAGATCAACCATCATGAAATATTCCATTATTTTGAGTAAGAAAGAAAAATTGCTACCTATCTTCAACAAATAACGTGATGCTGGTATGCTTGGAATTTTGAAGAACATCGCTGATAATAGGAATACACAATCTTTATCTCATCGGTTTAGACAGCGCAGATTTCGTATTTTTCTGGAGTTGGTTCGATCACTTCCTAAGCCTATTTCAATTTTAGATATTGGTGGCACATTGGCATTTTGGGAAGCTATGGGTTTTGCTGAAGAAGGAGTTAGCATTACATTGTTGAATTTAGAAATGCAACAGCAAATGAAACCCGGTTTTATGAGTATTGCCGGTGATGCTACTGCACTTGATTTTGATGATCAGTCATTTGATATTGTTTTTTCAAATTCGGTCATTGAACACCTCTATACTTTTGAGCAACAACAAAAAATGGCGACAGAAGTACAGAGAGTGGGTAAAACATATTTCATACAAACACCTAATTATTGGTTTCCTATTGAGCCACATTGGGTATTTCCTTTTTTTCAGTATCTGCCTTTCAATTGGCGTGTATGGTTAACACAACACTTTCCACTTGGACATATCCCTAAACAAAATGAACGATCTGCAGCAGAACGACAGGTTCGGGAAATCAGGTTAATGACAAAGGCTGAATTGCAATCCATTTTTCCAAAAGCGCAACTATATCGGGAGCGGTTTCTGTTTTTTACCAAATCGTTTGTAATGAAAAAGTGAAAAAACAAGAAACAAGAAACAAGAATCAAGAAACAAGGAAGGGTCAAGAAACAGGGAATAAGAAAGCTTCAAGCTTCAAGCTGCATGCTACAAGCTACAAGTTTAGTAGGATGGGGCGGATGAGTATGATTGATTGTGCTTCAAAGGGGTAGGGGTGAGACGTGAATGGTGAATTGTGAATGGTGAATAATTAGTTTTACAAGAATTACTCCATTCACAATTGACAATTCACCTTCCCCCAGATTTAGTATTTTTGCGGCTATGTCAGTTCAGCCGATTCGGGTGAGTATTGTTAATCAATCCAATAACCCTTTACCTGATTATGCTACGGTTGGTTCATCCGGGGTAGATATCAGGGCTTTTTTAGAGCAACCCATAACTATTCAGCCTTCTGAGCGCATATTGGTACCTACGGGTATTTTTGTGGAGATACCGGTTGGGTATGAAATCCAGATTCGTCCGCGTAGTGGTCTGGCCATCAAACAAGGAATCACCTGTTTGAACACGCCTGGTACCATCGACGCAGATTATCGGGGTGAGATTAAAGTGATTCTGATCAATCTATCCGCTGATGCGCAAATCATACAACCGGGTGATCGTATTGCTCAAATGGTGTTGCAAAAAGTAGAAAGAATTGAATGGCATGTGACCGAGCAGTTGGGTGCTACTGATAGAGGGAGTGGGGGGTTTGGGAGTACGGGGGTTTAGGGTGATTGGGTGCTGGGTACTAGGTACTAGGTACTAGGTACTAGGTACTAGGTACTAGGTACTAGGTACT
>CAYMQQ010000175.1:0-2307 GCA_964392685.1 uncultured Sediminibacterium sp.
CCAATCGCACAATGTGGCATCAGCTTTTTGATCAGTGCCACACGTTCAGCATAGAGTTCGCGTTTGTATCTTCTACGCATCAAGCCCAATATCTCATTACTGCCACTTTGTAAAGGGATATGAAAATGGGGCATGAACTTATCACTGTTGGCTACAAAAGCGATGATATCGTTGGTCAGTAAATTGGGTTCAATAGAAGATATGCGATAGCGTTCAATGCCTTGCACTTTGTCCAAAGCTTGAATCAGCGAATAAAAGTCTTCCTCATGTCTGCCACCATCCGGACCCTTACCAAAATCGCCAAGGTTCACACCGGTTAATACAATTTCTTTCACGCCATTACCCGCTAATAGTTCCGCTTGCTTAACAACGTTTTCAATGCTGTCACTTCTGCTTTTACCCCTCGCCATGGGAATGGTGCAAAAAGAACAGTTGTAATCACAACCGTCTTGTACTTTCAAAAAAGTACGTGTTCTGTCGTTTTGTGAAAAAGATGCGTTGAATCCACTGACTTCTTCAATATCACAGCTGCAGATCCGGGTAGGATCGCCTTTGGCCAGTTCACTGATGTGCGAAGCAATATTGAATTTCTCTGCAGCACCCAATACCAAGTCTACACCCGGTATCTCAGCAATTTCTTTGGGTTTTAATTGTGCATAACAACCGGTAATCACCACAAAACTCTCCGGATTGCGACGCTGTATGCGTCTTACCAATTGGCGACATTCTTTATCCGCGTTATCGGTTACAGAGCAGGTATTGATCACGTACACGTCTGCCAGATCATCAAACTCCTTTTTCTCAAAACCTTCCTGTTCCAGCATCCTGGAAAGGGTGGAGGTTTCTGAAAAATTCAGTTTGCAACCTAATGTATGAAATGCTACGCTACGCTTCTGACTCATGGGGTGCAAAGGTAGGAGGAAACGCTGAAAAGTCCGAACGATCGGGTACAGTTATGATTATTGAAAGGAGACAGTTTAGCGGTTAATAGCTATTATTCAAGTTGAGTAGCATGGTTTTGCTACCCAACTTGAATAATGATAGGACTTAAAATTTACCGGTGGTCATAACTGTGGTACCAGCCGGGTATTTTGTATTTGAATCATTCTCAGCCGTTATAAAAATTAAAGAAGGCTTGGTAGCAGTAACTGTTTCAAAGGAAACTGTTAAACGCTTTGACAACAAACTTCCTGAACTGCTAATTCTGCCTAAGTTGGTGGTGGTATTATTATCAGACGACATCCAAACCACATAGCTTTCTTTTTGAGGATCCAGCTTATTGATCTCCGCAAGATTGGATAGTTCCAATTTGATTCGATAATTCTTATTATCATCTTTCGTGATCTTCACATATCCTCTTGCCGCAGGTACAACCGTAGATTGCTGAAAAGTCATTTTTTTAGCACAACCTGTGATGGTGAATAGGAGTAAGATGATGATAGGAGTGACAAGATCCGATAAGTTTCTTTTGATGAAGAGATATTTCATTTTGTTTGATTTAGTCTTTTATTTCGTTACAAAGGCGGCAAGTGCCTGACCTAATTCATCCATGTCTTTTCCGAATTCAGTTTTGAAAGCAGACCAGTTACTTCTTTCTTTTTCGTACTTATCGATTCTTGCTTGCAGGGTTTGATTTTGCGTTTGCATCGCGTCAATTTTTTTAGCATATTCAGCGTCTAGTTTTTGGCCTGATTTCGTCATTTTAACACGTAATTCAGCAATCCTGATCTCATTGTTTTTAATGGTAGCTTCTGCATTATTTTTGAATATTTTCCACTCAGCATCGCTGGCTTGAGATTGGGCCTCAATAATGGTTTCTTTTTTGGCTTCACTCAAATCTTCTTTAGCATTTTCAACATTGGTTGCCGCATCGGCTTCTTTTTCTGCTGCAGTTTTACAACCGTTAATGGTCATAAATAATATGGTTGCGGATAACAGGCAGATGATGGTTTTTTTGTTCATTGTTTTTGTTTGAAAGGGTGAATGTTTTCCTACTGCTAAAGACAGGCTTAATTAAATTAAAATTTAATTTAATGTATTTTTTAAAGTAGGCTTAGCAAAGATGATCCATTCATCTTGGGAGATTGTTACATAAGGAGTATATAGAGTTATAGATTTTACGTATCTGTTTAATTCAATAAATAAATCATTGAACATGCACCTGCGGAACTAACTTTTACACATATCCCTGATGGATATATCTGAGCTCAATTTTTTTTATGATTCCGAAAAATTGCTGATTTGGCAACGGATACTAACATTTTCTTAAAAAAACTGATTCTCAGGCTCCCATTTTCAATTTTAGCA
>CAYMQQ010000176.1:0-2254 GCA_964392685.1 uncultured Sediminibacterium sp.
AGTTCCATCGATATCTGCGAGTGGAAGTGGATTAACCTTTTGTGTTGGTGGTATAACAGATTTGACAGCGAGTGGAGGGACAACGTATGCGTGGACAGGAGGTCCAAATACACCAACGTTTAGTAATATAACAACGGGAGGAACGTATACTGTTACGGTTACGAATGCAGCTGGGTGTAGTGCAGTCACCTCGACAACTGTCACGGTAAATGCATTACCAGTTCCATCGATATCTGCGAGTGGAAGTGGATTAACCTTTTGTGTTGGTGGTATAACAGATTTGACAGCGAGTGGAGGGACAACGTATGCGTGGACAGGAGGTCCAAATACACCAACGTTTAGTAATATAACAACGGGAGGAACGTATACTGTTACGGTTACGAATGCAGCTGGGTGTAGTGCAGTCACCTCGACAACTGTCACGGTAAATGCATTACCAGTTCCATCGATATCTGCGAGTGGAAGTGGATTAACCTTTTGTGTTGGTGGTATAACAGATTTGACAGCGAGTGGAGGGACAACGTATGCGTGGACAGGAGGTCCAAATACACCAACGTTTAGTAATATAACAACGGGAGGAACGTATACTGTTACGGTTACGAATGCAGCTGGGTGTAGTGCAGTCACCTCGACAACTGTCACGGTAAATGCATTACCAGTTCCATCGATATCTGCGAGTGGAAGTGGATTAACCTTTTGTGTTGGTGGTATAACAGATTTGACAGCAAGTGGAGGGACAACGTATGCGTGGACAGGTGGTCCGAATACAGCAGCGTACAATAACATTACAACATCAGGTACTTATAGCGTTACTGTTACGAATGCAGCTGGATGTAGTGCAGTCACCTCGACAACTGTCACGGTGAATGCCTTACCAGTTCCATCGATATCTGCGAGTGGAAGTGGATTAACCTTTTGTGTTGGTGGTATAACAGATTTGACAGCAAGTGGAGGGACAACGTATGCGTGGACAGGTGGTCCGAATACAGCAGCGTACAATAACATTACAACATCAGGTACTTATAGCGTTACTGTTACGAATGCAGCTGGATGTAGTGCAGTCACCTCGACAACTGTCACGGTGAATGCCTTACCAGTTCCATCGATATCTGCGAGTGGAAGTGGATTAACCTTTTGTGTTGGTGGTATAACAGATTTGACAGCAAGTGGAGGGACAACGTATGCGTGGACAGGTGGTCCGAATACAGCAGCGTACAATAACATTACAACATCAGGTACTTATAGCGTTACTGTTACGAATGCAGCTGGATGTAGTGCAGTCACCTCGACAACTGTCACGGTGAATGCCTTACCAGTTCCATCGATATCTGCGAGTGGAAGTGGATTAACCTTTTGTGTTGGTGGTATAACAAATTTGACAGCAAGTGGAGGAACAACGTATGCATGGGCAGGTGGTCCAAATACAGCAGCGTATAATAACATTACCACATCAGGTACGTATAGCGTTACTGTTACAAATGCAGCTGGATGTAGTGCAGTCACCTCAACGACTGTCACAGTGAATTCATTGCCAGTCCCATCGATATCTGCAAGTGGTAGTGGTTTGACTTTTTGTGCAGGCGGCTCTACAAATTTGACAGCGAGTGGAGGAACAACGTACGCATGGGCAGGTGGTCCAAATACAGCAGCGTATAATAACATTACAACATCAGGTACGTATAGCGTTACTGTTACAAATGCAGCTGGATGTAGTGCAGTCACCTCAACGACTGTCACAGTGAATTCATTGCCAGTCCCATCGATATCTGCAAGTGGTAGTGGTTTGACTTTTTGTGCAGGCGGCTCTACAAATTTGACAGCAAGTGGAGGGACAACGTATGCGTGGACAGGTGGTCCGAATACAGCAGCGTACAATAACATTACAACATCAGGTACTTATAGCGTTACTGTTACAAATGCAGCAGGTTGTACAGCAATTACTTCAACAACAATAACAGTAAACGCTTTACCAGTTCCATCGATATCTGCAAGTAGTAGTGGTTTGACTTTTTGTGCAGGCGGCTCTACAAATTTGACAGCGAGTGGAGGGACAACGTATGCGTGGGCAGGTGGTCCGAATACTGCAACGTACAATAATATTACAACATCGGGCACATATAGTGTTACGGTTACCAATGCAGCGGGCTGCACTGCAATTGCATCACGAATCATTACCGTAAACCCATTACCAACCGCCACCATCACTGCAAGTGGTCCATTAACTTTCTGCGCCGGCAACTCCGTAAATCTCACA
>CAYMQQ010000177.1:0-2218 GCA_964392685.1 uncultured Sediminibacterium sp.
GGATATGTAGGCTTACCACTCGCACTGGCTTTTGCAGCGCATTATGAAGTGGTTGGATTTGATATTAATCCTAGACGTATTGAGGAATTACAACAAGGTTTTGATAGTACGGGGGAAATTGATCATATTGAATTGAGTGCTGTAGAAAATCTCATTTTTACAAATCATGCAGAAGCTATTGGCGATTGTTCTGTGTACATCGTTACGGTACCTACTCCTTTACATGCTGATAATACTCCCGATCTCCATTTCTTAGAAGATGCTTCTGCATTGATCGGAAAAATTTTGAAGCAAGGAGATCTGGTGATCTATGAATCTACCGTGTATCCGGGTTGTACAGAAGAGATTTGTGTGCCAGTGCTGGCGCAAGAGAGCGGACTGGTTTATAATCGTGATTTTTTTGTAGGGTATTCTCCGGAGCGGATCAATCCGGGAGATCGTGCAAGGAAAATTCAGGATATTGTTAAAGTGGTATCGGGGTCTAATGAATTAACGGCTTATGCGGTGAAAGCTTTGTATGATGACGTGATCAAGGCGGGTACGCATCTAGCTCCATCTATTAAAGTGGCAGAAGCGGCTAAAGCGGTGGAGAATGCGCAGCGTGACGTCAACATTTCTTTCATGAATGAGTTGGTATTGATGTTTGATAAAATGGGTATTAATACTGATGATGTACTGGCAGCCGCTAAAACCAAATGGAACTTTTTACCCTTTCATCCGGGCTTGGTAGGCGGACATTGTATTGGCGTAGACCCACACTATCTTTTGCATAAGGCAAGAGCCGTAGGCTATGAACCAAGATTAATCGCTGCGGGAAGAGCCATCAATGATCAAATGGGACAATTTGTTGCAGATAAAATGATCAGGGCTTTGGTGACATTGCACAAAGGGAATATTCGTGGGTTGCGTGTACTCATTCTAGGGTTTACGTTCAAAGAAAATTGCAGCGATACCCGCAACAGCAAAGTAGCAGACCTCTACCATGCATTACAACAAGCAGGATTGGAAGTATTTGTGCAAGACAATAGAGTAGCAACTGAAAAACATCCGGAGATTCGTTTTGTTGATAATGGATTGTCATTACAACCACATGCAATAATTGTAGCGGTAAAGCATGATGAATTCAGAGAGATTGATTATGTGTCTTTGGATGATCAAGGGGTTATGATTTTTGATATGCAGGGGATTGTTCCGGAGGAAGTGGTTTCTGTTAGGTGGTGACGATTCTAATCAAGACCGTCATTCCGACCGATCCGCCTCGGGCGGAGAGTGGAGGAATCTCCTGACTATCGGAGAATTTTCATAAAATGAAGAATCAGGATGGTGCTAAACGTGAGGGGATGTTTCGATCCGCCTAGGCGGACTCAACATGACGGTCGATATGAAGATGCACTACACCCAACATAACAGTTAATACTGACTACTATCACCGCAAATTTCTCAAATACTCCCCATACCCACTTTTAGCATACTGATCAGCTAAATTTAGTAATTGTTCTTTATTGATATAGCCCATCCTCCAAGCCACTTCTTCAATACAGCCTATTTTTTGAGCTTGTCTTTTTTCAATAACACGTACAAATTCACAGGCATCGCTGAGGGAGTCAAAAGTGCCTGTATCTAACCACGCAGTGCCTCTGCCCATAATACCTACTTGTAACTTACCTTTTTTCAGGTATTCATTGTTAACAGTAGTGATCTCGTATTCTCCACGTGCAGATGGTTGTATGTTTTTGGCGATGTCTACTACTGTATTATCGTAAAAATATAGACCTGGAACTGCATAATTTGATTTTGGGTTTACTGGTTTCTCTTCAATGGAAAGAGCGGTATGGTTTTCATCAAATTCAACCACGCCATACCTTTCAGGATCTTGTACTTCATAGGCAAATACAGCGCCGCCATCTACATTGTTGAAGGATTGCACCAGTTGTACCAATCCTGCACCATAGAAAATATTATCGCCTAGAATCAATGCAACTTTATCTGCTCCAATAAATGATTCGCCAATGACAAAAGCTTGCGCCAATCCATTTGGTGTTTCCTGTACTGCGTAAGAGAATTGGCAACCTAATGATTCTCCATTGCCTAATAGCCTTTGAAATTGAGTGCTGTCTTCAGGTGTGGTAATGATTAATATTTCTCGAATACCCGCTAGCATTAGAATTGAAAGGGGGTAATAAATCATGGGCTTATCATAAATAGGCATGAGTTGTTT
>CAYMQQ010000178.1:0-2205 GCA_964392685.1 uncultured Sediminibacterium sp.
TTTATTAGCTATAATCCTCGTACTTTCAAGCAAGGCAAAAAAATTAATGCCTGACTTTGTTTATGAATACAATGCTTCGAACCAGTTAAGTCAAATGACCCAATTTTCTTTAGGTAGCAATAACTATTTTGTCTGGAAATACAAATACAATGATAAAGGATTGAAAACTGAAGAAGTTTGTAGTGATAAAAGCAAACTTCAAATCGGCAGAATTGAGTATCAATATACCGGTTTATAATCCTTCAAAAGTTAATCGAGGTATTTTTTCTTTTTTTCTTCTTTGAATTCCGTTTGTTCTATCAATGATTCCGGACTGGGGTTATTGGTGACAGATACTGCAATTTGAAATAGAACAAAACAAAGGACGATAGACATCAGCAACTCTCCCCATGTAATCCAATATCCCCAGAATGTATAAACAGCACCCTTCTCAGGCGTTCCGGTTTCATAAATAACAGTGAGAGACTGTCCTTCCGTGATGTTTCTGAAAACATAATGAGGATTAACAGCATATTCTTTGGTTCCTGTATTGAAGACGGCTTTGAGAACAGGTTTACTACTAGAGCTATCCAATTGCTGAACGATTTGTGCCGGTACTTTCACCCCATCAAAATAATCAGGCTGCCGTGTGAACAGCAAATAACAGCAGAAGCAAACAAGGTAAAGAATAAAAACGCCTTTGTACATAGTCAATGAAAGGTGAAAAGTGAAAGGTGAAAAGTGAAAAGATGCTTTTAAAACCCTTTCACTTTTCACCTTTCACCTTTCACCAATAATTAATTAGATAGACTTCTAAAATCCACCGGCACCAACTTACTTACGCCCGGTTCTTGCATGGTAACACCATAGATCACGTCTACTGCACCCATTGTTTGTTTGTTGTGGGTTACGATGATGAACTGAGAGTTATCACTGAACTTCTTGATCATCTGCGTAAACTTACCCACGTTGGCATCATCCAATGGCGCGTCCACCTCATCCAAAATACAGAATGGCGCTGGTTTAATAAGGTAGATTGAGAACAATAATGCAGTTGCTGTCAAAGTTTTCTCCCCACCACTCAATTGTGTAATAGAGGATGGGCGTTTCCCTTTAGGCTTCGCAATGATTTCAATACCCGTTTCCGCAAGATTGGTTGGATCTACCAGTACCATGTCAGCAGTATCTTCTTCGGTAAATAAAGCCTTGAATACTTTTTGGAAGTTTTCACGAACCTGATTGAAGGTATCCAGGAACTGTTGATTGGCAGTGGCTTCTACTTCTTGAATGGTTTGCAATAAACTTTCTTTTGCAGAAACCAGGTCATTCTTCTGTTCCAGAATGAACTCATAACGCTTTTTCATTTCCATGAAGGCTTCGATAGCGGTTGGGTTAACTTCTCCCATATTCTCCAAACGCTTTTTCATTCTGTCGCTCGTAGCCTGCAATTCTTCCAGCGTAGTATCTGTTGTTCTTGCCTGATCTAAGATTTCATCCAATTCTACTTTAAATTCTACACTCAATCTTTCCTTCATTCCGGCAAGCTGCAATTTCAATTCATTGAGCTTATCCTTGATCTCAGTAACGAGGTGATCGATCATTTCTTTGCTCTTCACTTTCAAACGCAATTCACTCTCTTTTTCCTGCAAGGCGTTTCTGAGGTTATAGTATGCCTGATCAGCTTCATTCAATTTCTTCTCCTCTTCTTCTTTTTTACGCATCAACTCCAACAGCAATTCTTCAGAGCCGATCAATGCTTTCTCACCCTCTTCAATATTACCACTTGCTTCAGATAACTGAGTGGTATTGCTTTCAATTTGTTGATGCAATTCACTCAACTGATTTTCCTTGAATACTAACTCTTGTTTTAAGGTAGTGATCTTACTTTGCTGACGTGTTAGTTGCAGGTTGATTTCATTGTACTGAACAGATGCAAAATTGTATTCCTGTTCCGCCAATTGATAGTCCTGCTCTACCATTTTCATTTGTTCTCCCGTCTGTAACAATTGATCATTCAAAGCATGAAGTTGTTCACGGGTTGCAGCGATGGCATCTTGCTCATCCTGCAAACGAGCATCTAAATCGGCTAGACGTTGAACCGCATTTTGCTGGGCTGCCTGCAGGTTTTCAATTCTATTTCTGGTAGCTAATACCTGATTGGTCAGTTGATTGATCTCATTTTCAGTTTGCTTGATGGCATTTTCCAGCAACTGCTCATTGAATGCG
>CAYMQQ010000179.1:0-2167 GCA_964392685.1 uncultured Sediminibacterium sp.
CGGATATAAATATTTTGTCCGTTGGAAAGGCTTTCTTTTACCTCTTTGAACATGGTTTCTAGCGTCACCAATACATCCACTTTCGGTATACCCGTTTTATCGGAAATCTGGTTGATGAGATCTGACTTTCTCATTTGTATAATGTTATTTTATGAATCAGATTTAAAGTACGACAAAAAAAATGGTATTTGCAAGAAAGATAGTGTAAATTTTATGTGCGTTACTGATTGATAGATAAATGATTCAAAGAGCATGTAATTGGTTAAGATTTGTTCATATTAAAAATATTGTTATAGTCTATCAACTTTATTACCAATCATGCGTTGTTTTGAGCATCTTTGTCTATTAGGATGAAAAAGTCGTTTACTCAAATATTAATGGACTGGCATCGCTATCAAAATGGCCGGGAAATGCCCTGGAAAGGAGAAAAAAAGCCTTATCGGATCTGGTTGAGCGAGATCATTTTACAACAAACCCGTGTTGAGCAGGGAATGGGGTATTATTATCGATTTATTGAACAATATCCTACCATTCAAGATCTTGCAAAAGCCCCCGACCAACAAGTATTTAAGTTATGGGAAGGCTTGGGTTATTATAATAGATGCCGCAATCTGCTACACACTGCCAGGGAAATTGTACACCAACGTAAAGGCATTTTTCCAGATACTTATGAAGATCTGCTTGCATTGAAGGGAGTGGGTCCTTATACAGCTGCTGCTATTGCATCTTTTGCTTATAATTTACCCTATGCCGTGGTAGACGGTAATGTGTTTCGTGTTTTAGCCCGTTATATGGGAGTTGATACCCCTACCGATAGCACGGAAGGAAAAAAAATATTTCACGACCTGGCTTACCAAATGCTAGATAAGAAAGAACCGGCTTTATACAATCAGGCTATCATGGACTTTGGCGCCACCGTTTGTAAGCCAATGTCCCCATTATGCGCTGCCTGTCCACTCCAAAATGGTTGTGCGGCATTTTCTACAGGTAAGGTAAATCAACTTCCTGTCAAAGAGAAAACATTACAAAGAAGAACGAGGTACTTCAACTATTTTATCCTCGAATACCGGCAAAAAATTTGGGTACAACAAAGAACTGCAAAAGATATCTGGCAACAGTTATTTGAGTTTTACCTAGTAGAAACCGAAAAACAGGTACGCTGGGATCATTCTTTGATTCAAAATTGGTTAAGGGATCAGTTGAATATTCATGAACCGGTAATAGGAAAGATAGCCGAGCCATTGGTACAACAGCTGACCCATCAACAAATCAAAGGACAGTTTATACATCTGCAATTGAAGCAAAAACCTGCTTCTTTAAAGGGTGGTGACTGGAAGACGATGGCCCAAATCCAAGAACTGGCTTTTCCCAAATTGATTACATCCTACCTACCTCAGTTAAAATCCTAATTTTTTGTGAGCTGTTCTTTTGTTGCTTAAAAAAAGTTATTTTTAAGAGTGATTAATCTGCGACGAACAAAAAATCAATTGTATGAGAGGTGTTAACAGAGTGATGCTCATTGGAAATCTCGGAAAAGACCCCGATGTACAACATTTAGAAGGCAATATTGCCGTTGCCAAATTCCCCCTAGCCACCACAGAAACCTACAAAGACCGCTCGGGGAAATTAATATCCCAAACAGAATGGCATACTGTTGTTTTGTGGCGTGGGCTGGCAGAACTGGCACAAAAGTATTTGCACAAGGGGAGTTTGATTTATGTGGAAGGTCGTTTGCGTACCCGTAGTTGGGAAGACAAAGAAGGTAATAAGAAATTTGCTACGGAAGTAGTAGGTGATAACCTGATCATGCTTGATAAACGTGGTGACGGTTCCGGTGGACATGTTTCCGGAGAAGGTATTGATGGTTATACAGGCGACGATATGCCACCATTATCTGATCCCGGAGAATCATTGCCTTTCTGATAACCCTGCGCAATGTATTTTTGTGATGAAAAGAATGCACCTGTCATTCATTGTTAACTAAAAACACCTGTTTTGGATTATCACTCGGTATTGTATACCCATCTCTTATCAGCCATTCATCCGCAAGGCACCACAGTACTTGTGATGATACTGATTGTGTTGCTTTTTTCTTTCTTTCGTTTTGTCAGGATCTGAAGTGGCTTTCTTTTCACTAACTTACAAAGACATCAATAACCTAAAGTAT
>CAYMQQ010000180.1:0-2151 GCA_964392685.1 uncultured Sediminibacterium sp.
ATAAAAAAAGAGTTAACTATTTCTAGTTAACCCTTTCTTTCTGGTGACCGCGTTAGGATTCAAACCTAAAACCTTCTGATCCGTAGTCAGATGCTCTATTCAGTTGAGCTACGCAGCCTATTCAAAACATTCGGCGTCAGATGCTTCCGCCTAAGGCGGATGAGCTATGAAACCTATTTAAAAACATTCGGCGTCAGATGCTTCCGCCTAAGGCGGATGAGCTATGAAACCTATTTAAAAACATTCGGCGTCAGATGCTTCCGCCTAAGGCGGATTGAGCTACTCAGGCACCCCATTCCCTTAACGGGGTGCAAATATAAGCCTTGTCTGATTATTTTCAAAAAGCACAACCGCTTTTTTCCAAAAATCAATCCAATTCATAAATCCCCGCAGCCGTTTTTTCAGCTAATTTTTTCGGTAAAAGCCATATCAGAAAAGCACCCAATTGATTGATAAAACCGGTGATCACTTCTGCTTTTTTACCATACATCGCATTCACCGCAATCTTGGCAACTGCTTCCGGAGTCATATTCACTTTTTCTGCCGCTTTTAACCCTTTTTGTCCAACTTTTGCCCTTGCTGCGAAGCCGGTATCAGTAGAACCCGGACTCACCGCCGTTACCGAAACGCCTTGTTTTCTTAGTTCATAACGCAATCCGCGACTAAAACTCAACATGAATGCCTTACTGGCTGCATAAGTGCTGAGTCCGGGTACCGACTGATACGCTGCAGAACTTACAATATTGAGTATATAGGAAGGGTGATTTCGTTTTAATTGAGGTAAAAGAACCGATGTTAATGCAACCGGAACGTTCATATTGACCCGCATCATTTCCTCATGTTCCGCTGCTGTGTAGGATTCAAAACGACCACTCAATCCATATCCTGCATTATTTACGAGGATATCAATTTGTATCTGTTGTTCTGAAATCCAATGATAGAGTTGTGTAATGGCATCTGCACTCGCGAGATCCAATGCAAAATAGCGGGCATCAATTTTGTATTTTGATGATAACTCAGCTGCCAGTTCTTCCAATAAAAAGCGGTCTCTAGCTACCAATAATACATGAATACCACGTGCAGCTAATTCCTGTGCAATGGCTCGGCCAATTCCCTTACTGGCACCTGTGATCAATGCGTGTTTCATGTTCCCTGAATTGAATAAAAAAGGTCAACCCGCGTTGACCTTTTAAAGATATATGTTCTAATCAATTAGTGATGTACTTTCCCTGTAAAACGATGATAGAAAGGTGTTTTACTATTTTCATCTTTAGGTTTGTACTTACCGGTTACAATCGGTACATACATCACTCTTCTGCGGCTTTCTTCTCCAAACTTAGGAGATTGCTTTACACGATGCCATAAACGACCATCATGTACGGAAAGATCACCTGAGAAAATATCAAAGCCAACTTCACGAGAATCGTCATTGTTGTCAATAAAATATTTCTTTCCGAAAAGTAATTTAAACATGCCTTGCTTATGCGTTCCGGGTAACACACGTAAGCCTCCATTTTCAAACAAGCAAGTGTCTAAGTGAATACCCACATTCAACATCGGCATGATCTTTTGCCCCATAAAGAGGTCACGCGGACTATCCGTATGCCATCCCATTTGGGTAAAAGTACTGTTTGGGGTATTGATATAATTGTTGATCACCAGTCCGTCTTTCTCGTTTTCAGCAATACGTCCTTCATATGGATGTAAAAAAGCCATGAGTGCTTTTAAACGATCGTCGCTGAGTAATGCATGGAGTGGGTCACTAAATAAAGAGCTAAAGCAAAGACGCTGAATGGTCAGATTCCCATGTTCGTCTTTTCCGTACTTGAGCGGAATACCATTGATTTTATCCTTTTTCTCATCCAACCACTGTTTCTCCAGTCGCTGTAATTCGCTAATATAAGTGGCTACCTTTTCCTTGTCTAGAAAATTACGGAACACGATTACGCCATGCTCATCAAAAAAATCCAGTTGCTCGGGGGTTACCGTATCGCCAAGCTTAAAATGACTTTCCCATTTTTTCATTCTGATCCGGTTCACAATTATATGTGTCTGAAATGTAAATTATTTATAACAATATTGTAAAATCATTACAATTTTGAAAAAATCAAAAATAAGCAATTTATGTGTAGTTTTTTTATATATAAAGAT
>CAYMQQ010000181.1:0-2137 GCA_964392685.1 uncultured Sediminibacterium sp.
TTTCCATTTTTTTTGTTACTTTTTATGAGCGAGGAATTGCGTACTTTTATTGTTACCTGCAACCCTATGACGACAGCGTAAACAAACAGACAAGACAAAATTGAAAGAACTCATTTACATATTTATTGGCAGTGGACTTGGCGGACTGACAAGGTTCGGGCTTGGAAAGTGGATAAACAATTTTCTCTCAACCAACTTTCCTTTTGGGACATTCATAGTAAATATTTTGGCTTGTTTGGTTTTGGGCTTTGTAGTTGGTTTGGCTGACAACAGACAAATCATTTCACCACAGACAAAGTTGTTTTGGGTAGTTGGCTTTTGTGGTGGTTTTAGCACTTTCTCAACTTTTAGTAACGAGACACTTAATTTATTACAGTCGGGCTACCATATGACAAACATAATTTACATTTTGACAAGTGTAATTTTGTGTTTGACTTTTACTTATTTTGGACTGTTAATCGCAAACAAAATTTAGGAATGAAACAGTATCAAATATTTGCTATAATATCAATGATTTTTGCAGGACTTACTTCTGTAATTGCAAAAGCAGGACTTAAAAACGTAAGTGGCGACACAGGACTTGCTGTTCGGACAAGTTTTGTTTTTGTTCTTATTTGGCTAAATATTTTTGTATTCAACCACGTTAAAGACTTTTCAAACTTAACAAAAAAAGACATTTTACTTTTAGGCTTTTCAGGAGTAACGACAACTATATCGTGGATATTTTACTACAAAGCCATTAAAGTCGGAAACGTATCAGAAGTTGCACTCATAGACAAAGCAAGTATAATCATAACTCTATTACTTTCATTCTTTTTACTCAACGAACAATTCACTTGGAAAATAGCAGTTGGTGGACTTATGATAATTGGTGGACTTTTAATATTGACAATAAAGTAAAACGGAATAAAAAAAGAAGGGCAGCAGGTAACAAGGGTTTGGCAAAATGGGGGCAGAAGTGCTAAATTGAACATTAGTAATTCTATTAAGCATTTGTGCAAAATCCAAGCTGACGTTTTTCAAATGCCCCCACTTCGCCAAGCCCCGAAACGTTAGCAGCCATTTTTAACCAAAACTATCATATTAATGAAAATAACAATTTTATTATCCTTTTCTTTATGTTGTTTGCTTTTTACAAGCTACGCACAAAAGCCATCTGCAATAAAAAAGACCCCGATAATAGACATGCATTTGCATGCGCTCTGGTGGGGTGAAGCTTCAATGGAAGGGCCACTTGGTCTAAAAGCACCAAAAGATCCGGCGGCAATGCGTGATTCTACTTTTTACTACTTAAAAAAATACAACATCGTAAAAGCTGTTACGGACGATGCTTTTGCATTAGATTATTTCCATAAGGATCCTCAAAGGATTATTCCTTCCCGCCAGGGAATCAGTCCATTGCTTCGTGACTCTGTTGATTCATTACGCCATTGGTTTCAAACCGGCACTTATAAAATAATGGCCGAATTTATGCCTCAATATATTGGGCTCCGGCCTGACGATCCGGAAATGGAACCTTATTTCCAGGTAGCTGATGAATTCAATATTCCTGTCGGCATTCACCTGGGCATCGGCAAAGCGGCTTTTCCAAATTTTAGAATTGCAAATGCAAATCCGCTGTACCTGGAAAACATCTTACGTAAACATCCAAACCTACGGATATATGTTATGCATGCGGGATATCCTTTTATCAGCGAGATGATTGGACTGATGGATACTTACCCGCAAGTGTATGTAGATATTGCAGTCATCAACTGGGTACTTCCGAGGAAGGAATTTTATTATTATCTCCAACGATTAATGGATGCAGGATTCGGCAAGCGAATTATGTATGGCTCCGACGAAATGATGTGGCCGCAATCAATGCGTATTTCCATTGAAAATATCAAATCGGCAACCTTTCTTACACAACAACAGAAAGAAGACATTTTTTATAATAATGCTGCAAAATTTTTGCGATTGTCCAACGAGGAAATAGTGAAAGACAAAGCACAATAAAGCAAAACGCCTGCTAACATTGGTATTGCCAATAGTGGGGGCTGGACATTGGAGCAATCAGCAGCGGTAATTCTGCTGTACTGTTTGTAAGCTCCCCCAAAGTTCGGCCACTTAAAAGTTGACAGAATTGTTAACTTTA
>CAYMQQ010000182.1:0-2122 GCA_964392685.1 uncultured Sediminibacterium sp.
TTCCTTTTTTGCGTATTTCTCCGGATGCACGTGCGGGGGGGATGGGTGATGTGGCTATTGCTACCACACCGGAAGCCAATGCTCCTTTTTGGAATTTATCCAAAGTGATGTTTGCTCCCAGACGTTCGGCTATTGCAGTAAACTATACACCTTGGTTGAAAGACCTGGGATTGAATGATGTGTACCTCGCCAGTATGGCCGGTTATCATCGTCTGGATGATGAGCAGGCGGTATCTTCTACCCTTCGCTTTTTTAGTTTGGGAAATATTCAGCTCACCGACTTTTCAGGTAATGTATTGAACTCTGTTCGTCCTAGTGAGTTTGCTTTTGATCTGGGTTATTCCAGAAAGTTGAATGAGAAATTGAGTATTGGAGTGGCATTGCGTTATATCAATTCAAGATTGGTAGTGGGTGATGTAGGAACAGGTGTGGTGTATAAGGCCGGTAATGCTGTTGCAGGTGATGTATCTGTGTATCACAATGGTTTGGATGAAGATGGGAATGGGTGGAATTGGGGAGTGGTATTGTCGAACTTGGGAAGTAAGATCGGTTATACCAATGATGCGAGAAACAAAGATTTTATTCCTGCCAATCTGGGTATTGGTGTTTCTTATACCAAAGTATTGGATGAAAACAATAAGATCAATTTCGCCTTAGACATGAATAAATTATTGGTACCATCACCACCGGTAGCCACAGGAAATTTCACGGTAGATTCTACCAATCTTTCTAACTACAGAACAACAGGTGTAGTCAGCAGCTGGATGAAATCATTTGGTGATGGAACAGGCTTTGGAAAATCTTTACAAGTATCTGTTGGAGCAGAGTATAGTTACAATAACCAGTTCTTTTTCCGCAGTGGTTATTTCTATGAAAACAAAAACCGAGGCAACAGAAAATACTTCAGCGTCGGCGCCGGTTTTAAACTCGACTTTATGGATATCAATTTCTCCTACCTAGTACCTTCAGGCAGTGGTGTAACACGTAATCCGTTGTCGAATACTTTGAGGATAGGAGTTGTTTTCAGTCTTGAGCCTAAGGAATAGGAGGTGCTAGGTGCAAGGTACTAGGTACTAGGTGCAAGTTTTTTGTCTCCCCGAAGGTGAGACTAGCACCCAGTACCTAGCACCTAGCACCCCGCTAACAAACAAACCGCATGCGCAACGAGTCCTTCCTTTCTTCCTACAAATCCCATTTTCTCTGTTGTTGTTGCTTTGATGGAGACATCTTTGGTAGTGATGCCTAGAATGCCTGCGATGGTCTCCTGCATTTGGGGGACATAGGGTTTTATTTTGGGGGCTTCGAGGCAGAGGGTGGAGTCTATGTTGATCACTTTATAGCCTTCGGCTTCGATCAATGACTTTGTTTTGGCCAGAAGAATCTTACTGTCAATGTCCTTGAATTCATTAGCAGTATCCGGAAAGTGAACACCGATATCACCCAATGCGGCTGCTCCCAGCAGCGCATCGCAGATGGCATGTAGGAGTACATCGGCATCACTATGTCCGAGTGCGCCTTTGTCGTGGGGTATTTTGATGCCACCAATAAATAAGTCTCTTCCTTCTACCAATTGATGGTAATCTATGCCGTAGCCGATACGTATGTTCATGATGCGAAGATAGAGCGGTTTGATCTTTGATTTTTTGATCTTTGATTTTTTGATTGGGATATTGGGTTATCGGGTAATCGGGTTTATACCCCGGAGGGGTAAAAGAATGTAGCACATGTTTGTGCGTGTGGTTTATTTACCCCGGAGGGGTAACACGGAACGGCGGGATGGATTTTTGAAACATGTTTTTTGTGTGATTGAATGATATTGTTTTTTCATTGCGCCTATTCAATGTTACACCCGAATATTCTTCGTTCAACCCCTCCGGGGTTGGGGAATTCATCTATGTTTTGTGGCTACAATCTTTTACCCCTCCGGGGTATTTTGGAGTTTGATCCGCCGTGGCGGATACGGTCGACATGACGACGGCTTTTAAGAGGGGGGGGTGATCTTTGATTTTTTGATTGGGGGATATCGTGTAATCAGGATATCGGGTGATCGGGTAATCAGGTAATCGAGGTTTATACCCCGGAGGGGTAAAAGAATGTAGCACATGTTTGTGCGTGTGGTTTA
>CAYMQQ010000183.1:0-2116 GCA_964392685.1 uncultured Sediminibacterium sp.
TATCTCTGTTATGCGTTGTTGGATATGATCGTAGACAACTATTATATCGTGATGGAGAAGCTGGGAGATCGTATTGAGTTATTGGAAGAAAAAATCATCCGCGGTAGTAATACGCGAACACTGGCGGTGATCAATAGTTTACGCAAAGAGTTAATTGTATTGAAACGAAATGTGAGTCCGGTAAGAGAATTGATCAATGGATTTATTCGTAGTGAAAGTGATCTGCTGGAAGAAAGAACCACCAAGTATTTTAAAGATGTATATGATCATATTCTGCAAGCGAATGATCTGGCAGAGAACTATCGAGATATGATGATGAACTTACAGGATCTCTATCTCAGCAATGTAAACCTGAAGACCAATGAAGTGATGAAAGTAATGGCCATTGTAACCTGTTTACTGGCACCTGCAACAGTCATCGGCGGCATCTTCGGCATGAACTTCGATCGCATCCCCTATCTCCACCACCAATACGGCTTCTTCATCGCAGTTGGACTGATGTTGATTGTACCGGTTTGGATGTTGGTAGTATTTAAGAGGAGAGGGTGGTTTTGAAGGCTGCAAGCTACAAGCCACAAGCTTCAAGCAAATTATTTAAGGGTTACTTCTAAATAATTTACCAAACACTTGCAGCTAGAAGCTTGCGGCTTGCAGCTTCAAGCCACAAGCCACAAGCAAGTTATTTAAGGGTTACTTCTAAATAATTTACCAAACACTTGCAGCTTGAAGCTTGCGGCTTGCAGCCTTCTCCTCACACTTTCACCAATTTCCACTTCCCCCGTTTAAACAGAATAACACTTGTAATGGTGATACAGGTTTCTGTTGTTACGATGGCGATGAAAACGCCGGTGGTGCCCATGTTCAGTACTTTGGAAAGTAATAGGGCAAAAGGTATTTGGAAAACCCAGAACCAAAATAAATTGATCCAAGTGGGTGTTCTGCTGTCGCCGGCGCCGTTGAAGGCGTTGATCATGACCATACCTACACCGTAGAAAATATAACCTAAGCTCACAATACGCAATGCTGTGACTGCTGTTTTGGTAACGGCGGGATCATGTGATATGAGTCCTACAAAAAATTCAGCGCCTACTACAAACAGTACAGATACAAAAGCCATGAAGATGGCATTGTAACGAGCCGTTTTCCAAACCGATTGTTCAGCACGATCGGGTTGTTGAGCGCCTAGGTTTTGTCCAACAAGTGTTGCAGCTGCATTACTCAATCCCCATGCGGGCATGATAAAGAAAATGAGTAGGCGGATGGCGATGGTATAACCTGCAACAGCATCACTACCAAAACCGGAAACAATTCTGGCCATCGCGATCCAGCTGGCAGAGCCGATGATGAATTGTAAGGTTCCGGTAGATGCGATATTAGCGATGGAAGCGAGGATTTCTTTATTCGGAATAAAATGTTTGCGTACGATGCGTACAATATTTTTTCCATTGAATAAATGATAGAGCTGGTACAATACACCAATACCTCTACCGGTGGTGGTGGCAATGGCAGCGCCGGTTAATCCAAACTGATCGATCAATATCGGACATAAAATGATGTTGCAGATATTGGCGAGCCATAAGCTTTTCATGGCCATGGCCGCATCACCTGCACCACGGAAGATACCATTGATAAGGAAAAGCAACATGATTACCAGATTACCCACCAACATGATGCGTGTATAATTGGTACCCATGGCTACAACAGTTTCATCGGCACCCATAAGTGCCAGCACATCTGCTGCATAAAAAATACCGACAATACTGATGAGTACAGACACAGCAAAACACATTAACAAAGCCTGAGCTCCTGCCTTGGCAGCACCTTCGGGATTTTTCTCACCAATTCTTCTTGCTACCATAGCGGTAGCCGCCATACTCAAACCGATGGCAACAGAATAAATAAGGGTGAGACAAGATTCTGTAAGTCCAACAGTAGCGGCCGCGCCGGCGCCGAGTTTGCTCACAAAGAAAATATCGACAACAGCAAACACAGACTCCATGCACATTTCAAGGATCATGGGTATGGCCAGCATGAACACAGCTTTACGGATACTGCCTTGGGTAAAATCCTGGTGTTCGCTGTTAAGTGCTTCGCGGAAATAACTGAAAAAGCCCTT
>CAYMQQ010000184.1:0-2017 GCA_964392685.1 uncultured Sediminibacterium sp.
AAAGTAAAAATATTAATCAAAACTTTGTTTCTTAACACAGAATCTCTGTGGTTAAAACAACCACAGAGTTACGCAGAGTAATGGCACAGAGTTGCACGGAGATTTTATTCGAATGATTTACTTTGATCAGAGGCTACAATATGTACTCCGTTTGAAAATTGATGCGCAGCATCTTGCATAGACTTCGCTAATGCCAATGCGGAAACGGGTTTGTATTTTTTGAGCGGTCCAATCAAAAGAGGACTTATCAATTGTGCTATGAAAATACCAATCTTTTCTCCTACCCTTCTTTCCGCTCTATCACCCATGATAAAAGAAGGTCTGAAAATGCAAAGGCATGGATATCTTAATAATGTCAAAGCTTTTTCTAGCTGTCCTTTGGTTCTGCTATAAAAAATAGAAGAATTTGCATCAGCACCCACAGCGCTGATCACTAAAAACTTTTGCGAGCCTGCAGCCAATTGTAGTGCAGCAATTTTTTGTGGATAGATCAGATCCACGCGTTTGAATGCATCTTGTGATCCGGCTTTTTTAATGGTAGTACCTAAACAACAAAAAACATCAGTAGCATCTACCGAACTATCCAGTTGCTCAAAATCAACAATTTGCTGTACCAATTTAGGATGACTGATATGCACAGGCTTGCGAACGTAGATGGTTATTTGAACATACAATGGATCATTCAATAACAAATCCAATAAGTGTTGTCCGGTTAATCCACTAGCGCCGAGGATGAGTGCTGTTCTTGGTTGCATAGGTGTTTATTTAAGCTAAGAAAAGCGGTGAGTGGTCAATTGTCAATTGTGAATGGTGAATAATACGTTAAGCGTAATGTAAAAAAGTTACGAACTATATTCACAATTGACAATTGACCATTCACCTTTGACTATCTCACAATTTACTACCTTTACCCCATGTCCAACCCAAACTTGAACAGAGACCCGATGAACCTGAGTGCTGCTGAGAAGGAGTTTGAGAATGCTATTCGTCCGGCTGAGATCAATGATTTTTCCGGACAGCCACAATTGATTGAAAATCTCGTCATTTTTATTAAAGCCGCTAAGCTGAGGGGCGAAGCATTAGATCATATTTTGTTTCATGGTCCGCCGGGATTGGGCAAAACCACACTCAGCAGAATTGTTGCGAATGAATTAGGGGTGAATATCAAAGAAACTTCGGGACCGGTGATTGAGAAACCGGGTGATCTGGCAGGATTGCTCACCAACTTGCAACCCAATGATGTATTATTTATTGATGAGATCCATCGTTTGAGTACAGTGGTGGAAGAATATTTGTATGCAGCGATGGAGGATTTCAGAATTGATATTATGATTGATTCCGGTCCTAATGCTAGGAGTGTGCAAATAAATTTGAATCCGTTTACATTGGTAGGTGCTACGACTCGAAGTGGATTATTAACGGCGCCCTTGTTATCGCGTTTTGGAATCAAGTCACGATTGGAGTATTATCATGCAGAAACGCTGAAGAAGATCATAGAAAGAAGTGCTGCGATTTTGAATACAGGCATTCTTCCGGAGGCTGCTTTTGAAATTGCAAGAAGAAGTAGGGGTACACCTCGTATCGCTAATGGTTTATTACGTCGCGTACGAGATTTTGCACAAGTATTAAATGATAGTAAAATTGATTTGGGCATCACACAACATGCATTAAAGGCATTGAATGTAGATGAACATGGATTGGATGAAATGGATAATCGTATCCTATCAGCCATCATTGATAAGTTTAAAGGTGGGCCTGTTGGACTTACTACCATTGCAACTGCTGTGGGCGAAGAAGCGGGTACACTGGAAGAAGTGTATGAACCCTTTTTGATACAGGAGGGTTTTTTACAGCGTACGCCACGCGGAAGAGAAGTGACATTAAAAGCATACCAACATCTGGGAAAAGATCGGCCTTCGATGGGTAATCAGTCGGAGTTGTTTAGATAGATAGATTACCACTGAGGGCACAGAGATACACTGAAAAGGGTTCCGATGAAATCGGAACCCTTTTTATT
>CAYMQQ010000185.1:0-2012 GCA_964392685.1 uncultured Sediminibacterium sp.
AAAGTTAACAATTCTGTCAACTTTTAAGTGGCCGAACTTTGGGGGAGCTTACACATTAAGTAATCTTGACCCTGACTACAAATCGGACTGTATAATTCATATAAACACAGCGACCACAATTGATGATTTTAAAAGAGGAATTTATTTAGTAGTAAATGAAAGAATAATTGAAAAAGACCTTTATTCTGAACTTTATCCTGAATTAACATCTCCAGGCACTATTGCCGCAAGGGTTCGCGGTTTTATAAAAGCTGATTATCTAAGTAAATCAATTCAAGCAAACCGTGAAGATTTTTTCGACACGCAAATATTGAAAGAAATAAAAGAGAAAATAAAGGACGAAATAAATTCAATAATCGAAGATTATAAATTACAAAGAAACACCGAAGACAAAGAAGTTGCATATAATGAGCTTTTACAAAGAATTGAAAGAGCCAAAAATAAAACGTCTGCTCCAAATCAATATCTAAGTCAATTGAAGCTCAACTTTGCAAGTAACCCTGAATACGAACAAGAAGTTGTTATAATAATTTCTCAACTTTGTCAATTGGGACATTTACCATTTAAAATACTTGACTACAGTTCTAACTCTCATATTGACTGTATTGTTGAATGGGACGCAACACAGATTAAAAGACACCCGCATTATTTAGCCCAAATAGAAGTTGAAGTTACATTAGACTCATTTTTTAATCATAATCATGACTTTAGGACAAAGCCAGACATATGTTGCTGGTTGTTAAATCCGGCTTCATTTGAAACAGCAAAAAAGAGATATATAAGTAAAAGACCCGACAGCGTTGTTGACATCGAGTTAAAGGATGCGGTCAACGCCAATGACTTTGGACATCAAAAAGAATTGCATTTTACCATGCGAAACGCACATAATGAATTACTGACTTATATAATTAGGGTGTACGTATTGACCGAAATTATAAAGAAAAAATGTGACGAATTAAATGCCCGCCGCTAACAGCGATTGGGCGTCAGTTTGCCGTTTGATATTTGTTTTACCTCCGCTTCGCTTTGGCAAAAATCAAGGTCGGCGAACCGAACACCAAGCAGCAAACCATTATAAATCACTAATGAAAATACCTGCTTACAAAACTCGGGTATGTATCTTCTTTAGCGTAGAAGAAAAATAGTATCAGAAGCTTTTGTGGAGAATCAGCTTTTGCATTTTTTGGATAGGGATAAATCTTAGCTTTTTTTAAGCGCTCTTTTATTGTATCCGTAAGCTGTTTATTTTGAAAAGATTTCAGGGTCTGAATTTGATTTACGGTCTGCCCCGGTTCAGAAACCAATTCATAAGCAGCAAAATTATAGGCTTGTTCCTCATATCCTTTTAGACTGCTGTCTCGCCAACTATTTTCGCTTACCATTACATTCTTTGTAACGGTAAAAGTATTTTGGTATTCTTTTAGGAAGTCAAGCACACGCAACATCCTGGACATGGAACTATCAAAACGAGATTTAGCTAGCGCGTCAAAATATGGGTTTGCTGTTGGATCTAATTGAACAGATCTTGAGCAATAACCAAACGAAAGCGTTCCTTCTTGATTTCTATTCGCAAAGATGAGCCATGTGGAATTCAACGGGGTATAGATTCCGCACATGGTTTTTACATGATTGTCGATTTTTAGTTTTGTAACCGCAATGCCTTTATACAGCGTGATGATCTCAATTTCAATATCTCTTTGATCCTGTTCATGTAAGGAAGAATCAATATTGGTAATTTTTGCAACTGCGATAAAGTCTGATTGCTGATAATGTCGATCAAATGTAGAGACCACACAATCACATGCTGAAACTGCTGAAAAGGAAATTAAGAATATCGTTATTAAAAATAATTTCACAGTTCAATATACAGCATTATATCAGTTTTAAACTGATCTTAAACTTTTGGAAAGTTTTCAAACTTTCCAAAAGTTATTGTTCTGCTTTATCAAAAACTGCTTTGTAATAGGTTGTATCCTTTTCTGAAAAATTGATACGCCTGTTGTCTTTTCCTT
>CAYMQQ010000186.1:0-1921 GCA_964392685.1 uncultured Sediminibacterium sp.
TAATCGGGATGGGTAGGCGGTCGAGCCGCCGTCCCCCCCACACCACCTGGCATACGCTTTAACGTACCGCGGCGGTTTCTTCTAAAGGTTTAACCTCTCTGTACAACGATGAGTGATCTTAGGCCCAACCCGGCAAACCAAGCTAGACCCATGCCATTGCGGACATAGTTGAGATTTGCCATTGACCACCAGCCGTGGAATTTTACTGCATTCCATGACCGGTTCGGTTCCACTCCCAAAGACCTGAGGAAGCAGAATGTCGGATATTTGCGCCCGTGTGATTTCAATGCATAGCATCTGATTCGGTTCCGTATCCAACCATCCATGTCTCTAAGTCCGCTCAGCCATGTGTTGCATTTGCGAAAGTAGGTTGCCCATCCCTGAATGACCAGATTGGTTTCCGATATGAGCCTTCCCAATGGAATGGCACGATTTCGTTTGGTCACCTCTCTGATCTTCTTCTTGAAACTTTCGATGCTTTTATCTGCAATACGGATTTTGCCATCGCCCATGACCGTATGGCCTAGGAATTTGACATCATCGCATCGCCTGACGCCACTCTTTTCAAGATTTACCTTCAGTTTGAGCTTTCCCTCGATAAATGCAATCATCGACTCGAAGACCCTGTGAGCTGATCGCTCACTGCTGACCAAAATATTACAGTCGTCTGCATATCGGACAAAACTCAGGCCTCTTGCTTCAAGCTCCTTATCCAGCTCATCCAGCACTATGTTTGATAAAAGAGGTGATAAGGGGCCTCCCTGCGGAGTCCCAGACACCCGCTGAGTTTCAAAGCCGTCCTTCATCAGGCCAGCCCGAAGGAACTTGTGGATCAGCTTCAGCAATCTCTTGTCAGAGATGCTGTTCCTAAGCCGATTCATAAGCCTGTCATGGTTGATCTGGTCAAAGAAACTCTTTAGATCAATATCAACCACCCATATCTTCCCCTCTTTAACATAGTCCCTGGCGCGCTCTATCGCCTGATGGGCTGAGCGGCCCGGACGGAATCCAAAGCTGTTTTCGCTGAAGTATGGATCGAATATTCGCTGTAGCTCATTCTGAATGCTCTGCTGAACTATTCTATCCTCTACCGTGGGTATTCCCAACAGCCTCGTCCCTCCGGTTGGCTTTTCAATCTCAACTCCCCTAACCGCACTCGGTTCATAGGTGTCTGAGTTTAACCGCTGCCGAAGGGAATTGATCCTCAATGTCAAGTTCTGAGAATAATCGTTCAGGGTAACTCCATCGATCCCTGCTGAGCCTCCATTCTCCCTGACTCTTTTGAAGGCATGGAGTAGATGGAGTGTATCGCTCACGCTGTCCATTGTACTCTTGGTCAAGGTACGCTGTTCTTCCAGTCGAGAAAATAACTCCATCCTCTGGTCTCTTCGGGAAGTTCTGCCTCCCTCTTGAATACCAGAGTCAAACTTTCCAGTGAACAGTTCTGTCTGTACGGCCTTTGCGTTTGTTTTCGATGCTTCGTTCTTTTTACTCACTTTAAGTTCGCTTCCTTGTTTAGAGAATTCCAGCCTTCCTGTTTATAACAGTACTACGCCTTCTGCTGACTTCTGTTGGCTTGGATTCCTTCAGCACTCGCTCGTACCTCCGGCAATTGCCCAAACTACAGATCTCCCGGGGTAAGACACTATACTTTCTTCCGATGCAGCCGGATTTACTCACAGACCTTCCGTCTGACTGTTGGGATTAGATGCTTCAAAGCGCACTTCCCCAAGTCTGCAAGCCTACTATCCAGTTTCTGTTCGTCCACATCTGGATTTTGCCGCTGCCTTCCTTCAGATTACCGGTCGCCCGGTACACCCTTGGCTTTGGCTATGGGGTTCCCGTCAGATGGCCCCCTCGGGACTTGCTAACTCCGTTGAGTTAGCGCACCCTATAGCATAGTGCCATGCCCGGCACACTT
>CAYMQQ010000187.1:0-1876 GCA_964392685.1 uncultured Sediminibacterium sp.
GCAACAAATGCAAACATCACGAACCTCACCGGTCTAACGAACTTAAGTGTAACCGGAACAGTAGATGCAAATACCATCAGTGCGACGACAGCGAACATTAGCAACTTAGCTGGCTTAACTAATTTGAGTGTAACAAACACGATCCAGAGTGCAACCGTAAGTGCGACTACCGGTAACTTCACAAATATCAATGCAACCGGAACGATTACTGGAGGCAGCTTCAGTGGAACACTGGAAGCAAGTGCACAGAATAGTATCAATAACCTGGCAAACATCAATACGATCACTGCTACGGGAACGATCAGTGCAAACACATTGAGTGCAACAAGTGCAAACATCACAAACCTGACAGGGTTAACGAACCTAAGTGTAACCGGAACAGTAGATGCAAATACCATCAGTGCGACAACCGCGAACATCAGCAACTTAGCTGGACTGACTAATTTAAGTGTAACAAACACTATTCAGTCAGCAACTGTAAGTGCGACGACTGGTAACTTCGATAATTTAAATGTAACCGGAACGATCACCGGTGGCACTTTCAGTGGAACGATCAATCAAGGCTCTGCCAATACGATTACCAGTCTGACCAATTTAACTACACTGTCAACTACGAATGCGACAGTGAGTGGTAATTTGACAGCAACAAATGCAAACATCACGAACCTCACCGGTCTAACGAACTTGAGTGTAACCGGAACAGTAGATGCAAATACCATCAGTGCAACAACAGCGAACATCAGCAACTTAGCCGGTCTGACTAATCTAAGTGTAACAAACACTATTCAGTCAGCAACTGTAAGTGCGACGACTGGTAACTTCGATAATTTAAATGTAACCGGAACGATCACCGGAGGTACTTTCAGTGGAACGATCAATCAAGGCTCTGCCAATACGATTACCAGTCTGACCAATTTAACTACACTGTCAACCACCAATGCAACAGTAAGTGGTAATTTGACAGCAACAAATGCAAACATCACGAACCTGACTGGTCTTACAAACCTAAGTGTAACCGGAACAGTAGATGCAAATACCATCAGTGCGACAACAGCGAACATCAGCAACTTAGCCGGTCTGACTAATCTAAGTGTAACCAATACCATCCAATCAGCAACTGTAAGTGCAACGACGGGTAACTTCACAGATATCAATGTAACAGGAACAATCACCGGAGGTACTTTTAGTGGAACGATCAATCAGGGCTCTGCCAATACGATTACCAGTCTGACCAATTTAACTACACTGTCAACTACGAATGCGACAGTGAGTGGTAATTTGACGGCAACAAATGCAAACATCACGAACCTGACTGGTCTTACAAACCTGAGTGTAACCGGAACAGTAGATGCAAATACCATCAGTGCGACAACCGCGAACATCAGCAACTTAGCTGGCTTAACTAATTTGAGTGTAACAAACACGATCCAGAGTGCAACCGTAAGTGCGACTACCGGTAACTTCACAAATATCAATGCAACCGGAACGATTACTGGAGGCAGCTTCAGTGGAACACTGGAAGCAAGTGCACAGAATAGTATCAATAACCTGGCAAACATCAATACGATCACTGCTACGGGAACGATCAGTGCAAACACATTGAGTGCAACAAGTGCAAACATCACAAACCTGACAGGGTTAACGAACCTAAGTGTAACCGGAACAGTAGATGCAAATACCATCAGTGCAACAACTGCGAACATCAGCAACCTAGCCGGTCTGACTAATCTAAGTGTAACAAACACGATTGAGTCAGCAACTGTAAGTGCGACGACTGGTAACTTCGATAATTTAAATGTAACCGGAACGATCACCGGTGGCACTTTCAGTGGAACGATCAATCAAGGCTCTGCCAATACGATTACCAGTCTGACAA
>CAYMQQ010000188.1:0-1830 GCA_964392685.1 uncultured Sediminibacterium sp.
AATTTAACAATTTCCCGTAGAACTCCCCCTACATACTCCCATATCAGACATCAGAAATCAGACATCCTACATCTGACATCTCCCATCTAACATCCAAAAATCCCCCCAACCCCTTTAAAATTAGCCTTTTACTAACAATAGAATTTCCCGGTTCATTATCGCCATAAACATAAAACTTCTATATTCGCATATACGTAAATTGAGACATTAGCGAAACATCTATACTCCACAAACACGAGAATCACATGCAAGTATTGAAAACAACACGGAATTTGCTCTTGTTGTTGACGTTAACAGGCGCTATGTCATCCTGTAAGATTTTCAAAAAGAAACCTGAGAAATCAACGGTTACCGGATGGAATTACAATGACAAGAATCAGGGTAACTTCAATGTTGCCAAGCCGAAAGATATTAAAGCTGCTCCCGGACTTGTATTCGTACAGGGTGGTACATTTACCATGGGTGCTGCCCAGGAAGATGTGATGGGTGATTGGAACAATATCCCCCGTCGTATTACAGTCAACTCCTTTTTTATTGATAAAACTGAGGTAGCCAACGTTCATTACCGCGAGTACCTCTATTGGCTCACCAACGTATTTGGTGGTGCAGGGATGGATTCCATTGTGGAAGAAGCCAAGCCCGACACCCTTGTATGGCGCAGTGAGCTGGCTTACAATGAGCCTTATGTAGAATATTATTTCCGCCATCCCTCTTACAACTATTATCCGGTGGTAGGTGTGAGCTGGAAGCAAGCCACAGACTTCTGTATCTGGCGTACTGATCGCGTTAACGAACTGACCCTGATGGGTAAAGGTTATTTGGATGCGAGAAACCAGATCAAAAGAGAATTGAACGGTTCCGGACAAGATAACTTCAATACCAAAGCCTACTTGATGGATGAGTACCAGGCTACTCCTGGCAGAACAGCAACTTCTAAAAAGAATCCATTGAAGGATGCTAACGGCCGTCCAAGAACAAAAGTGACATTTGAAGATGGTATTCTGTTTGGTGATTATCGTCTACCTACAGAAGCTGAGTGGGAATATGCAGCATATGGTTATATCGCTGAGAATCCGCAGAAGAAATCAAAAGGATCTAAACGCGGAGAAGAATTGATCGCCAACAAGCAAATCTATTCTTGGAAGAACAATGGTTATGACAATGTTCGTTACACACAGAAAAGTGCTTATCAAGGTGCATTTCTCGCCAACTTTAAAAGAGGTGCCGGTGATAACATGGGTGTGGCAGGCGGACTGAACGATAATGCTGCAATACCTGCAGAAGTAACTTCATTCGTTCCCAATGGCTATGGCCTATACAACATGAGTGGCAACGTGAGTGAGTGGGTGGCAGATGTGTATCGTCCATTGAATTCATTGGATGGTGATGACTTTAATACCTACCGTGGTAACGAATTCCGTAAGATTGATATGAGTGGTGGACAAGGTAACTTGCGTGATGATAAGGGCAGAATCAAAACCGTATTGGAAGAAGATTCTACTTTACGCAACAGAAGAAACTATCAGCGTTCTTATGCAACCAATTATCTCGATGGTGATTCTTCCAGTGCTGTATACTATGGCTATGGTGTTACCTCACTGGTTTCAGATAAGTCACGTGTATACAAGGGTGGTAGTTGGAATGACAGAGCATTCTGGTTAAGTCCGGGCGCACGTCGCTTCCTAGAAGAAGACTTAAGTACCAATACCATCGGTTTCCGTTGTGCGATGAGTCACTATGGTGCCGCCGAAGGAATTTCTCGTAAAGCCAAAACCGGTCAATTCTTCCCCCCCCGCCGCAATAAACGTTAAGAAGGAAAAGGTAAAAATA
>CAYMQQ010000189.1:0-1808 GCA_964392685.1 uncultured Sediminibacterium sp.
TTACGCCTTCCTGCGGTGTTACTTTTGTAATTATAGTACCGATCGTCTTAACAATTTTCCATCCTCCACTCATGGTTCAAAATCCGATCACTAGAAAACTACAAAAAGGTACCCAGCTATACTCACTTACAAATTGATTGAATGTCATATCCACACCCAATGATTGTTCGTAGTAAATAATGGCAGCTCCAATAATACCCATTACTTTTTGCGCATCATTACCACCATGCCCTAAACTAAATGCTGCAGATGAAACCAACTGAAGTCTTTTAAACCAAGTTACTGCTTTATACGGATTGGCTCTTTTTCAGATGTGCAAAATTAAAATGGTAATGAAAAATGCCATAAACATCCCTATCAATGGGGCCATGAAAATGAATAAGAATGTTGGAATGACTTTAGCATAGTTTACCACATCAATTCCCCCTTCACTAAAACCACCCGCATGTGCCAATGCTGCCCCCATGAAACCACCCAATAAAGTATGTGATGAGCTAGAAGGAATACCAAACCACCAAGTAACCAGATTCCAGGTAATGGCTGCAATCAACCCTGCCAGAATAACTTCGAGTGTGATAAAATTTTCGTTGACAGATTTAGCAATCGTATTACCAATTTTAAATTCCCCGATCAGGTATTTCGAAATAAAGAAGGCTGCAAAGTTGAATATCGCAGCCCAAAGTACAGCCTGAAATGGTGTCAATACTTTTGTGGAAACGATGGTAGCAATAGAGTTTGCCGCATCATGAAATCCATTGATATAATCGAAAATAAAAGCCAGAACAATGATGATGACCAGGAGGGTGAACATAGGGTTAATTTTTCTGGGGAGAAAAAATGAAAGGTGAAAGGTGAAAAGTGAAACGATTTTGTTTCACTTTTCACCTTTCACTTTTCACGCTAAGCATACTTAATAATGATAGATTCAATAACATTGGCTGCGTCTTCACATTTATCAGTCGCAATTTCCATGACCTGATAAATTTCTCTTTTCTTGATCACTTCTTTAAAGTCGTTCTCTTGCTGGAACAACATTTCAATGCTCATATCAAATACATCATCAGCCTGATTCTCGATACTGTTTACCTTTACCATGGCTTCTGTCATCTCACGCAGGTTCTTCATATCACGTAGTCCATTCACCGCTTTTTTGATCTCGATGGTACCCTGCAGGATCAGATCCGCCATTTTCTGAATACCGGTATCATTCGGATTCACACTGTAGAAATTGATCTTTTTAGAAGATGCGAAAATATAATCGGCAATATCATCCAAAGCTGTTGCCAGATAGTGGATGTCTTCACGATCAAACGGTGTGATGAAATTTCTGCCTAATTCAGTAAAAATACGGTGTGTATTATCGTCGTTTTTGTGCTCAAGGTCTTCAATCTGAGCCAGTACCGCAGCACGCTTATTATTATCGGGTTCACTCACCATCTCCTTGAGTTTCAAGCCCATTTCGTGCACTTTTTCGGCTACATCTTCAAATAATTCATAGAAAACTTTGTTTTTTGGCATGAACAAACGGCCGAAAGTATTGATACCCATAGGTTAAAATTTACGCAAAAATAGGCTTACGGTACCGATGTAGAAAGGAAAACAAGGAATTAATAATTAGGTAACATTAAAATTTGCTGAATTTCTGTATATGTTCCTGATCGCAATCGTTAACGGTTTGTTCTCATTAAGGACATTTCCGGTTAACACAGTCCCTCCAATTTTGCAACACAGTTTATCGTAATTGAGCAACGAAAGTAGATTTTCTCATGTGTCAGCCCCGATGTCTATCGGGGCTTTTGCGTGGGAGG
>CAYMQQ010000190.1:0-1755 GCA_964392685.1 uncultured Sediminibacterium sp.
CCCGATTGACGACGCGCGCACCGGGCTCCAACACCCGCTCCGCCACCATCGCGCCGCCGGGCTCCGGCGTGCCCCCAGCGGCCACGCGCGCCTCGTCACGGGCCGCCTGCACCTCGGGGGTGGCATCATCCGCCACCGCCTGCGCCTCGAGGGCGCTGCGGCGCTTGTCGAACGCGCGGAGGCGGGTCTCTAGCAGGGCCGCCATCTCGGCGCGCTTGTCGCGGGCGTTCTCGCGGAGTCGGGTCACGGCATCCTCGGCCGTCGACGGGACCGCGGGATTGTCGGCGAGATCCTTGAGCAGGGCGTCGCGCCGGGCCCGGGTGTACTTCTCGATCTCCGCGGCCTCGGCGGCGGTGCCGTAGAGCGGGTCGGCCCACTGCTCGGCGAGCGACACGTCCATGGCGTCGCGCGGGGAGCCTGGAGCCATGAACTCGTCGTCGGTGGCGCGGATGGCGGCCGGGGTCTCGGTGCCGGTCGCGGGGCGTGCCACGGGTGCCGGGCGCTCCACGGGCGCCACGGGTGCAGCGGCCGTCGTGGGCACCTCGCGCACGGGCCCGACGGGGTGGTAGACCTTGTAGACGACCTTGCCGTTGGTGACTTCCCGGGTGACGTACGTGGGCTCGCCGGTGCGCGCGGTCCAGTCGGCGGCGAACGCATCGGCCTCTCGCTTCTTGGCGGAGTCGACGCCCTTGGCGAACCGTCCGCCACGGATCGGCTCGCTCGTCACCTGGGACCAGTCGAAGGTGCCCTCGGTGACGACGCCGAAGCCCTCCACCTCCGCGGTCGCTGCCGCCACGCGCTGCTCCGCCTCGGCGACCTTGCCCTTCTGCCGGCGGACGCGGGTGAGCGTCTGGGATGCGGCGCGGCGGGTCTCCTCGGTGGCGTCCATGAACATCTTGTTGAGGCGGAAGCGGCTCATGCCGGGGTTGCGCGCGATCACCTCCTCGGTCAGCAGGGCGCGTTCGAGGAGGTCCGCGTACTCGTCGCTGAACGCACCGCTCACCTGCTGGAACCGACGGGCCAGCGCGGCGGCGCGCACGGCTAGGTTCTCGCCCGCGGACTCGTAGGACACGACGCGCTGGGTCAGGTCGTCCACGAGCGCACGCATGTCGGTGGCGGGGTCCACCACCAGGTCGACGGTGCCCGCCATGCCGCGGATCGTCTCCATGGGGTCGGTCGGCATCTCGGCGAGCACGCGCACCATCTCGGGGTCGGTGGCGTCCAGCGACCGGCGGAGCGCGTCGACGCGGGCGAACGGGTGCAGCCCGGCGTCGGTCATGATCGCCCGGTCGGCCTCGGTGGCGAACGGGTTCCGGGCGCTCGCCGCGCGGTCCAGCAGCGCCACGAGCGCGCGCACCGCGTCGGCCGTGACGGCCACCGGGACCACGTAGCCGTCGTGGATGCGCCAGCCGTGCTCCGGGTGCGCTTCCACGTCGAGATGCCGGCCCAGCTCGTCGGCGAGGATCTCGGTCTCGGCCGCGGTCTCCTCCCAGCGCCGGGCCACGCCCGGCCGGGTGCGCGCGTACTGCGGGTCGAGCGGCGCGAGCAGCTCGTCGCGGAGGTCCGCCATGGCCTTGACGGCGGGCTGCCCCACGGCGGGGTCCAGCCGGCCCTCGCCCATGCGGCTCGTGAACGTGGCCGCGCCCCGGTCGAGCGCGTCGCGCTTGGCGGCGGTGCGGCTGGCCTTGTCGGTCACCTCATCGAGCCAGTCGAACACATGGCGCCACGCGGTCGCTGGGGGCAGGCCGGAGAGGT
>CAYMQQ010000191.1:0-1747 GCA_964392685.1 uncultured Sediminibacterium sp.
ATTCCTTTCCTTCCCAAATAAGCGATACCACAGTTCTGAAACGCGCAGTTCTTTCGGGATGATCGCCAAGTTTTAATAACAGTTTATCAATATTGGCTTGAAAGTTTTTTTCTTCACCTGCATATCTGGCACTTTTTACACCGGGTTCACCTTGTAAAGCGTCTACTTCCAAACCGGTGTCTTCACTGAAAACATTTTGATGGGTAAGTTGATAAATCACTGATGACTTTTCTGTTGCATTGGCTTCCAAGCTGTCATGTGGTTCCGGAATATCAATATTGATACCTGCTTCCTTTAATGTGATTACACGGATATTCTTTCCAATGATGGAATTGATCTCATCAACCTTATGCTGGTTATTCGTGGCAAAAACAAGTGTATGCATACTATAGATTGAACATATTTTTTAGGCTTAACCATAACTTACTTTTTTCAAGTTTGGCTTCTCTGCTATCACCCATCATGGTATGGAATGACGGGGCAAATAGAAGGGAGCATTGGTCATACAATTGAACCTGGTAAAGCGGTAATTTGAATGGCATTTGTATCAGTGATGCTTCAATGTCAAAAAGGATCATATACTTTGGAGTAAGCCACTCTTTTACAGCCGGGTAAGAAAGGGGGTGATTCGCTAAGTTCACAATGGCAACATCACCCAAATTCAGTTTACATGCAGTGAGTATAGCAGATAAAAATTGCAAAGCCTGGTCGTTAACAAAAACAGCTTCTTTGTCTGATACCAGAATCGTGATTTTTTTCTGGTTATTTCCCAAAAATTCCGGCTCTTTTGTATCCGATACAACCTTTTTTTCCTCAACTTTATTATTGACAGATGGTTCATTTACAATGACCAAATGATGCTTATAAAGATCGGGTAACACGAAATCAGGTAATCTCATATCATTTTTGTCGGTCATTCTGTAAATATTAACAGTTGTTAGTTTTCTTTTTTTTCGTTTCTTTGCGCCAAATATAGAATTATGACAGCAGCACTAGACATAAACATCACGAAAGTTGAGACAAGTAAGTTACTGGATATGACGCTGGAAAACATCCCTTTTGGAAGATATTTTACAGATCATATGTTGGAAGCGGACTATGAGAACGGAGAGTGGAAAAATGTGGAGATCAAACCCTACCAACCTTTATTATTGGAACCATCAGTGGCAGCACTTCATTATGGACAGGCAATTTTCGAAGGGATCAAAGCTTATAAAGATAAGGACGGTAATGTTGCCATTTTTCGTCCACAAGATAATTTTAAACGTTTCAATATTTCAGCAGAGCGTATGCAAATGCCGGTGGTACCTGAGGAAATTTTTATGGAAGGTATGCGCATGCTGATTGACTTAGATAAGAACTGGGTGCCTTCTATGAAAGATCACTCACTCTACATCAGACCTTTTATGTTTTCATCTGATCCTGTGATCGGTGTAAAACCCTCTGAGTCATATAAATTCATGATCATTTTAAGTCCAACAGGTCCATACTACACTGCACCTATGAAGATTTATGTGGAGGAAAAATATACTAGAGCTGCACCGGGTGGGGTTGGTTTTTCGAAAAATGCAGGTAACTACGGAGCTAGCATGTTGGCAACTGCTTTGGCAAAGAAAGCCGGTTATGATCAAGTACTTTGGACAGATGCTTTTGAACATAAATACCTGCAGGAAGTTGGTACCATGAATGTCTTTTTTATTATTGGCAATACAGCTGTTACCCCATCTTTGGAAGAGGGAACTATTTT
>CAYMQQ010000192.1:0-1671 GCA_964392685.1 uncultured Sediminibacterium sp.
TTGTAAATCGTCAGCGTAAAGTGGACTAAATTAGGTGTAAATTTAATGTGGGATTTTGGAAAACCAAACTTTAAAAAATCTCACAAAATGGAAACACAAAACAATCAAAGTGCGAGCGCATTAGTTCGCCAGATCAAACGTAAAACCCGCAGGGTATTTACAGCCGAAGAAAAAATAGCAATTGTAATGGAAGGTATGCGGGGGGAAGAAAGCGTAGCCTCGCTGTGCCGCAAGTATGGCATACATGAAAACAACTACTACAACTGGAGCAAAGACTTTATGGAAGCCGGAAAGAAACGGCTCAACGGAGATATGGAACGCTCGGCAACCAATAACGAGGTGAAAGAACTGCGTGAGCAAAACGCAGAACTCAAAGACCTGGTGGCAGAGCTGTCCATACAAGTAAAAGTGCTCAAAAAAAGTTTGCGCGGCTTAGAGTAAAGTCAGAATATCCCAAGTATATGCGTTACTCAGCAGCCGAAAAAATGGAAATCATCCGTTTGGTCAATGGTTCAGACATTGGCGTTACCCGCACGCTCAAAGAACTTGGCATTCATAAAAGCACGTTCTACAACTGGTATGAGAAGTATCAAAACCAAGGTTTTGAAGGCTTGAAGAACAAAAAGTCATCGCCCAAACAAGTATGGAACCGCATACCTGAAAAGGAGCGTGAGCAGGTAGTAGAGATTGCCCTGGAAAGAGAAGAACTTACGCCCCGTGAATTAGCATGGCACATTACCGACCATCACGGCTACTACATCAGCGAATCAAGCGTGTATCGTATCCTGCGCGAATACGGCTTACTCACGGCTCCTGCGTATGTTCTTCTTTCTGCCGGAAAAGAGTTCAAAGACAAAACCGTTCGCCCTAACCAAATGTGGCAAACCGATTTTACTTACTTCAAAATCATCGGTTGGGGATGGTATTTTCTTTCCACCGTTTTGGACGATTACAGCCGCTACATCGTTGCTTGGGAACTGTGCGCAGGAATGAAAGCTGAAGATGCTGAAAGCACCGTGCGTAAAGCACTTGCTCATGCCAACCTTCCCAAACACAACCGACCAAAGCTGCTCAGCGATAACGGCAGCAGTTACATCGCAGCTGATTTTAAATCCTTCCTCAGCGATGAGAAAATCATCCCTGTTCATGGTCGTCCGCTGCATCCGCAAACACAAGGCAAAATAGAACGCTACAACCGCAGTTTAAAAAACTGCATCAAGCTGGAAAACTATTATAGCCCGGGCGAATTAGAACGTGCGGTAGAGAAGTTTGTGCTGTATTACAATCATCAGCGCTATCACGAATCTATCAGCAATCTTACACCTGCCCAGGTCTATTACAACAAAGGCAATCAGGTGCTTGAAAAACGTAGAAAAACAAAAATGAAAACCATGAACCGAAGAAAAAAACAGCATCGAAAACTAATGGTAATGCGGCAATAGACTACTTTTACTCTTGTCCGGAAAAGCGGAAGCGGGCTCTGCAGAAGTGCAACCCGCCAGGAATAACCGGACCAACGGAAATGATAAGCGGTGTTGAGTAACGCTCAACACCGCTTCATGAAAAATCATTTTTGTTGCTGATGCCTTTAAAAAACTTAACGTAAATTAGATGCCAAATACCACATTAAATGAACGCTCTTTTAGTCCACTTTGTTCTGACAACATACAC
>CAYMQQ010000193.1:0-1625 GCA_964392685.1 uncultured Sediminibacterium sp.
TTCAGCATGATCACCGGCACCAAGGACCAGCGCACCCGCGCTCTGCTGCGTCCTGCTGATGTCTGGATGATTAATTATGAAAACCTCGGTTGGCTATCTGAAACGCTCCAGACCTACTTTGTCAAGAAGGATCGCCCGATGCCGTTCAACGGAATTATTTGGGACGAGATCAGCAAGATGAAGAACAGCGCCACGAACCGGGTCAAGGCGTTTCGCAAGATCGCTGACCAGTTCGACTGGACCACGGGCCTGACCGGCACCCCTGCCAGCAACGGGTACAAAGACCTGCACGGTCAGTTCCTCGTGGTGGACAAGGGTGAGCGCCTGGGCACCAGCAAGACGCAGTTCAAGACCCGGTTCTACCGCAAGGTGGGACCGTACAAAGAGTTGCCGTACGAGGACACCGAGGACACCATCAAGAAGCTGATCGGGGACATCACGCTGGAGATGTCAGCCGAGGACTACAACCCGCTGCCTGACCTGATCGTCAACAACATCGAGATCGAGATGCCCGAGGATCTGCGGGCCAAATACGACAGGCTGGAAAAAGAGTTCTTCATGGTGCTCGACAGCGGCAAGGAGATCGAGGCGTTCAACCAAGCGGCTCTGACCAACAAGTGCTTGCAGTTCTCCAATGGTGCCATGTACCCGATTGCCGGGATGCCGCTGTGGGAACCGGTGCATGACATGAAGCTGGACGCGCTGGAGGACATCATCGACGAGGCCCAAGGCTCACCGATCCTGTGCGCCTATGCGTACCGGTCAGACGCTGCCAGGATCATGGAGAAGTTCAAAGACCTGCGACCCATCAACCTGACCGAGTGCAAGAGCGAAGCGTCCCTGACCAACGCCATGCACCGGTGGAAGACTGGCGACTGCCAACTGATGATCGGCCACCCAGCGTCGATGGGTCACGGCATCGACGGCTTGCAGAAGAACGGCCACATCCTCGTGTGGTATGGCCTCAACTGGTCGCTGGACCTGTATGAGCAGTTCAACGCCCGTGTGCGCCGCCAAGGTCAGGGGGCACCCGTGATGTGCCACCGCATCCTGATGCAAGACACGCTGGACCAAGCGCAGGCAATGGCGCTTGACGAAAAGGCAACAACACAGGCTGGATTGCGCAACGCAGTCAAACAATACCGCATGTCCAAAAATGTGTGATACACTTGTGTCACATCAACCACTGGAGTAAATGTCATGAACCTGATTCAACTTATCAAATCCCTGTACGCGCTGCCAAGCCCCGAGACGATTGCGCTGCGTGAGCTTGAGCAGTCTCGCCGCGAGTTGCTCAACGCCCAGACCAGCCAAGAGTACGCCGCCAAGATGGTCGAGTTCCACAAAGGCAAGATCAAACGGCTGACAGCTTTCCTGAAAGAAACCATGGACGAGGAGCAGACATGACACACGCACAAAAAGTATTCGAGGCTGTGATGACCTCCAAGGGTCACACCGACTTCAGCAAGACCGAAACAGGCAAATACACCAACGTCAGCTTGGCAATGCGCTGGCCGTACTTCTTGCTGGGCTGGGAGATGCGTGAGGTGACGATATGAACATTGCTGAGATGGCGCTGAAGGCTGGCTTCAAAGAACACAACGGCATGATCTATGTAACAACCA
>CAYMQQ010000194.1:0-1581 GCA_964392685.1 uncultured Sediminibacterium sp.
ATCAAGTGATTAGCAGTAGGAACTCCAAACCTGATAAAGTAACTTGTAAAAGCAGTGCTACCACATGCCGTTTTTTTTGATATGGTGTTACGAACCCGATGTCAAGTTTGGCAAAGTTCTTTAAATGACAACCAATTTTTGGTGGTAGCTTATGCTAACCCCGTTTAAGAGATTATACATGTTCTTCTAAAGAACTGATAGCACTGCACTTTAATTAATCCTTAAATGCAATTTATGAAAAAGAAAGCTGGTTTTCCTGTTCTATATCCGAATGCAGCGGGTATAGACATTGCTAGCCGAGAGCATTATGTTGCAGTTAATCCAGATGCAGCAGAACAATCCATTCGCTCATTCGGCTCTTTTACAGATGATCTACACGAAATAGCCGCTTGGCTTCTTCAATGCAAAGTAGATACGGTAGCCATGGAAGCTACAGGTATTTACTGGGTAAGCCTATATCTTATCCTTGAAGAAGCTGGCTTTGAAGTCGTTTTAGTCAATGCCAAACATGTTAAAAACGTTAGTGGCAAGAAAAGTGATGTCAAAGATGCCGAATGGATAAGACAGCTACACAGCTGCGGTTTATTAAGCAAAGGATTCCAACCAGATCATTTTACCAGAACCTTAAGAGCCTATATGCGTCATCGAAAAAATCTTACAGAGATGGCTGCTACACATATTCGAATGATGCAAAAGGCATTAGAACAAATGAACATAAAGCTTCAAAATGTTATAGCTGATATCACAGGAAAATCTGGACAAGCCATTATTAAAGCTATCATTGATGGAGAACATGATCCCCAAAACTTAGTCAAACTATTAGATGGACGAATAAAAGCAACCAAAGAGTCTATTTGTAAATCTTTACACGGTATCTGGAAAACAGAAAACTTATTTGAGTTAAAACAATCATTTGATCTGTACCATACTTATCAGGAAATGATAAAAGAATGCGATCTACACATAAAAGGGCATATTGAAGAGAAAGCCTCTTATTGCGAAAGTGATCAAACTCAATCGCTTTATCCAGTTAAGAAAAAGTATAAAACAAATAAAAACAACCTGAATTTTGATGCTACAAACATGTTGCAAAAGATTGTAGGTACCGACTTAACCGAAATATTTGGTATTACAGATACAAATGCTACTGAGATTATTAGCGAAATAGGGTTAGACATGAGTAAATGGCCTACTGCTAAGCACTTTACAGCTTGGCTAAACCTGGCTCCAAATAATAAAGTATCTGGAGGTAAACTCCTTAGTAGCCGGGTTCCTCGGAAAAGGAACAAAGCCGGGCAAATATTTAAAATGGCAGCTTTTGCAGTTCAAAGGAGTAAAAATTGGTTAGCTATATTTTATAACCGAATAAAAATGAGAAGTGGCACATCTAGAGCTGTCACGGCCACCGCAAGAAAAATAGCTATCATCTTTTACAAACTCATGAAAGAAAAAGTACGATTTTGTCCTCTTGACAGAGATCAATATCTTGAGTCATTCAAAGTACGACAACTAAAAAAATTAAAGCAACAAGCAACAAGATTAGGTTTAGTACTGGTTCCTGATAATTTAGTTACTTAAGAG
>CAYMQQ010000195.1:0-1564 GCA_964392685.1 uncultured Sediminibacterium sp.
GCACCACTCACCCATACACGGTTGGCATAGAGTGATGGCAAAGAGTCTACCATCAACGTATCACCCGATTGTAATTGAAAGGCTGACAAGCCGGAGAATGGCACCGTCAATACTTCACGACCACTGCTACCCAATCTGGTCACCCTAACCCTTTCCTTAAAAGCCAGATCAGCAAAACCACCTGCATATTGTACAAGGTCAGCAGCCGTTTCACCTACTTTCATATCAAAAATGGCGGGCTTTTTCAATGCTCCTTTTAAAGCAACTCTTTTAGTATAAGTACCCACACGTATGACATCATCATCCTGTAACAAGCGGTTCTTACTCAAATCACCTTTCAGGAGAAAATCATAGAGATCAAAACTCGTCACCACTTTCCCCCCACGTAACAATTCTATGGTACGAAAAGATCCAATATCATTCGGACCGCCCGATGCATACAAAGCATTCATCAAAGTAGCCAATGCAGAAATGGTATAGGTACCCGGTCTGCGTACTTCACCTAATAGAGTTATCTGGATACTACGTATCTGTCCAACCGACACCTGCACTGCCACCGCACCGGTAGCAATACCCGGATAAATACGGGTCAATGCTTTTTTAATTTTAGCACGAGCATCATCAACAGACAATCCCGCCACTTTAATAGGACCCAGATTGGGAAAACGAATATCTCCTTCTGTCGTTACTTTCAATTTCTTGGTTACATCAGATACCCCATACACATCAATCACCAACTGATCATTTACACCAATGATGTATTGAGAAGGGGTAGCGATAGACAAATTAGGTTCAAAACTCAAATCCAGGTTATCAAAAATCTCCGCCCCAAATACTTGTAACACACCACTGGAATCTTTTGAACGAATGGAAGGTCCTTTGGTCAGCACTTTATTACGGAGTACATAGCTATCGGTTTTGTTGCTATAGGCCAGTTGACCACCTGCAACCGAAGGATCCAATAAAGCGATACGCTTTTTCAGCAACAGAATCTGGTCAGACCCTAATCCTGCTTCTTTGGCTTTGGCTTCCAATTCACTCTCGCTCAAACCCATGAGATTGTATTTGGTAGCCAATTGAATGAGTTGTTCGTCTGAAAGACTTTCAATATTCACAGGCAACCCCTGCGCCCCCACCCAAGAGGCAGCACCACCCAGCACCAAAATCAACACCAATAAACTACGTATAATCATTTTCATACACATCCTTGAAGATCAAATATCTGAAAAACAAAATAAACGGAAGAATAATGAATCATGAATGTTGAATGACCAACTTCAACCACCATCATTTCCACCGGCCTAAAGTCCGGTGCTATTTAAAAGAAAGTTCTTCGCCAGTTTTTTCCACCAAACCTCGTCACCCTGAGGAGTCTTTCGACGAACAGTCGGAAATGACGACGAAGGGTCTCCTACACGCTAGTATAATCTCAAAAAGAAGATCACTCTGACGGACAAATTTGAAGAGCTAGGCGATAAGCCTATGAATGAATATTCACTCGATTATTCAATTCAATCGCTTTACTTCCCCAACTTCAGACAGAACATTAGATAACGTATCCCCA
>CAYMQQ010000196.1:0-1545 GCA_964392685.1 uncultured Sediminibacterium sp.
CCCACTCCTGCTTCGGGAATTCCCTATACGGGAGCTACGCAAGCCGTAGACCTAGGGGCCTATGATTTAAAGGTAAATGGGTTGACTGTAGGGCTTGGTAATAATAGGGTTGATAATAATGTAGCAATAGGTCAAAGTGCGCTTAGTAGCACTACTACGGGTTTCCAGGGTAATTACCTAACAGCAGTTGGGTTCGAGGCACTCAAAAACGATACCTGGGGTTACTTCAATACAGGTATTGGTTCTAGCGCTCTTTTTAGTAATACAACGGGCTTAGCTAACACAGCAGTAGGTAGCAATTCACTTCTATCGAACACAACTGCCAGCTTTAACACTGCGGTTGGAACCAGTGCACTTAGGGTCAATACGACTGGAGAAAATAATACAGCGGTTGGCTCCGGCGCACTTGAATTTAACACTACTGGGACATTTAATAGTGCATTTGGAAGAGGGGCACTTTATAAAAACACTACTGGAGGATCAAATGTAGCGAGTGGTTTAAATTCATTACATGAAAACACTACTGGGGGAGCAAATGTAGCGAGTGGAATTGATGCAATGCGTTTTAATACGACCGGAGGAAATAATATTGGTCAGGGGAATTCAGCTTTATACAGAAATACTACCGGAAGTCTTAACACGGCTATTGGCGTTTGGTCCGGTGCAACCAACCTAAGTGGAGATAAAAATACCGCTATCGGTGGATATGCGGATTTTGCGGCAAACAACCTAACTAATGCAACAGCCTTGGGTTATGGTGCAGTAGTGTCTGCTAGCAATACTATTCAATTAGGAGCGGATGGCACAAATGGTAATGCTGCAGTTACCCTAGTAAAAACCAGCGGAACGGTTAATTCTAACGGTGCTACATTAACCTCCGACCTCCGACTGAAGTCAAATATTTCTCCTTTGGCAAATAGCCTAGCGACTGTCATGCAACTGAATCCTGTGCATTACATGAAAAAAGGCTCTTTGGCTTCCACAGCTTATACTCGAGAAGAAAATGGCTTTATCGCCCAGGAAATTCAAAAAATATTGCCATTTATTGTGACGGAAGGGACGGATGAAAATAAACTATTGTCGGTGGATTACAATTCCTTCATCCCAATGCTAACGAAAGCGATACAGGAGCAACAAAAACAAATTGAAGATCAAAACGCTAAAATTGCTGCGCAACAAAAGCAAATCGAGGAATTGATAAAACTAGTTAAAGGACAATAAGCACAATGAAAAAAGCAATCGCTTATACAACAGCTTCCTTGAAGTCGAGGTACGGCTTGGGGTTGGTATTCCTGATGCTCCTGTCAGTTAACACACTTCAGGCGCAAAGCATTACTCCCCAGACCCTAAATGTCGCCAGTGGCTACACCCAAGTAGCCAACTTTTCCTTGGCCTTCAATGTAGGGGAACAAAGTTCGGTTACCCACTACACCACGGCAACTGCAAGTACGCTCTCTGCGGGGGGCTTGCAAGACTATGGCTTTCTAGATCGGGACCATCTGGTACTGGACCTCTCCCTGAGCAACAATTCCTTTGAAGGGAGTA
>CAYMQQ010000197.1:0-1483 GCA_964392685.1 uncultured Sediminibacterium sp.
CGCCCATAGCTGTCAGTTTTAGGAATTAACAATAGGAAGTTCATTGAAAGAGTACGGAAAAAGGGAATCCCATTAAATTGGTGAAAAGCAAAAGACACCATGAGATTCCCAGAAGAATTTTCCAAAGGTAAAGAAGTATCAGAGCTTCTTCAAAAGACGTTTTCCAAGGAACGGCTCGACGAACTGGCCCGGCAAGTGGGCTTTGTGCAGAAGGAGCGCAAGTTCACGGGCCACTCCTTCGCCCAGCTCTGCATCCAGGGCGTCAGCCAGCAGGGGCTGGCCGCCTCCCTGACGGAGCTTTGCGGCGTGGCGCAGGTCCTTGGGGCGAAGGTGGTCCGACAAAGCCTTGACGGCCGCTTCACGGAGTTGGCAGTGGCCTTCATGGAAGGCGTCCTGTCGCTGTGCCTGCGGATGAGGCTGGAGCACCAGTTGCAGCTGGACAGCCTGGGGGCCTTCAGCGGGATATACCTGCAGGACGCCACCCTCTACCAGTTGCCGGCCCGGCTCAAGCCGCTGTTCAGGGGCAGTGCGGGCGGGGCCAGCGAGGCGGGCATCAAGGTGGACAGCATGTTCGAGCTCACGGCGGGCGACTGGAAGCTGCACTTCAAGGACGCCGCCTCGGCTGACACCGGTGCCGGCCTGCTGGCGGTGCCGGGCGGCAGCCTGTGGCTGCGGGACCTCGGATACTTCCAACTGGGCGACCTCGGGCGCATCCACGGACAGGGGGCCTACTACGTTTCCCGCCACAAGGGCAACGTGCTGCTCTACCCTACGCTCGACCCCCGGGAAGCCCCCATCGACTTGCTGGGGTGGGCTAGGCAGCTCCGCCCGGGCCAGGCCAGGGACCTGTGGCTCCATGCAGGCAAGGACAAACGGCTGCCCGTGCGGTTCATCATGCAGAAGCTGCCCGAGAAGGTTGCCAATGCCAAGCGGCAAAAGCTCCGAGAAGAGGTGCGCCGCAAGCGGCGGGCACTCAACCGGGAGCGGCTGGAGCTGTGCGGCGTGAACATGTTCCTCACCAACCTGCCCGGAGAAAAGTGGCCACCCAAGCAGGTGATGGCCATCTACGCCATCCGGTGGCAGATTGAAATCATGTTCAAGGCATGGAAGTCCGTCCTGAAAATCGGGGCGGTCTGTCCCATGAAGCCCTGCCGGTTCCTCTGCCTGATGTACGGGCAGATGGTCTGGGCACTGCTCAACTGCAAGGTGTTCTCGTGGTTCAAAATCAGCGTCTGGAACGAGTGCCACGTCGAACTGAGCGAACTGAAGGGCTTCAAAATCCTCGCAACACAGGCGCAGATGCTAAAGGATGCACTTGTCAAGGCAACAGGTGCTGTGTTCCGAAGATACCTCGACAACTGCCTAGAAGCCCTTTGCAGGCTGGCCATCAAGCAACCCAGGAAAAACAACGTTAGTATCCTATTTCAATGAACTTCCTATTGTTAAAATCTAAAACTGACAGCTATGGGCGGAACGCCCCAAA
>CAYMQQ010000198.1:0-1483 GCA_964392685.1 uncultured Sediminibacterium sp.
TAAGCTGTTGAATATCAAATTCCTATATCTTTATTACAAAGTTCAATATCCCCCAAGATGAACTGCTTGAGATTGATAGGGTCCAATGTCTGTGTGTTCGCGCGTGGAGTGCGGGGGGGGGAATTATTTTTTTGGCAAAAGTTTCTTGTACTCTTTTTTTTGTTTTTTATTCCTTTAGTTTCATTTTCTCAGACTACTATAAGTCTTACAAATCCGCTTCAAGCCACAACTGTTTGTCAGGGTACCATTATAGGCTTTACGGGACAATCTAATGATCCAAATGCATTATGGGTAAAATGGGTTAGGGTTACTAATGGAGGATCGCCTGCTACTGGTTTAGCTGTTACTACAACTCCTGATGGTTTTGGAAATTTTAATTACAATTTTAATTTTTCAGCTGCTGCTATTGGAGGACTTCAAACAACTCATGTATTCAAATTTATTTTTGGTCCAACTGAGGCCGATGTAGATTTTGAAACAGTTAATTCGTTTCAAACATCTAATACAATAACAATTACCGTTAACCCAAATCCTACGGCTACACTTACCGCACTTAACGGAATTAATTCAGCTTGTCAGAATGCATCTTCACCAACTGTAAACATTACAGGAGTCATTGGCACTTCGCCCTTTACATTTACTTACAGAATCACAGATCCATTAGGAAACGTTGGTGCAGATCAAACAATACAATCTACAGGAAACTTGGCACAGCTTACAGTACCTACTACCGGCACTACTGGTGCTTATATTTATAGGTTGGTGCAAATTCAAGATGCAAGTTCAACGACCTGTGTAACAGCCTCAACAGCAACGTTAACAATGACAATATCACCATTGCCAACGGCAACGATTAACTCGTCTTCATTAACGGTTTGTCAAAGTTCAACAGCACCTACTGTAACTATAACGGCTACGGGAGCAACAGCACCATACTCAGTAACCTACGAACTTTTGACAAATGGAGTGTCTGGTGGTAATCAGACAATTGTAACTGATGCTTTGGGAGTCGCAACCATAACACCAACTATAACAACAGCAGCTACGTTGACTTATCAATTGATATCAGTTCAAAGTAGTATTACAAATTGTGTCAATTTACAAACATCTTCGGTAACTATTACTGTTAATCCCAAACCTGTATTTCAAAGTTTAACACCTTTTCCACCATCAATTTGTTATGGGGCTGGTTTTTTAAATGTTACACTCACTTATTCTGTAACACCTGATCAGTATAAAATTACATGGGACCCGATTGCAACAGCAGCAAACTTTATTGATGTTCCATATACCGCCTTACCTGGTGGCGGAGGAATTACGGTTATTGTGCCAACAGATGCTGCTGCAGGAGCTACTTTTACAGGAACACTTACAGTAAGAACTGCTGCTGGTTGTGAAAGTGATCCAGGTACAGCACCTTTTACGATTAATGCATTACCAGTTCCATCGATATCTGCGAGTGGAAGTGGATTAACCTTTTGTG
>CAYMQQ010000199.1:0-1481 GCA_964392685.1 uncultured Sediminibacterium sp.
CGCCTACGTATATGGACTCATCCGTTTTTGCAAGTAATTAGCCAGTGAAAAGTGAAGTATTTGCATACGTATATCCGACCATTCATAAGTGACTTATTTTATGCACTCGGGCCCTGATGATATTCGCACTCTGTCTCCTTATCGTGCCGTCGGACATTTCATCCGTTGTAGGCGTCAGGTATTTACAGAGTAGGTTTTACCATTTTCACATCAGCTGTTATTTGCAAAACTGGGGTAAATTTTATCTCCATTTACGTTTATATTTTAAACCTACCTTTTTTGTAATCAGAGCTCTTTACTGATTACAAAAAAGGTAGGCGCAGCGCGAAGAGATGCAAGGGTTTCATCATTCAATACTCCCTAAGCACAGAGCTTTAAATGATCAACATACTTGTCATCATAGGCCATAATTGCCCACATATGACGCGCATTCTTATTCGCCACTGCAACAGCGGCTTTATTATACCCGCGTTCTTTATGTACACGCTGTACCCAACAACTTAAATAATCATTTTTCTTACCAGAAACTTTTACAACTGACCGACCGCCATGTATCAAAAGGCTACGAATGTAAGTATTTCCTCGCTTACTGATTGACATCAACCGCTGCCTCCCACCACTTGAATGCTCTTTGGGAACTAGCCCTAAAAATGCAGCAAAATGACGACCATTTTTAAATGTATTTGGATTACCAACAGTTGCATAAACGATACTTGCTACCATTGGGCCAACTCCAGATAACTTCATTAAGCGTTGGCAAGTCTCGTGCTCTTTGCAAAAATCCTCAATTTTTTTTGTGTATCTTTCTATTTCTACGTCTAATTCTAATACTCTGTTATAGCAGCTTGATAATATTTCTCTCATAGCAATCGTTAATTCATTCTCGGCATCTTCTAAATACGATGGCACTTGTTTTCTGACATAAGACAATCCTACAGGTAAAAATACCCCCATCTCTCGCAAATATCCGCGTATTCGATTCGCAAGCGCAGTCCTGTCTTGCACTAAACTATCTCGGTATCGATGCAGCATTTGTACTTCTTGCTGCTCAACCGTTTTAATAGGTACCGTTGTCATACCATCTTGCTGAGAAGCTATAACAATAGCACGGGCATCATTCTTATCGTTTTTATTGCCTTGAACATAGGGTTTGACATGTTGGGGGCTAATTTGGGAAACCTCATGACCAAAAGACATGAATTTACGTGACCAGTAATTTGCACTGCCACAAGCTTCCATTACAATTTTACAGGGGAGCATTTGTGCAATAAAATTAGGCAATTGAGCTCGGCTAATTTTTTTACCAAGCACTTTTTTCCCATATTCATTAACACCATGTAATTGAAAAACATCTTTTGCCAAATCTATTCCTAATACAGTAACATTGTTCACGTGGACTCTCCTTTGCTTTTGTTTTTTGACAAAAACATTTTGGCTCATTTAATAGCCGTTTAAAAGGGAGGATGAGTCCATATCATTGT
>CAYMQQ010000200.1:0-1475 GCA_964392685.1 uncultured Sediminibacterium sp.
TAGCTGCTATCGGTGCCGGAATCGGTATCGGTCAGATCGGTAAAGGTGCAGTAGAAGGTATTGCACGTCAGCCGGAAGCTGCTAACGATATCCGTGCAAACATGATCGTTGCTGCGGCTTTCGTGGAAGCGGTTGCCCTGTTTGCGGTGGTAGTTGCCCTGTTGGGTAACGGATAATCCGTTCAACTTTTTATACAGACCCCATGCAAAGGGCGGAAGGGTCTGTATAACTTTCAAAGAAAGAAATTTCAAACGCTGTATAAACATAGTTTATGTTATTAGAGATCAACCCGCTGGTATTACCTGATATCGGATTAGTATTCTGGAATACCATTGCATTCATCGTTTTATTCATTGTATTGCGCGCCTTTGCATGGAAGCCTATGCTGAAAGCCATTCATGATCGCGAACAAGGAATTGAAGATGCTTTGAGCAAAGCCGATAAAATGAAGGCTGATATCGCTGCTATGCAAAGTGAAAATGAAGCATTGCTGGCAAAAGCCCGTGAAGAAAGAGCACAAATGATCAAAGAAGCAAAAGAAACTGCCGATAAAATGGTTGCTGATGCTAAGGAGAAAGCGAAGAACGAATACGACAGAATTGTTGCTGATGCTCAAGTGGCTATCAATCAACAAAAGAATGCTGCCTTAACGGATGTTAAGAATCAAGTGGGTTCTTTAGTGGTTGAAGTAGCAGAAAAAGTATTACGTCGTGAACTCACCAACAAAGCAGAACAGGAAAACTACATCAAGCAACTGGCTGATGGAGTGAAACTGAATTAAAAATCAATTTGAAAAATATAATACATGCAGAATCCACGTTTGGCAGGAAGATACGCTAAGAGTCTGGTTGACCTCGCTACAGAAAAAGGTCAGTTAGAAACAGTGTATGCGGATATGAAGTACCTGCAGGCTGTTTGTAAAAGCAGCAGAGATTTTGTAAACCTCTTGAAGAGCCCGGTAATAAAAGCAGATCAAAAGAATAGCATCATCACAGCCGTTACTTCCGGAAAGATCAGTGAAATGACCGCAGCCTTTAATAACCTATTGGTAAAAAAAGGACGTGAGGGAGATTTGTATGAGATCGCTAATGCATTCATTGATCAATACAATGAAATCAAAGGCATTCATAAAGTAGTATTGACTACTGCTGTGCCAGTAAGCGAAGAATTAAAAAAATCGATCGAGCAAAAAGTAAAAAGCGAGAAAAGCTTTGCCAATATAGAATTGGAAACCAAAACAGATGAAAGCCTGATCGGCGGATTTGTTCTTGAATTCAATAACAACTTGGTAGATGCAAGCATCTTGCGCGATCTGAAAGACATTAAAAATCAGTTCCTGCAGAATTTATACGTTCAGCAGTTACGATAATAATAAACACAATCATCATTAAAAGAATACAGTATGGTGGACATTAAACCCGATGAAATATCAGCGATACTGAGACAGCAACTCAGCAATTTCAATGCTTCTGCCG
>CAYMQQ010000201.1:0-1454 GCA_964392685.1 uncultured Sediminibacterium sp.
ACTGCAGGTGATCTTTCTAGCATGATCTTCTTGAACAATACTGTGAGTGGTGTTACTTACACTCCTGATCAGCAAAGAGCTGCATTGGAAGCATATATTCAGAGCAATAAATACCTGAGAGAGAATCGTGGTAAATTCGCTGAAAGAAACGGTAGCCGTTTACCTTTCACCAATATCATCGATTTAAAAATTGCTCAGGATTTCAATATCAAAGTGGGTAGCAAACGTTACCAGTTCCAGTTAACTTACGATGTATTTAACTTCGGTAATATGCTGAACAGAAACTGGGGCCGTACTTACTTCCAGTCAAACGACAACTTCCAGTTGATCCAGTTTGCTGGTTATGTAAATGCTGCAACCAACCTCACTCCACAATACAGATTTAACCCAACATTGGTTGGACGTAGTCCTTGGAACGTAAGCACCACAACAAATGCTGCTTATGCTGCAAGATGGATCAGCCAGGTGGGTCTGAGATTTAACTTCTAATGCTGGTCACAGCGTTTTGAAATAAAAAGCCGCTACTTTTTGAGTAGCGGCTTTTTTTGGTCCATAGTCCATGGTCCATGGCTTATTGTTCATAGCGAATAGTTGATTGTAAAATGAAAAGTGCTATTCTCTGTAATTAGCTATCCCAACTTCCTACCATACTCCATAACCCATACGCTATAGATCATAGCTTATAGTTCATGGCAAATAGTTGATTGTAAAATGAAAAGTATTATTCGCCGTAATTGCCAATAATGGACTATCCTAACCTCCTCCTATACGCCATGACCTATACGCAATAAACCATGGACTATGGACCATGGTCTATGCGCCCCACCCCCACTTCAAAAACACTGGAAAAGCACGCGCCCAAGTTGGAACATCATGTTTACCATCTTCCATTTCTACATAGTGAATATGTTCATCGGTATAGCCTTTGGCTTTCATTTCAATGATGAGGTCTAAAGCATCATCAATGCTATCAATGATGCCATTTTTATTTCTGTCTTCGGCTTCATCTAATTGTCCGCATTGAATAAATGTGCGGATCCAAGGATAAAAACCTCCCTTTCGAATTTGTAAATGCATGAGGCGGTCTTTTTCATCTTCATAACCGTCTTCGTAGCCTTTTCTTCTCCACCATAATGAACCACTGAATACCCCAATTCGGTTGAACTCACTGGGGTGATTCCACACAATATCCATGGCACTTAATCCACCCAAAGAAAAACCTGCAAAAGATTTATCCTTGAATGATTGCATCAACGAAATTTTTCTGATGAAAGGCAATAGCTCATCAAAAACGAATTTGGTATACAACCCAGCCTTCGCTCCTCTACCCTTAAAATCTGCCGCATAAGCGGTTCCGTATTCCATTTTCCGATCCTCGCCACAATGTATACCCACAGCACTCAGGGGTTGTATCTCACCATCTGTAATCAATTGATCCAATAGCTCATCAAAAG
>CAYMQQ010000202.1:0-1420 GCA_964392685.1 uncultured Sediminibacterium sp.
TGTGGTAGCCTGAAATATGTTGACCGTTTTTGAATAAATTTTTAACTCAAAAACGATCAAAGATGGCAAGAGTAGATCAGTTAAAGTTGACGTCAACAGAGCGTCAGGCGCGTTATTTTAGTGAGGAGTTCAAGCGTAAGAAGGTGGAGGAAATAGAAAAGAGGGTGAGTACAATTGCGGAGGTTTGCAGGCAATACGCTGTAAGTGCGACATCAGTATACAAATGGATATACCGATATTCGGTTATGCGAAAAAAAGGGGTAAAAATGGTCGTTGAATCCGCAAGTGATACTACAAAGATCGAATCTTTGAAGCGACATATTGCAGAACTGGAGCAGCTGTTAGGTCAAAAGCAGTTTGAGGTAGAATTTTTGGAGAAGCAAATGCAAAAAGCTTCGGAGCAATACGGCATTGACTTTAAAAAAAAACGTTCTGGTCAACACTCATCTGGTTCTGGGAGCATAGAAAAGCCCACCGATACAAAATGAACGAGGTATATCGATATATAGGTTATACAAAGCAGTCCTTTCATCAAAAGATGAATCGACAGCTTTCTCAGCGAGGGGAAGAACTGTTGTTATTGCCCATTATCGCCGAATTACGTAATGAGCATCCCGGAGTAGCTGCTAGGCAACTGTATTGGATACTTCGGCCATCGAATATAGGCAGGGATCGGTTTGAAAAACTATGCTTTGAAAACGGGTTTAAATTAGAAAAAAGCAAGGCATATAAAAGAACAACAGATAGTAACGGAGTGATAAGATTCCCCAACTTAGTAGCGGGTGTGGAGTTTACCTATATCAACCAAGCTTGGAGCAGTGATATCACCTATTATCAGATTGGAGACAGGTTCTACTACTTAACCTTTATTATCGATTTATTCTCCAGAAGAATAGTCGGTTATAATGTAAGTGAATCTCTGACAACCGAACAAACAAGCCTACCAGCTCTGCAGATGGCAGTTAAAGATCGTTGCCCGCCTTCAACACTCATTTTTCATTCTGATGGAGGAGGTCAATATTATTCTAAGGCATTTTTGGAGTTTACAAAAGATAAACTGAAGAATAGTATGTGTGAAATGGCCTATGAAAACCCTAATGCAGAAAGGATCAATGGAACGATTAAGAATCAGTACCTTAAAGGTTACAACCCGATGAATTATTCCTCCTTAGTAAACATGACCCAAAGAGCAGTCTATAATTACAATACCGTGAGACCACATAAGTCACTGAAAAAAAGTACACCTGTTGCTTTTGAAGAACAATTGTCTGCCGACAGCACCCTATTAAAATCCAATGATTTTTGCATCGAAAACAATATAAATCAACAGTATCAGAAAAATCATCAGATCTTAATAGGAGACCAAATCAATAATATTAATCCAAGTTTAAAAACGGTCAACGTATTTTAGGCATTGACA
>CAYMQQ010000203.1:0-1410 GCA_964392685.1 uncultured Sediminibacterium sp.
AGCCATTGCTGTCCGGTGAAAGTAAATTTTAAAAAAGAAAGGAGGCTTTATTCGCCTCCTTTTTGGTTATTTTCAGTTTACCACAACCTAAAATAGCCATGAGTAAAGGTAGTTTTTTCACCGGACAGCCGATCTTCAATCAGATACTTTCTTTCATTCCCAGATCCCTGGTTAGCCGGATTGCGCGGGAGAGTGGTTCAGACAGGTACTGTAAATCATTAAAGAGCTATGACCATCTTGTTACGATGTTATATGCCACATTTAACCGTTGTACATCGCTTCGAGAAGTAACTACTGGTATGCTTGCGTGGGAACACCGGATTGCGCATTTAGGTATGAAAAGTCACCCAAGACGTAGTACACTCTCTGATGCCAATAGCAGACGAAGTGAGCAGGTTTTTGAGCAAATCTATCTGGGATTGCTTGATCAGTACCGATCAGTTTTACCGGACAGCCGCAAGCGTAGCAAGAAAAACAATCTCTACATTTTCGATTCGACCAGTATTGCATTATTCCAAGAGATACTCAAAGGATCAGGGTTACGCCGATCAGATGGGAAGAATAAGGGAGGCATTAAAGTTCACACATTGCTTAGTAGTGGTCAGGATGTTCCGGTTATGATCCGTTACAGTCCGGCAGCAGATAATGATGTACGTTTTTTAAAAGAAGTAAAACTCAATGCTGGTTCTGTAATTGTCTTTGACAGAGGTTATTGCGATTACCGTACCTACAATCGTTTTACATCTGATAGGGTGACTTTTGTAACTAGAAAATTAAATAGGTCTGTCTATCAGATAGATGAACAAAGGACTGTGTCCGAGGAACAGCTAAAACAAGGTGTATTGAGCGATTGTAATATCACATTAGGTTATACTTACTTAAAAAAGGCGGTACAGGTGAGGGCTCGATTAGTGAGATTCAAAGATCCTGTTACACAAAAGGAATTTGAGTTTATCACCAACAACAGGAGACTCAGAGCAATAACAGTAGCCAATTACTATCGCCAGAGATGGCAGATTGAAACCTTTTTTAAACGCATCAAACAAAACTATGAACTTCAATATTTTTTGGGTGATAATGCCAATGCCATTAAAATACAGATTTGGTGTGCATTGATTGCTGATCTGATTTTAAAAGTAATTAGAAAGGGTAGTAAATCTAAAATGGCTTTTTCCAACCTTACAGGGCTGGTCAGATTACATTTAATGACTTACTTGGACTTGAATGCCTTCCTCAAATGGCCAGAAAAATCACTGCTCAATAAAATACAACAACAAAAACAAGTCTTACAGCCGCCGAATCTATTTAAAACTTAAGGGCTTGCATAACTCAAAACACTGTATTGGATAGCTCTAATCCAACAATCACAGACATCCGGTATCAAAAATAAATTTTCTCCGGACAGCAATG
>CAYMQQ010000204.1:0-1380 GCA_964392685.1 uncultured Sediminibacterium sp.
AGATGGGGTGCACAAGTATACGTAAGCAACAACCCTGCAGAAGGATGGGATGGAACGTATAAAGGAAAATTACAACCACAGGAAGTGTATCACTATACTTTACAGATAGAATTTACCAATGGTGATAAACTTTCCAAGAAAGGAGATATTACTTTACTTAGATAATAGTGTGTATGCGTATTCATGTTCAGATGATATTGATGGGTTTTGCGTTTTGTTTGCTTGCTGTGCATGTGAATGGACAGGGATTGAATTTTTCTCAATACTTCAATACACCCATGTTGGTGAATCCGGCGAATACCGGATTTAATCCTGACTTTGATTATCGAATTGGTGGTAATTATCGCAACCAATGGGCCAATGTTGGAACCCCTTTTCGAACCATGAGTTTGTGGGGAGATACCAAATTATTTGGTAACCGTTTTGAAAACGGATGGATGGGAGTGGGGGCTGCTTTATACAGTGATAGAGCTGGTAATGGAAATTTAGTAGCAACCAATGGTTATGCCAGTGTGGCTTATCATCAGATGTTGGGATACAATAGTTTATTGAGTGGTGGATTTTCAGTTGGATTCATCAATAAACGGATTGATATCAGTAAACTCAATTTTGATAACCAATGGAACGGTCAATTTTTTGATGTTGCCATTCCATCCAATGAGCCATTCCTATTTAGTCAAACTACATTTATTGACCTTCAGGTAGGGATGAATTATGCCTATTTTGCCTCAGATAATTTTTATTTCAATTTAGGTGTAAGTGCACAACATGTGAATCGTCCGCGTGAAAGTTTCTTATCACCTACAGCTGTTGATGCCAGATTGAATCCACGCTATACAGGTTTTGTAAATGCCAGTATCAAGTTTGAAGATCTATGGATCGTGAATCCCAATATCTATGTCAGTAAAATGGGCAATGCTTGGGAAACCGTACTGGGTTTCAATGCCAATCGAAACCTGAGTGGCGACGGTGAACAACAAATGATTTTAGGCTTATACTATCGTCATAAAGATGCAGTGATCCCAATGGTGGGTTATCAGGTGAATGATACCCGTTTTACCTTCAATTATGATGCTACCGTTTCTAATTTAGGCAATATCAATGGATACCGCGGCGCCTATGAAATCTCCATCATTAAAAGCGGCATATTCTCCAACAGCAGTAATGCAGTGAAATGTCCGACGGTGAGATTTTAGTGAATGGTCAATTGTGAATTGTGAATTGTGAATTGTGAATAGTGAATAGTGAGTAGTGAGTAGAAAGGGAGTATACTCACTACTCACTAAACCTAAGTAATTGACAATTCACAATTGACAATTCACAATTGACACTATCTCAAAAACTGTGTAAATATTAAAAATCGGGGTTATCGACTCCGAT
>CAYMQQ010000205.1:0-1372 GCA_964392685.1 uncultured Sediminibacterium sp.
CCGATTTCAACGCCGCTTTCGCCTTCATGGATAGGGCTATGAATAGTTTGGGTTAACCCTGTTAAAGTTTATTGGAAGGGTATTACCTGAAAAAAATGGGGATGCAGGAATTGGCACGCGAATTTGGTTATACCAATGCCGATAATGCCAAAAACCAGAAGTATAAATGTTTAATGCGCTTAAAGAAATTGTTCTTTACGCAATATAATATCGGAGAGTAAGTACCATGGATGACATTTTATTATTAGAAGCCATCGAAAGATACCTCAGCGGCGACATGAGCGCTGAAGAGCGTACTTATTTTGAGACGCTTCGTAAAAATACCCCTGAAATAGACCAGATGGTGGTAGAACACAACATGTTCCTCCATCAAATGGATATGTATTCAGCCCATCGTAACCTGAAACATGGTTTACATGAAGCTCACCAGCACCTACTGGATCGTGGAGACATTAATGAAGGTGGTGCTATCAGCACACGCGGCAAAGTGATTCAACTTTGGAATAAATACAAACGCGTAACTGCCATCGCTGCCAGTGTTGGTGGTGTGATCGCACTGTTCATTAGTGGGTTGGTGATGTATTTTGCACCTTCTGTCAATGGTAATCAATTACAACAACTGAGCAATGATATTGCTGTCATCAAAAAGAACCAGCAAGTTCAAGGCAATCTGATCAATGAGGTAAAAAGTAAATTACCTGAGGGTGTTCGCTTTGTAAGTGGCGGCTCCGGATTTTTGATCGATCCTAAAGGATTCATCATTACCAATGCCCACGTTTTAAAAGGCTCTGGCGCCATTGTTGTGAATAATAAAGGAAAAGAATTCAATGCTGATATCGTTTATATCGATCAGGATAAAGACTTGGCTATATTAAAGGTTACAGACAAAGAATTTATTCCACGTAAGAGCCTTCCTTATGGTATCCGCAAATCGGCTTCTGATTTGGGAGAAGAAATTTACACCCTGGGATATCCCCGTAATGAAATCGTCTACGGAATGGGCTATCTAAGTGCACGTAGCGGTTTTGATGGCGATTCTCTCTCCTATCAATTACAAATGAGTGCAAACCCGGGTAACTCCGGCGCACCGGTGCTCAATAAAAATGGAGAGATTATAGGAGTACTGAGCACCAGACAATCTTCTGCAGAAGGAGTTGTATTTGCTGTAAAATCTAAAAATATTTTTGGTCTGGTTGATTCTTTCAGAAAATCAGATACTGCAGAAAAAATCAAGCTTCCTTCTAAATCCAGCATTAAAGGCACACAACGCAAACAACAGATTGCTGAAGTAGAGGAATGTGTGTTTTATGTGAAGGCGTTTGCGAAGTAGTTGATGTCTGATGTCTGATGTCTGATGTCTGATGTCTGATGT
>CAYMQQ010000206.1:0-1360 GCA_964392685.1 uncultured Sediminibacterium sp.
TGACTAGTCCTAAAAAAGGTTGACTGGTTTATAAATGTTGAAGTAAAGGTAAAAAATCACAAGAATCACCAATATTCTTGTGATTTTTTTTAACCCAAGTCTTTATTTTCAGCCTGTTTTGGTTGTGCATCTGGTTGGGTGTAAGCATGCCGCAACTTAAATGCGGTCTTTGACTGTTATACAGCAATATTGCTTGATCTGTTTGTTTCTGTGCTTGTTTAATGTCTGGCAAAACTTCATCTAATCCAAACTCATCTTTAAGTATTCCATTGACCCTTTCAGCGACAGCATTATCATAGGGATTACCGTCCTGGGTCATACTTATGTCAATATCATTTTTTATTAACAGGCCAACATAGCCAGCACTACAATATTGTAATCCTCTGTCAGAATGATGGATAAGCTGAGTTTTATACTTTCTTTTTGATAGTGCCATTTGCAATGCTTTAATCGTCGATGTTGCTGCCAGACTATCACTTAAACAATACCCCATTATTTGTTTTGAATAAGCATCTGTAATTAAATGCAGATAGATAAAACCCTTCTCGATGGATAGATAAGTAATATCAGCTACCCAAGCTTGTTCAGGTCTGGTAATTCTTAGCTCTTTAAAAAGATTAGGATACTTATGTAACCAGTGTTTTGAGTTCGTTGTTTGAGTATAGCGTTTCTTTTTAATGATCAATAACTGCTCCTCCCGAAGGATTGAAAACAGTTTATCCCGACCTACCTTAATATGCTCCTCTTTGAACTGTTCTGCCAGTAGGTAATACAGCTTTCTGATACCGATACGGGGAAGTTGTTGCCTAATCCCTAAAACCTTTTGTTTGGCTATATTACGATAGCAAATTTTAACTTGTTGAGTACTCTTTGATTTATAGTAAGATTGTTTACTATAGCCAAGTTGACGGCAAACAGCAGTAATACTTATTTGTTTTTCTGTTGCCAACTCTCGGACAACTTGGCCTCGATTTTTTTTACAATATCAGCATCCAGTTCACGATTGGTTACTTCAATGAGTTTATCGTAAACCTTTAGCTTTAGTTCAGCAGCCTTGAGTTTAGCTTCTAGTTCTTTTATGCGTTGTTTTTGAGGGTCTTTCATGGGTCTGCCGGTAGCTGATTGTTTGGGGTATGCAAACTTACCATATTTGCGACACCATTTTAAAACAGTACTATTTCCGCCCAAACCATATTTTACCTGCAACTGATCCTTATTAAGAAGCCCTTGCTCATACTCTTTAACAACTTGCTTTTTGAATGCCTCACTGAAGGTTTTTTGAAGCTTCGACGCCTTGATCGTAATCTTGAACTCGTCCATCTTTGTTGATTTTGTAGTCAACTTTTTTCAGGACAAGACA
>CAYMQQ010000207.1:0-1354 GCA_964392685.1 uncultured Sediminibacterium sp.
CTCCTCCCGTCACAGATGTGATAAGAGGACGCTTCATCAGGAGGAGTCTTCCTATGATGGGTACAGCCGATCCCCAGCCATCGATGTTTTACCACATCAATTTGGAGCAGTACGTGACCGCCGATCATCCGATGCGGAAGATTCGGCCGTTGATCGACACGGCGCGGATTCGAGCGCTCTGCGCGCCGCTGTATGCCGACATCGGTCGCCCGTCGATTCCGCCGGAGCAACTGTTCCTGGCCCTCCTGGGCGGGTATCTGCTGGGCGTCACCTCGGAGCGAGCCTTGGTGCGCGAGCTGACGGGGAACCTGGTGCTCCGTTGGTTTGTGGGCTTGGATTTGGATCAGTTGCCGTGGGATCACTCCACGTTCTCGCAGAACCGGAAGCGGCGGTTTACCGAGAGCGGGCTGCTCGAACGATTGTTTGATGAGACGGTGGCCCTGGCCATTAAACGGAAGCTGGTCTCTCACCATACGACGCTGGACGGCACGCTGGTGCAAGCCAATGCCTCACACAAGAGCTTTGTCCCCATGGACGTGTTCCTGACGCCAGCGGAATACAACCGCCGGATTCGATCTCTGGATGCAGGGCTGGAGCCGGATCAGGATCCAGGCAATCCCACCGTCACGTTTCGTGGAGAACGGCGCTCGAACCAGACGCATGTCTCGACGACCGATCCTGATGCCAAGTTGGCCAACAAAGGCAATGGGACCGCGGCCATGGTCGGCTACACCGTGAACGGTCTGATGGAGAATCGGCATCGGCTGTTGCTCGGGATCAATGTGGCGTCGTTTCGCGGGCCAGCCTCCGAGACGGACGGCGGGCGGGAGTTGCTGGATCGGTTTCATGCGACGCACGATGTTCGGATTCAGACCGTGGGGGCGGACAAGGGGTATTTTGCGCAGCCGTTTTTGACCGCCCTGTTTCGGCGGCGCATTCGGCCCCACATTGCGGCCAAGACGACAGGACGGGAGGCGGTGCATCAGCGGGTGCGACGGCTGAGCCGGACCGTGGGCTATCGGCGCTCGCAACGGGCGCGCAAAAAGATCGAAGAACTCTGGGGGGAGGCGAAATGCTGGCACGGCTTCCGGCGCTTTCAGCGGCGGGGGCTCCTGCAGGTCCGGGACGAGGCCTATCTGATGGGCTGGTTGTTGAATCTGAAGCGACTGGCGAACATATGCCCGGCACCAGCCTAGGGGCACACGGGAACTGGGGCTGTGCGGAGGGAGGAGAGAGCAGGTGAAGGACGACTCACCTGCCATGACAGACGGACCAATCACTCAACAGAAGCCTGCATGGTACAGCCGTGACGGTGATCCAGTTTCAAAAGGCTCGTTTGTCAACAGCCTGCTAG
>CAYMQQ010000208.1:0-1343 GCA_964392685.1 uncultured Sediminibacterium sp.
TGAAGTATTGATAGGAAGTAGTCAAATTAAATATGGTCCATATACCGTTGGCGGTGCAGTAAACCTATTGTCAAAACCCATACCTTCTGCTTTTAGAGGGTTTGCACAATTGTCTGTAGGAAGTTTTGGTACCAATCAACAAAGAGTTTTGGTAGGAGACAGCAAGAATCATTTTGATTATTTATTTGAAGTCAACAGAGTAGCAAGCAATGGATTTAAAGAATTGGATAACGGAGGAAATACAGGTTTTGAGCGCAGGGATATCGTAGCTAAAATGCGCTGGCATACTGCTTCAAGTGCGCGCGTGCCTCAATCAGTCATGCTCAAAATCGTGAACTTTACGGAAGATGGTGATGAGAGTTATTTAGGATTAACCTATGAAGATTTTAAAAACAATCCGAGAAGAAGATATGCTGCTACCCAGCGAGATCTCCTCGATATGAAGCATAATCATGTTTCATTAACGCATATCATTAAACCTACGAAACAACTATCTATCAATACAACCGCGTATTATTCATCTACATTCAGAGATTGGGCGAGAGTGAATACCATTGGGGGTCAAAGTTTGAATAATATTTTAGGTAACCCTTCCATGTATGCCACTGCCTATCAGATTATGATTGGTCAGGCCAATGGTAATATTGATTATCAAAGTGCACCCAGAGCTTATTTTTCAAAAGGGGTTCAATCTAACTTGCAATATGGTTTTTATTCCGGATCAGTGGAGCATAAATTACAAGCAGGTATTCGTATACATTCCGATCAAGCAGACCGATATGCCACACGTTCTGTTTATGCGATGACCAATGGTACCATGATTTTAACCAGTTCAGGTGTAAAAGGAAATCAGGAAAATCAGATCAGAAATGCAGAAAGTGTTGCAGCATATATCAACTATGACCTTACTTATAAAGGATTGACGATTAGTCCGGGTATTCGCTATGAAAATATACAATTTGATTTCCAAAATTTCGGAACATCCGATAATGCCCGCTTAGGTACCGGATTAAGATCAGCCACCAATGAAATGAATATTCTGTTACCGGGCATAGGTTTGAACTATGATTTTAAAAATGGCCATGATGTTTTCGCAGGCGTACATAAAGGATTCTCTCCTCCGGGAATGCCATCTGTAACATCCACTACCGGTCAGGCAAGAGTGGAAGAAGCCATCAACTATGAATTGGGCTACCGATACAATAAAAATGGAATACATGTTCAGGCAGTTGGATTTATAAATGACTATACCAATATTTTAGGATCAGATAATATGTCGGGTGGTGGTTTAGGAACCGGCGATATGTTCAATGCAGGTAAAGCAGTTACAAGAGGCATAGAAT
>CAYMQQ010000209.1:0-1329 GCA_964392685.1 uncultured Sediminibacterium sp.
CGTTTGATGATGGCTAGCTGACTCAAAGAAAGTTTTTTATTTTTCTGGGTTTGAGACAGCAGGTTGTTCAACTCAGCCAATTCTTTTTTCAGTTCTTGTTCCTGTTTTTGCAGTTCCTCACGGGTTTGGGCATGCACAGCCAATCCGATGAAACAGATCAGGAAAAAGGAGAAAAAAGATTTCAGCATGATCAATGAATTTTATCCGCCTCTGACGGGTGTAAGTCCGCCTCAGGCGGAAAAGTTTGTTTGATAACGAAAAATTGAAGGGTAAATTACTTACGCTTATAGTTTTTTGGCGGCTCGAAGTTGTATTTTAACGGATCATTTAACGTAAACTCTTTGAAATCAAGGTAAATATCCAATTTAGCCTTCTCTGCCATCGATATTTTACGGTTGGTAGCAAACATATAATCACCCAAAGGCTGGTAGCTACCAAAAGTAATATCACATGTACGATTACGTTGTATATCAACATCATCCAGTTTACTGTACAGCACCCGGTTATCATTCTTATCCAGATTGATGAGATGTTTAAACAGTTCCCCCACCATGACTACCAATAACTGCGTATTGCTGTTTTTGTATGAAACCAGGTTCTTGCTCACAAAAATGGGGTTTCCAATCAGCAAGTCTTGAAGTGTAGCAAAATCAAAAGGTATTTGGGTGACTTCCTGCAAATAATTGATGGAGCGATTCATGACATATTTCTCACCTACTTTACGCACCAGTGTCACACTGTCTTTATTGATCTTCACCTGAAGTCCTTCAGCAGATATGCCCAGGAATGAACCCTTCACCCGAATAATGATCACACTGTCTTTACGCATGCTCAGGTAAACGGTGTAATTATCTTTATTCTCTGCACCTTCATAATCTACTTTGATCTTGGCATTAAAAGTCTGAAAGTCGATCTTATTCTGAATCACTTTCCCCATAATATCCGCCACAATAGCAGCAGAATCCACCTCCGGTGTTTCCTTAATCACCACCACCTGCGCCGTATCTTTTTTAGTAATGGCTTCTTGAATGGCTTCTACTTTCTTCACTGTTTTGCAGGAGAAGAATAGGAAGAGAGCTGCAAGCTGCAAGCTGCTAGCTGCAAGTTTTTTGTTTTGAGCTAGGAGCTGTGAGCTGTGAGCTACTAGCCGCAAGCTGCTAGCTGCTAGCTTTTTTACAATGAGCGAAATATTAAAATATACACTTCCCAAAATGATCATTTTTTTTAACAATAAAAAAAATCCCAACACTATAACCTATTACCCATTACCTTGCACCTAGTACCTAGTACCTAGTACCTAGTACCTAGTACCTAGTACCTAGTACCTAG
>CAYMQQ010000210.1:0-1324 GCA_964392685.1 uncultured Sediminibacterium sp.
GGGACTATCTCATTAAGTGTGTAAACTTTTAATCGGGGTTTATAAGGTCATAGTCTAACCCTGTTATCAAATATAGTCAAGAACTGGTTAAGGATCATGCCCCAATTATGGATGGGCATGGTCCATTTTTTAGAAGCCTCTCTTAAAGCGAGATAAACAGATTTTAAAACTGCCTCGTCATTAGGGAAGGACAGTTTATTTTTAGTGTACTTCCTTATTTTCCCATTTAGATTTTCAATTAGGTTTGTTGTGTAAATGATTTTTCTGATTTCTAAAGGGAAGTCAAAGAATACCGTAAGTTCATCCCAATTGTCCCTCCAGCTTTTTATGGCATAAGCATATTTGCTGTTCCATTTTTGTTCAAGATCATTGAGGGAGGCTAGTGCAGCCTCACGAGTTGGAGCAGCGTAGATATTCTTCATATCTCGAGTAAAAGCTTTTTTATCCTTCCAAACTACATATCGGCAGCTATTACGGATCTGATGTACAACACATATCTGTGTGGCAGCATTGGGAAAGACAGACCGGATCGTTTGCGTGAACCCATTTAGATTATCCGTAGCAGTAATCAGGATATCTTCTACACCACGTGCCTTCATATCTGTCAGGACACTCATCCAATAAGCAGCAGATTCATTGGTAGACAGCCACATACCCAATACCTCCTTAAGACCGTCCCTTTTTAGCCCGACAGCTATATAGACGGTTTTATTAATCACTTTACTGTTCTCACGAACTTTAAATACAATACCATCCATCCACACTATCAGGTAAATAGGTTCTAATGGTCGGTTCTGCCAGGCTACAATATCCTCCGTTACCCTTGATGTAATGCGGCTAATAGTCGAGGGGGATACTTCAAACTTGTATACATCTTTGATTTGGTCTTCGATGTCCGTTACACTCATCCCCTTAGCGTATAGAGATACAATCACTTCTTCAATACCCTCTACCATGCTCTCACGCTTAGGTACAATGATAGGATTGAAACTCGCATCTCTATCACGAGGAACACGAATCTCAGATTCCCCAAAACTGGTTCTGATCTTCTTCTTCCCGTAACCATTGCGTGCATTATCCTGGGAGCTCTGTTCATGCCGATCATAACCAAGATGACCGTCCAGTTCTCCTTCTAATATCTTCTCAATACCACGTTTTTGAAGCGCTGTAAGAAAGTCTGTGAGCTCTTTGCCCGTTTTGAACTGCTTTAAAAAGTCGTCATTAAATAAATCTTCTGGTTGCATAACTGTGTATGGTTTAAAATTAAAAAATCGGAGTCGATAACCCCGATTTTTAATATTTACACAGTTTTTGAGATAGTGTC
>CAYMQQ010000211.1:0-1307 GCA_964392685.1 uncultured Sediminibacterium sp.
GAGTTACACCGAGTTTAGCGCAGAGGGCACAGAGTTTTTTGTATAGCAATTGTATCTTTAACGATATCAAAGCGTGAAGGATCACAGGTGTTTCGTATTTTCAAAACATGAAACAAATTCTTTTCATCTTCGCAATTCTCTTTACCACTCAAGCAAAAGCACAGTTTACAGTACGTCTCATTGTGAATTCAGTCGCCACCAAAGAGAACGATGATATTTATGTAGCCGGCAACTTCAACAACTGGAATCCTAAAGATGAAAATTATAAACTCAAACCTTTTGGCGGTTCCAGAAAAAGTGTGGTACTGCGCGGAATGGCAGCAGGCACTTATGCATTCAAATTTACGCGCGGTGGTTTTGATAAAGTAGAAACTACTGCTGATGGAAGAGATATCGCCGATCGTGTATTAGAAGTGAATGATGATTTGACGCAAGAGTTTACCATTCCGGGTTGGAAAGATGAATATCCTGAAAAACCAAAAAGATATACGGCGAGTCCACAAGTGCGTATTATGGATACCGCATTTAAAATTCCACAACTCAATCGAACCCGTAGAATTTGGGTGTATTTACCCAAGGGATATGCAAGTGCTACTAAAACCTATCCGGTGATCTACATGCAGGATGGACAAAACCTCTTCAATGAGCAAACGGCTTTTATGGGTGAATGGGGGGTGGATGAATGTTTGGACAGCCTACAACAACAATTACAAAAGGAATGTATTGTAGTGGGTATCGATAATGGAGGAGATAAACGAATGACAGAATACAACCCGTTTGATCATCCGCAATATGGTAAGGGAGAGGGGAAAGCCTATGCGGAATTTCTTGCAAAAACATTAAAGCCGTATATCGACTCAAAATACAGAACCTTGAAATCTGCTCCTAACAATTATGTATTGGGAAGTAGTATGGGAGGGTTGATCAGTTTATATACCGTATTACAATATCCCGATGTGTTTGGTGGTGCAGGTGTTTTTTCTCCTTCATTATGGATATCCAAAGAGATCTACACGATGGCTGAAAATTTTAATACTCCCGGCATGCCTGCTTTTTATTTTTATACAGGAAGTAAAGAAGGGGGGTCATCAGTAACAGATATGCAGAAGATGAGTGATTTACTTCAAAAAAAGCAACGGTATGTGATTCGAAATGTCATCAACCCGCTCGGGCAACACAATGAAACCTATTGGCGACAGGAGTTTCGGGATTTTTATAAATGGCTTGCTGTTACTGTGATCAAGTAATGGGCCGCAGATTTTTATGATTTGTTATGATCATAATCAATCATAAAAATCTGCGTTCCA
>CAYMQQ010000212.1:0-1281 GCA_964392685.1 uncultured Sediminibacterium sp.
GGGAGTGTTCAATTAAGTGTGTCAGTTATTAAATCGGGTTTTAAAATAATCTGACAGGTCAATTCTTATTGAAGTCCAAGCAAATATAGTTCCATTCCATTTGGTTTGAGCATTCATGGTAGCAAGGTAGATTTGTTTTACGATGGCATCTTCAGAAGTGTAGGCTCCTTTAGTTTTGGTCACTTTTCTGATCATGCGATGATAGCTTTCAATTGGGTTCGTTGTGTAAATAAGTCTTCTTAAAGCTGGTGGATATTTGAAGAAGTTGGTGAGTCGGTCCCAGTTATGATGCCAACTTTTAAAGACAATCGCATATTTGGCACCCCAAACTTTTTCAGCTTCCTGTAGGTGATATAAGGCCATATCTGCATTGAGGGACTTATAGACTTTCTTTAGATCCCTCACCATGGGCTTGATATCCTTATCCGATATGTACTTCATGGAGTTACGCATCTGATGAACCAGACACAACTGTACGTCAGTAAGCGGGAAAATATCTTCTATTGCTTGAGCAAAACCTTTAAGATTATCGATACAAGCAATGTAGATATCCTCTATACCACGCATCTTCAGCTCATGTAATACCTGGCGCCAAAATGTACTGGACTCATGATCTCCAAAATAAATACCGATCACTTCCTTTTCTCCATCACAGTTAACTGCAAGAATGGAGTAGATAGCTTTGGTTTTTACCACCCCATTATCCCTCACCTTAAAATGCATCGCATCCAACCAAATAACAGGATATATGCTCTCTAAAGGACGATTTTGCCATTCTTTAATCTGAGGGATGATCCGGTCGGTAATCGCACTGATCGTTCCATCTGATACTTCTAATCCATACATCTCTGATAGATGCTGTTGGATATCACTGTAACTCATTCCTCGACCATACAAAGACAAAATCTGCGCATCAATATCACTCGTAATCTTGTGTTGGCGCTTCTCTACAATCTGAGGCTCAAAGGTTGAATTACGATCACGGGGAGAAAAAATCTCAAAGCCTCCCAATGGACTTTGTAGATTTTTTGTACTGCGCCCATTACGACGATTCTTTGCAGGCTTACGGGTCTGATCTAAATGGGCATCCAGTTCGCCTTCCAGCGATGCTTCTATCAAACGCTTTAATAACGGGGTAAATATCCCATCTTTTCCTACCATGGGCTTACCCGCTTTTAAATCTTCTGCCGCTTGCTTCGCAAACGCTTCAAAGTCAAAAGGTACTTTTTCTTCTTTCATGTGTCTAAATTTACAATTTGACACACTTAAGTGAACATACTC
>CAYMQQ010000213.1:0-1276 GCA_964392685.1 uncultured Sediminibacterium sp.
AGAATGTCGGATGTCTGATTTATATAAAAACGCTGTGCAACTCTGTGGTTTATTTCACCACAGAGATTCTGTGTTAAGAAACAAAGTTTTGATTAATCTTTTTAATTTTGTTCTTTAGGCGGTTTTATACCAGCCTGTTTAGGGGAGTTCCCTTTATGGTACTCCTCTAATTTTTTATAGACAGATCTTGCATTTCAATCGCTATTTTACCCTCACTTTTAGTTAGATATTCATGGTTATATTTTTCCTGTTTTTTGTATAGCGTGTATGCCATTTCTAATAATTTCCTTTGTATAGCAACAGCAGCTTTCATTTTAATACCATGCTTTGATACAATACGAGCAAATATGGCTTTAAAGCGTTCATCATGTCGTATAGCTGTAAGAGCCGGTAAATGCATGGCTTTTCGTAAATACCTATTTCCTTTTTTAGATATCCTTGGTTTGCCTTTGACCGAGGTTCCCGATTGTTTCTCCTTTACATCAAGTCCGGCATAGCTAGCCAGTTGCCTTTTATTACGGATTAAATCAAAGCCATTAGTCTCACCCAATATCGTTGCCGCTGTCAATAATCCAATCCCTGGAAGGGAACATAGAAGCACCACTATTCTTTTTACTTCTTCATCCTCTTTGATCATTTGGGCTAACTCTTCCTTAATCTCTTGTTCCTGTTTATCTAAAAAAGCAATGAGTTTTTTGGTTCTGGCTATTGATTTTTTATTCGGGTAAGCTTCTGCTTCTTCAGCATGCAACTGATTCTTCGCAATCGTTCTGGTGACCACTACCTGGTCTCTTTCCCTCGTTAATTGTCTCAATGATCGGTAAACACCTTTGGGAGGCTCCCAGTTATCCAATTTCCTTTCTAATCCAAACCGGGTGATCGCTTCAGAAGCGGTCTTGTCCGTTACTGTCTTTACATCCAATGTCCTGCTGTAATTGCTGATCTTATTGGGTAAAACAATACTCAAACGATCCCCTCGATCTGATAGATAGTAAGCTAAACTTTCATGGTATACTCCCGTAGCTTCCATGACATAGATGAGCTCAACATCTGCATTTGATAATTTACTTACCCAGTTGGTCAGTAATTCAAAACCTTTAGCTGTATTGCCAAAAGTCTTGTGACTATACAGCTCTAGCGTCAAGTCTTCATACATACGACCCATGCAAACCACTAACTCATCTTGGGCTACATCGATTCCCACAGCCTGTTTTACAATCTTTTTCATCTTTACTTCTGTTTTGAGGTTAATAAAGTGAAAAATCTCCCTTCGTTT
>CAYMQQ010000214.1:0-1271 GCA_964392685.1 uncultured Sediminibacterium sp.
CGGTTACACTTAAGTTCGTTAGACCGGTGAGGTTCGTGATGTTTGCATTTGTTGCTGTCAAATTACCACTTACTGTTGCATTGGTGGTTGACAGTGTAGTTAAATTGGTCAGACTGGTAATCGTATTGGCAGAGCCTTGATTGATCGTTCCACTGAAAGTTCCTCCGGTGATTGTTCCGGTTACATTGATATCTGTGAAGTTACCCGTCGTTGCACTTACAGTTGCACTCTGGATCGTGTTTGTTACACTCAAATTAGTTAAGCCAGCTAAGTTGCTGATGTTCGCGGTTGTCGCACTGATGGTATTTGCATCTACTGTTCCGGTTACACTCAGGTTTGTAAGACCAGTCAGGTTCGTGATGTTTGCATTTGTTGCCGTCAAATTACCACTTACTGTCGCATTCGTAGTTGACAGTGTAGTCAGGTTTGTCAGACTGGTAATCGTATTGGCAGAGCCTTGATTGATCGTTCCACTGAAAGTACCTCCGGTGATCGTTCCGGTTACATTTAAATTATCGAAGTTACCAGTCGTTGCACTTACAGTTGCTGATTGGATGGTATTGGTTACACTTAGATTAGTCAGACCGGCTAAGTTGCTGATGTTCGCTGTTGTCGCACTGATGGTATTTGCATCTACTGTTCCGGTTACACTTAGGTTTGTAAGACCAGTCAGGTTCGTGATGTTTGCATTTGTTGCAGTCAAATTACCACTTACTGTCGCATTCGTAGTTGACAGTGTAGTTAAATTGGTCAGACTGGTAATCGTATTGGCAGAGCCCTGATTGATCGTTCCACTAAAAGTACCTCCGGTGATCGTTCCGGTTACATTGATATCTGTGAAGTTACCCGTCGTTGCACTTACAGTTGCTGACTCAATCGTGTTTGTTACACTTAGATTAGTCAGACCGGCTAGGTTGCTGATGTTCGCAGTTGTTGCACTGATGGTATTTGCATCTACTGTTCCGGTTACACTCAAGTTCGTTAGACCGGTGAGGTTCGTGATGTTTGCATTTGTTGCTGTCAAATTACCACTCACTGTCGCATTCGTAGTTGACAGTGTAGTTAAATTGGTCAGACTGGTAATCGTATTGGCAGAGCCCTGATTGATCGTTCCACTAAAAGTACCTCCGGTGATTGTGCCGGTTACATTGATATCTGTGAAGTTACCAGTCGTCGCACTTACAGTTGCTGACTGAATAGTGTTTGTTACACTTAGATTAGTCAGACCGGCTAAGTTGCTGATGTTCGCAGTTGTTGCACTGATGGTATTT
>CAYMQQ010000215.1:0-1263 GCA_964392685.1 uncultured Sediminibacterium sp.
GTTTTTGAGTTAAAAATTTATTCAAAAACGGTCAACATATTTCAGGCTACCACAAGGAATACAATGTATTAACTATAAACTATTTGCTATGCCCCATTGGCTATAAGTCATCAACTATATGCTACAAGCTCAAGACTTTCCCTACCTTGCGCATTCAAGCAATCGACATGAAGGTTCATAATTTTAATTCGGGGCCATCTATTTTGCCCCAAAGCGTGATGGAGCAAGCCGCACAGGCGATCCATGATTTTAATGGAACGGGTTTATCTATTCTTGAGATCGGACATCGTACTACTCATTTTCAAGAGGTATTACAGGAAGCCATCAACAGTGTAAAACAATTGATGAATCTGGGTGATGATCATGAAGTGTTGTTCTTACATGGAGGCGCTACTACGCAATTCATGCAAGTACCCATGAATTTGCTGGATGAAAAGGCAACAGCTGCTTATCATGTGAATGGTATCTGGGGTAAAAAAGCAGCTACGGAAGCGGCTTTGTTTGGTAAAGTAGAAGTGGTAGCAGACAGCACCGACAAACAAAATACATATATCAGTAAAGACTTTGCCGTACCTAGATCAGCGGCTTACCTACATATTACCTCTAATAATACAGTAGAAGGAACACAGTGGCATGAATTCCCGGAAACACAAGTGCCGTTGGTGGCCGATATGAGCAGTGATATTTTTTGCAGACCTGCTGATTATAAACGATTTGGATTGATTTATGCCGGTGCACAAAAAAACATGGGTGCAGCAGGTGTTAATATGGTAGTAGTGAGAAAAGATCTGTTAGGAAAAGTAAACAGAAAAATTCCTACCATCATGGATTACCAAAAACATATCGCTGCCGGTTCATTGATGAATACACCACCGGTATTTGCTGTGTATGTGAGTATGCTCACTTTACGCTGGATTCTTCAGGAAGGTGGGTTAGAGGAGATGGAGAGAAGAAATAAAGCAAAATCAGCACTTTTATATCAAACCATTGATAGTATTCCTTTGTTTCGTGCAGATGTAGCGAAAGAGGATAGAAGCCTTATGAATGCTGTGTTTTTCCTCAATGACCCATCATTAGAAACAGCTTTTTTAGAAGCCTGTAAGCAGGCAAATATGATTGGCGTAAAAGGCTATAGAACTGTTGGAGGAATACGTGTGAGCATGTACAATGCATTACCATTATCGAGTGTAGAAGTCATTTGTGAACTCATGAAAGACTTCGAATCTAAACATGGATGATTTTTATAAACGGTTTTGACAGGAA
>CAYMQQ010000216.1:0-1232 GCA_964392685.1 uncultured Sediminibacterium sp.
TGTAAGCTCCCCATAATTTAGTGCCACGTTTAGTTAGAGTTTTCTAAGGTAATATTTTTCTGTTTTTCCTCCCATTTGTTTGCATATCGTATTGGTGATAAATAGCCCAATGACTTATGCGGTCTCTCGGTATTGTAATCCATTCTCCATTCTTCTGTTTGTTCCCTTACCTCCGATAAACGATAAAACAGGTAAGCATTTAATACTTCTCTTCTGATACTTCCATTTTTTCTTTCGATGTATGCATTTTGGGTAGGTTTCCCCGGTTGAATAAATTGAATCGTTATCTGTCTACGCTCATCACTGCACCATTCTTCTAGCTTATGACTGATAAATTCAGGACCATTGTCGCAACGGATATTTGCAGGTTTACCCCTTTGTGCAATCAGTCTTTCCAGCACTCTGATTACCCTAAGAGACGGCAATGACGTATCTACTTCAATAGCCAATGATTCTCTGTTAAAATCGTCCATTACATTGAACAAACGGAACCTTCTTCCATCTACCAGTGTATCGCTCATAAAGTCAATACTCCACACCTGGTTAGGAGTTGTAGGAAGGTGCAATGGCTGTTTTATCCTTTCAGGAAGCCTCTTTTTGGCTCTGCGACGGATATTCAGTTTCATGTCGGTATAAACCCTATAGATTCTTTTATGATTCCACCAGTGACCCTTATTCCAAAGACGGTAACAACATTGCCAGAACCCAATAGCAACATGCTTTGTAGTTAGTGCTGTCAGGGCATCCTGAAGCTCACTGTCATCCTTAGGTTTTGATTGATACTGGTACGTACTGCGGGATATGCCTACCAGTTCACACGCCTTACGGTTACTTAACTGCTCTTCTTCTACCAGATGATGCGCAGTTTCCCGTTTCGCTTCAGGCGTTAAAACTTTTTTGCAATCAGGTTTTTCATGGCTCGGTTCTCAAGGCTCAATTCAGCTACAATCTTTTTGTATTCACTGATCTCGGCTTCCATCTGCTTCATCTTTACAACATCGCTCACTTCCATACCTCCATACTTTGCTTTCCAGTTGTAAAATGTTGCTTCGCTGATTCCCATCTCTCGGGCAATGTCTTTAACAGCAATTCCTGATTCCTGTTTTTTCATGGCAGATACTATCTGCGATTCGGTAAATCTTCCTTTTTTCATGTCTTTCAAAGTTTAAAATTAACAAGCTTTTTCCCGTTAACTCTAACCAAGAATGGACAACTTTTTGGGGGAGCCTACA
>CAYMQQ010000217.1:0-1219 GCA_964392685.1 uncultured Sediminibacterium sp.
TACTATACCCTGCTAAAAAAAGGTCAAATTAGGTAAAAAAAGAAGGAAGTAAGAGTTTTGTAGTTACCAAGCTGCAAAATAACTCACTTCCCATGAACTCAAGGCTCGAAAGCGAAATTACTGGTGTTTTATCAAAAATTCCAATTGTGAGGAATTTATCCCGAAAAAAATTCATTGGATTATTTGTCTTAGGGTTAATAAAAAGTAGAAATGTACAATTTTGTGAAGTAGCTCACCATCTAAATAATGAGGCCAAATTAAGTTCAAATGAGGTTCGGATACAGGATTTTTTTAGAGAAGTTGATATTGATTATTTTTATGTAGCTTTGCTCTTATTGCAGTTCTTGCCTGCTAAGAAAAAGCTGCGTTTATGCATAGATAGAACTGAATGGGATTTTGGGTCATGTCAAATAAATATTTTGATGGTAGTAGTGGGTTGTGGCGATTATCAACTTCCTTTATATTGGGAAATGTTGGATAATAATAGTGGAAATTCATCCACTCAAGACCGTAAAGATATAGTAAAATTGTGTGTAAATTTAATTGGTAAAGAGCGAATAGGGTACATAGTCGGGGATAGAGAATTTATTGGTCATTCATGGATTAAGTACTTGAAAGACAATGGTGTAAATTTTGTGATGCGTCTGCCGAAACACCATTTACTGCAAAGGTTAAATGGTACTGTGTGCAAAATAGAGAGCCTGAATTTAGAAATTGGCAGACCGCTGATATTAAAAGATTGCTTAGTGGATGGTGTGGTGGCAGATGTTTGGGTTCAAGCCTTAATAGACGGTGATTTTTTATACCTATTGGGTACAGTAAATGTAGAATTTATGGGGCAATTATATGCTAAAAGATGGACGGTTGAGAGCTGTTTCCAAGGGCTGAAAGGTAGAGGGTTTGACTTAGAAAAGACGCATTTAAAATGTTTGAAAAAGATTAAAAAACTCATTGCCTTAGTGGCGATAGCTTATGCAGTTTGTGGAAGTATGGGTATCTATTTTCATAAAAAAGTACAAAACATTAAAAAGAAAAAGCATGGTTATAAATCGAATAGCTTTGTCAGGAAGGGTATCAATATAATTCGAGAACTGTTTCGGAAAAGACTATTGGCAGATTCTGCCATTGAGAATAGAATATTCAGCTTTTTAAGATGGACAAAAATACAAATAGCTCATTACCAGAAACTTACTTCCACTTAAAAAAGCTGGGTACAGTA
>CAYMQQ010000218.1:0-1208 GCA_964392685.1 uncultured Sediminibacterium sp.
TGTAAGCTCCCCTTTTTTTCGGGCCAGTTAAAAGTATAATTTTCTTTTTTCAGTTTAACATGAATACGGATTAAATGTATTCGACTGGCGGTACAAAACCCAGCGACTGATGTGGTCTTGAGCAATTATAATCCATACGCCATTCTTCTGCTTTTTCTCGTACCTCATCCAATGTTGTAAATACATACGCATTTAATAATTCCTTTCTGATGTTGCCATTACAACGTTCTACATAGCCGTTTTGCATAGGTTTACCGGGTTGTATAAAAGCCAGACTGATGTTATGCTCCCTGCACCAAAACTCAAGCTTGTGTGAGATGAACTCTGGTCCATTATCTACACGTATCATGTGCGGTAAGCCCCTAAACTCTTTGAGGTATTCCAGCACTCTGATCAGCCGAAGCGTTGGCAGTGACAGATCTGATTCGATGTGCAGAATCTCTCTGTTATAATCATCAATGATGTTTAACAATCTGAACCTTCTGCCATCCCATAAGGTGTCGCTCATAAAATCAATACTCCACACCTCATTGATAGCAGCGGGCTGATAAAGTGATTGCTTTACACGTTGTGGCAACCGCTTTTTATAACGTCTGCGGATATTGAGTTTTAAATCAGTATACACTCTGTACACCCGCTTGTGATTCCAGATGTACCCGTTTCTTCTGATCCTGAAGTAACTCTGCCAAAAACCAATAGCAGGATGCTTCTCTACTAACTGTTGCAGTTGTTCAACAACAACAGTATCATCCTTTGGCTTAGGCTTGTATTGTTGTGTACTTCGTGGCAGGCTTACTGTTTTACATGCCTGACGCTGGCTGATACCAAACTCGCTCACCATGTGTTCAGCCAGGCTGCTTTTCTCATCAGGCGTTACAGCTTTTTTGCCATTGCATCTTTTAACGCTTCATGCACTAAACTTAAGTTGGCATACATGCGTTTCAAACGGCTGTTCTCTTCTTCCAACTCTTTGATTCGTTTCAATTCATTTACATCCAATCCGCCATAACGTTGACGCCATTTGTAAAACGATGCTGTAGTAATCCCAAGCTCCCTGCAAATATCCTTGGCATCTTTACCAGCCTCGTGTTCCTGGATTGCTTTCACAATCTGTGTCTCAGTAAATCTTGATTTTTTCATAACGACCTCCTTTTTAAAGTTAACAATTCTGTCAACTTTTAAGTGGCCGAACTTTGGGGGAGCTTACA
>CAYMQQ010000219.1:0-1208 GCA_964392685.1 uncultured Sediminibacterium sp.
CTGACATTACGCACCCCTGAAAATTAGGACAACAAAGTTCTTTGACAGTATGACATTTGTGGTTCACAAACACGAGCCATGAGAAAACCCGATACCCTTGAGCTTTACGTCGATTACCTGATTGCCCACCAAGGGCTTGTCAGCGCAAAAGACCTTAGCGACGTGCTTGGCAACGCACTGAGCCACGACCACATCACACGGGCCGTTGCCCAGCCAGAGCTTCACCAGAAGGATTTCTGGAAGCTGGTCAAGCCCCTCGTCAGGCAAATCGAACGGGACGACGGCTGCATCGTGGTGGACGACTTCCTGGTGGAGAAGCCCCATTCCACGCCCAACTCCATCATCACGGTGAACTGGGACCACGCCAAGCATCAATACTCCCTCAGCATCAACGTCCTGAACTTCCTGTACACGGTCGCCTCCGGGGACGGCACGATGCAAATCAACGTGCCCCTGGCTTTCGAGGTGATATGCAAGACGGAGGCGTACACGGACAAGAAGACCGGCAAGGGGAAAATGAAGAGCCCCAAGACCAAGAACGAGTTGATGCGGGAACGGCTGGCGGTGCTGTGCCACCACAACCAAGTACGGTTCCGGTATGTGCTGTGGGACACCTGGTTCAGCGCCGCCGACAACATGAAGTTCGTCGTACAGGACCTTTGCAAGCACTTCGTCGGTGCCATCAAGGACAACCGCAAGGTCGGGCTTGTGGACGGGAACGGGAAAACAGGCGCATACAAACCAGTCAGCCAACAGGAACTGCAGCCCGGCGTGGTATACAAGGTGCGCATGGAGAGCGTGCCATTTGACCTGTTCTTGGTCAAAAAGGTCTATAAAAACATGGACGGCTCCACGGGGGTAGTGTTTCTTGTCACGAGCGATGGCGGTTTGGACGCCGAGCAAATCTTCCAGCTCTACCAAAAACGGTGGAAGGTGGAGGAATCCCACAAGTCCGTTAAGCAGAACGTCGGCATAGCACAGTCGCCCACCAAGATGGAGCGCTCGCAGAAGAACCACCTGTTCGCCTCCATGTGGGGCTTGGTACAGCTCGAAAAGCTGAAAATCGTGCACAAGAAGAACCACTTTGCGCTGAAGCACAAAATCTACCTCACAGCGCTAAAGGCAGCTTGGGAAGAAATTCGTAGCCTAAAATGTCATACTGTCAATGAACTTGCTTTTCAAAGTTTTTAGGGGTGCGTAATGTCAGT
>CAYMQQ010000220.1:0-1196 GCA_964392685.1 uncultured Sediminibacterium sp.
CTGCAAGAGAGATGTAGATTCCTCATAAAAAACTTGCAGCTTGCGGCGTGAAGCCTGCAGCCTGGAGCTCTTACCTCAAAACCACCGCCCCCAACGCCGGTAAATGCACTTTTAACCGGTAGCATTTGGAAGGTTTGTCTACCAGTTCGGATTGGATTTCGGGGTTAAAGACATCTCCTGTTCCCCAGAATTCTTTGGCATCACTATTAAAGATCTCCTGCCATTTACCTTTTCCATGAACATAAATTTCCCAATCCTGACGAACTATTGGTGTTACATTCAATATCACTAGTACATCGTCTTTCTCTTTTTTTCCTTTTCGTTTATAAACCATCACTGATTCACTTCGATGGTTTAAGTCTACCCATTCAAACCCATCCGGTTCAAATTGTTTTTCATACAGCGCGGGTTCTGATCGGTATAGTCCATTTAGTTTTTGAACACAGTACTTCATTCCACCATGACTCACAAACTGTAATAATTCCCATTGTAACTCACTTTTATAATTCCACTCACTGGTAGCACCAAATTCATTACCCATGAATAACAATTTTGCTCCCGGGTGTGTAAACATGTAAGTATAAAGGATTCTCAGATTCGCGAACTTTTGCCATTCATCGCCTGGCATTTTATATAACATCGGACTCTTGCCATGTACCACTTCATCATGACTCAAGGGTAACATGAAGTTCTCATCATTGAAATACATCATGCTAAAGGAAAATTTATCCTGATGAAACTGACGATAGATGGGATCCATTTTGAAATAATCCAAGGTATCATGCATCCAACCCATCATCCACTTCATTCCAAAGCCGAGTCCGCCTTCGAATGTTGGTTTGCTGATCTTTGGCCAATCTGTTGCTTCTTCAGCAATGGTTTGCACATCTGCAAAATCGCGGTATAGGGTTTCGTTCAAATCTTTGATGAAAGCAATCGCTTCCAGATTACCATTACCACCAAATTCATTCGGCTCCCACTGACCTTCGTTCCTACTGTAATCAAGACGCAGCATCGAGCTCACGGCATCCACCCTCAATCCATCTGTATGAAATTGATCGCACCAAAACCTTGCACTGCTGATGAGAAAGGATTTTACTTCTCCCCTTTTATAATTAAAAATATAAGAGTTCCAATCGGGGTGATATCCTATTCGCATATCTGCGTACTCCTAGGTAAGCTTACCATCAAACATG
>CAYMQQ010000221.1:0-1191 GCA_964392685.1 uncultured Sediminibacterium sp.
CTTGGTAGCTTCCTGGTGGTTTGTAATGTGGTAATGTTTGAGATATTCTTCTTTCAATATCCCATTTATTCTTTCTGCAATTGGATTTTCCAATGGATCACCACTTTCTGTCATACTAATACGAATACCATGTTCTTGTAAAATATTTACATATTCTGAAGAGCAATATTGGATTCCTCGATCAGAATGATGAATAACATTCCGGTGATCTTCATTTTTCAGTGCCATTTGAAGTGCTTTTGTGGTGTGAACAGCTTCAAGACTTTCCCCTATTGAGTAGCCCATAATTTTATGTGAGTAAGCATCGGTAATTAAACTGATATATAAAAAGCCGTTTATCACTGGCAGGTAGGTGATATCTGCAACCCACAACTGATTAGGTGCATCAGGATACCATGACTTAATCAAGCTGGGATATCTTCTAAACCAATGATAAGATTGCGTCGTATTGACCTTTCTTTTGCGTTTTCTTACCAGTAATTTATTGACCGACATTAGGTTAAATAAAGCATCCCTGCCCATTTTAATCTGATGATCCAGAAGAAATGGTTGAAGCATACAATAGAGTTTTCTAGTACCTATTGCTGGATGAATGCGCCTTAATTCTTTGACTTCATTTAATACTAATTCTTCTTCTACTTGAAGCTCTTCAATGTGCCAGTAAAACTGATAATACGCCTGACGAGTAACACCAAGTAACCGACAGAGCCGTATCAGGCTTACCGACGGATAACTGTCTTTCATCTCTTTGATTACTTGGTATTGTGCTTTTTTCTGATAGGGATATTTAGTTCCTTTTCAGCCTTTTCAATAATTCGCTTATAAGCCTCAGCTTGTAATTTAGCATCTTCAAGCTGTCGTTCAAGGTCTCTGATTTTCTTATCAGCATCAATAGCGTTGGTTGGCTTAGGCGTGCTGTTTGACAAAATACTTCGTTTTAGAGAAGCTAAGTTACACTTTTGTTCAACCTTTTCTGTGTAGCCTAAACGCTTCATCCAGGTACAAATAGCACTTTTAAAATGAATATTGTACTTGCGCTGAATTGACATCTTGGAGTGTCTTGTTGACAAATACTCCTCAATCACTTTTCGTTTGAATGATTCATCAAACATCTGACGAATCTCTACTTTGTGTTCCATATAATCCTGTTTTTGGTTTACTTTAGGTGTAAACCTATTTCAGGACTAGACA
>CAYMQQ010000222.1:0-1165 GCA_964392685.1 uncultured Sediminibacterium sp.
AGGAGGCTAATATTTGTAATATTATTGACTAACTGATAAAATAAAGATTGGCTTATGCAACAAACACTACAATTAAATATCATTCCATTTACAGCCCCCTTGCAGGAGGCTGAATTTGCTTTTTATACAACAAAGCATGAAGGATATTGCCCCATCCACAAAGACGATTTAAACGGTGCTATTGAAGGCATAATTGATGAAAGTGAGTTGCATTATGGCAACTGGTTATACACTGATTTTCTGCCAGCCAAAGAAGATGCAATTGTTATTACAGTAAACCTTACCGATTGTAAATATTTTGCCCAGCACTATTACAGGCATATTATCCGTAATCACTTCAAAGGAGTTGCGGATATTATGCGTAAGAACTTTACCAATGAAATTATTTTATGATTTTGCAAAAAGTAATAAATCTGAATTTATTACTTTTACTTTTAATGAAGGAGAACTAAAATGTGGTAGTTCTATTTATAGTTTAGGTAGTATCAAATTAGAAAAAGTTGATTGGAATGATGATCTCGATTTACAAATTAATTACGATGAATATTCACTCATATATGAATTTTTAAATAATGGTATAGGATTTATTGAAAAACACCAGCTTGAGCAAAAACTAGAAAAAGCAAATAGTAATTTAAATTCATCTATAAACAAGGCCTTTGAATTATTGAAATTTTATAAAATAAAAAAAGAGGATTTGAGGAAATTCATAACAGAACAGATAAAAAGAAGAAATTAAATTAACGCATTGTCCAGATATCTCCTCATTAACGGATTATTTTTCTCGATTGGATGTTAAGATACTCATGATCCAATACGTCCTTTAAAACATCACTTATATCCATCAAGAAACATTTCTTTATTTGTTAATCTAATAAGTAAAGTAAATCCTAAAATAAAAGGTATAATTGTATAAATTAAAACTGATACCAAAATCGCATAACCTGGTTCTTTGGGTGTTATAAATCTAATACAAGTAGTCCATTCAATACAGATAATCAAGTACATAAAAAGGCCCATAAGAATGAGTGACCAACCTAGCGCTTTTTTTAGTATATAATCTATTGATTCTTTTCCAGTCATCAATTAAATGAAATTTAGCCAACAAAGTTATACCCTATAATCAAACTATACATTCAGTATATATACTGAATAACCTCTTCCA
>CAYMQQ010000223.1:0-1126 GCA_964392685.1 uncultured Sediminibacterium sp.
TTACATCAAGTCCGGCATAGCTAGCCAGTTGCCTTTTATTACGGATTAAATCAAATCCATTGGTTTCACCCAATATCGTTGCTGCTGTCAATAATCCTATTCCGGGAAGAGAACAAAGAAGTACCACTATTCTTTTAACTTCCTCATCCTCTTTGATCATTTGAGCCAACTCTTCTTTGATCTCTTGTTCCTGTTTGTCTAAAAAAGCAATATGTTTTTTGGTCCTAGCTATTGATCTCTTATTCGGATAAGCTTCTGCTTCTTCAGCATGTAACTGATTCTTCGCAATCGTTCTGGTGGCCACTATCTGATCTCTTTCCCTCGTTAATTGTCTCAATGATCTATAAACACCTTTAGGGGGCTCCCAGTTATCTAACTTCCTTTCTAATCCAAACCGGGTTATCGCTTCTGAAGCCGTCTTATCCGTTACTGTTCTTACATCCAATGTCCGACTGTAGTTGCTGATCTTGTTAGGTAAGACAATACTCAAACGATCCCCTCGATCTGATAGATAGTAAGCCAAACTTTCATGGTATACTCCTGTAGCTTCCATAACATAGATTAGCTCCACATCTGCATTTGATAATTTACTTACCCAGGTAGTCAGTAATTCAAAACCTTTAGCTGTATTACTAAAAGTCTTATGACTATACAGCTCTAGTGTCAAGTCTTCATGCATACGACCCATGCAAACCACTAACTCATCTTGGGCCACATCTATGCCCACAGCCTGTTTTACAATCCTTTTCATCTTTACTTCTGTTTTGAGGTTAATAAAGTGAAAAATCTCCCTTCGTTTTGTCTCCTAATTGGATATTCTGGATATATAGTACCTGACCATATTCCTTACATTCTGTTCAAACTCGAAGAGATCAAAAAGGATGAGGTTATATCTCTGTGACAATATGCTTTAAAAGCTATTTCTTACACAATGTACTCTCATCCCTTTTTCACCTTTATTCATCAAAACTATTATCTTATTCCAAAGAACTTTTATAATCCTATTTTCACTACTTTGTAAACATAGGAGTTGCACGGAGTTCCGCACAGAGGTCCACAAAGCTGTACAAGAATTTAACAATTTCCCGTAGAACTCCCCCTACATACTCCCATATCAGACATCAGA
>CAYMQQ010000224.1:0-1105 GCA_964392685.1 uncultured Sediminibacterium sp.
CTGAATGAGGGTTACCAGCAAAATTAAATAACTGCTTATCTTAAACAGCACAACATTAAAACTTCCAGCTTAAGCAGCATTGAAATACGCCTGAGTCAGATCAGAGAAGAGTTGGGTTTTTTAAATAACCAACAGTTGATGGTGTTTTGTAGCAATGCGGGTTTATTATAAATGCGATAGGTGTTAGGTATTAGGAGTTAGGCGTTAGGAAGAGATACTACTGGTATTGTAAGATGGCGCTCCTAATCCCTAATACCTAATCCCTCACCCTTAATTGGCATTATAGCGAAAGAGCTATTTGCATCACTGGTAATTATTTTCAAAAAACATTTTATTCTTCCCCCTGGTTACGGTTTGCCGTAATAGAAATAGAAATCTGCCTATTAGTTTTGGATAGAGCCTGTCTTTATCAACCAAAACGAATCTTATGCTCACTGCCCTAAAGCAACAAAAGCTACTCAATTCCCTGAAAGCCTACCGCAAAGATTTTTTAGATGGCAACATTAAAGAGTTGGATGAATCAGGTACCCGCATTATGATCAACCGTTTTCTTTCAGATGTATTGGGCTATAAGCAACTGGAAGAAATCAAAACAGAATACATGATCAAAGGCACATATGCCGATTATGTGATACAAGTGAATAAGACTAGGCATTTTCTGGTAGAAGTAAAAGCACTTTCCTTTCAGCTATCCGAAAAACATTTAAGGCAAACTGTCAACTATGGCGCCAATGAAGGCATTGAATACGCCCTGCTTACCAACGGAAAAAATTTCGAATTCTATAAGATCATTTTTGAACAACCCATCTCATCCCGCCTAATATTCGCCATAGATCTGAGTGATGCTGCCACATTAAAAAGCGCAGCCAATCATTTACAGCACCTGCATAAAGAAAGTGTAGTAAAAAACCTGTTCAAACCACTCTGGAACAAATGCGAAGCCACCGACCCTTACAATATTGCAGGTATCATTTGTTCTGACGAGGTTTTAAAATGTATTAAAAAGCTGATTAAAACTCGATACAATGAAAAATGTGAAGATGAGATCATACTGGCTGCGGTGCATAAGATTATTGCTGATAAAATGGATGTGGGGTTGATAAAG
>CAYMQQ010000225.1:0-1054 GCA_964392685.1 uncultured Sediminibacterium sp.
GTTAACAGTCGTCGCGCGATGGCGACCACGGCCTTCTTCGCCCGCAGCCGCACCTTCAGCCGTTCGTAGATGGCTTGCCAGCGCGGCGAATGCCGGATCAAGCGCCACGCCGCTTCCACCAGCACCCAACGCAGGTGCTTCGAACCCGTCTTCTCGATATGCAGTTCCCTGGACCGGCCTGCGCTCTCCCGCTGACCAGGAGCCAGACCTGCATACGCCACGACTTCCTTCTGAGAATCAAAGCGATCGATGTCCGCGATTTCGGCCAGCACGACCTCGGTCGTCACAGTTCCGACGCCCGGAATGCTCAGCAGCAGTTCCCGCAGTTGCTGCTCACGCACAGGAGCCTGCTTCGCAAACTCCCGCAACTGACGATCGGCTTCCAGCAGTTGCTGCTGGAAGAACTTCAGCTCCGCCTCCATCTGTTTCAGCGCAAAGAGATCTGCGGCGGAGAATTTCAGATCCTGCAATACCTGCAGCCCCACTCGAGTGAAGAGGTCGCGGCGATCCGCGTTATAATTCATCATAATACGCCTCATACGGTTCTTGACCGACGTGATCCGCCGCTGGATCGAATCCCGCTGACGCACCAGCCGACGATGATCGCGCTGACGCGGTGTGGGGCGGTACGACGTCGGGACCATGTCCAGCGCCAGGAACTCCGCGAGCACTTGCGCATCCAGCCGGTCACTCTTCCGAGTCGATTCCGCGATGACGCGCAGCTTCTTCGGATGAGCCAGCAGCACCTTTTCCGCCAGAGGCTCCGCCAGCCGCACGAACCACTCGTAGCTGGCCGTCGCTTCCACCACGAGCCGGAACTCGCCTAACGCCGCCAGATACTTACGGATGGATTGCTCATCGCGGCACTGCAGCCGCTTCCGCTCCAGCACGGTGCGGGACTGGTCAACAACGCACACACTGAGAGTCTGCTTGTGGAGGTCAACGCCGACATACTTCATGATGATGCCTTTCTGGTGTGGAACCGCTGTCTTCCGACTGCGTTTACCACGCTTTCAAGAACACCACCACCGGCTTGCCCCCTCATAGTTTCACC
>CAYMQQ010000226.1:0-815 GCA_964392685.1 uncultured Sediminibacterium sp.
CGTGCAGGTTCAGGGCACTGCTACGGCAGGCTCCAGCGTCACCATTACTTGGGCTGATGAGTCTGGGGCATCAACAGTTACGGATTCGCGCATTGTGACTGCTAATGCACAAGGAATTTGGAATATTAGTTTTTCGAGTACACAACTGCCAGGATTGGGCGCCACAACTATCCAGGCAACGGTAGGCGCAGAATCGGCCACTCGAAGCGTTTACCTGGTTGAACCTCCGGCGCCAACCATTGCCCTGAGCCAATGGACCAACGAGCAAGGTCAACTGACTGCGAATGGACATATTGATGTTAGTGGACTTATAACGGGTGCTGGTTGGGACTTCAGCATGGACGGTGGTAGAAGCTGGACCACAGGAAGTGGCACCAGTTTTACAGCCGAGGGGGATGGAACCAAGCAAGTCATGGTGCGTCAAAACATTGGAGGCCACTTTTCGCATATTAGCAACACATTAACCTTCGCTTTAGACGCCACCGCCCCTGCAGCGCCCACTTTGGCGCTGAGCACTGACAGCGGCAGCAGCAACAGCGATGGTGTGAGCAATGTAGGCACGGTGGCCGTGAGCGGCCTGGAAGCCGGGGCGACTTGGCAGTACAGCACCGACGCTGGTGCCAACTGGAGCAACGGCACAGGCAGCAGCTTCACGTTGGCACAAGGCAGTTATGCGGCGGGCGAAGTCAAAGTTCGCCAGAGCGATGCAGCAGGCAACACCAGCACCGCTGCCACGAGCGCAGCGGTCATCACCATTGATGCCACCGCCCCTGCAGCGCCCACTTTGGCGCTGAGCACTGACAGCGGCAGCAGCA
>CAYMQQ010000226.1:915-1023 GCA_964392685.1 uncultured Sediminibacterium sp.
ATGCAGCAGGCAACACCAGCACCGCTGCCACGAGCGCAGCGGTCATCACCATTGACGCCACCGCCCCTGCAGCGCCCACTTTGGCGCTGAGCACTGACAGCGGCAGCA